>JAPLQC010000043.1 GCA_026399895.1 Burkholderiales bacterium
CGAGATTGCACGACGGGGCATGGTACGTTCGTTTCAGTTGCCTCAGCTATTCAATGAACATACGGTGCGTGATTGTGTGCGTATTGCGGCAGCGGGTAAGCGAAATCGCTTGAGTGTCTGGACTGCCTTGCAAAACGCCGTAGATGCAGATGCGATTGATCATGTGTTGGAGATGGTGGGCCTGATTGATCGTGCCGATGAAATATCAAGCGCTTTGCCAGAAGGCCAGCGCAAGTTGCTAGATATCGCAATGGCGCTGGTGATGCAGCCACGACTGCTGATTCTCGACGAGCCGACCTCGGGCGTTTCCAGTGAAGAAAAGCATGGCCTGATGGCTACCATCATGCGTGCGCTCGACGAACAACAAGTGAGCGCGATATTTGTCGAGCATGATGTTGATATCGTTTCACAGTACGCCACCCGCGTCGCCGCTTGGATTGCGGGGCGTATCGCTGCAGACGGCCCACCTGCCGAGGTTCTGGCGAATGCCGAGATTCGCGCTAACGTGATCGGGGAATGAGATGCTGAAGCTGCAGCGAGTAAGCGCGAGTATTGCCGGCATCACCGTGCTGCGTGAGATCGATATGTCGCTGCCGCCGGGCCAGTTGCTGGCGGTGGTTGGACGCAATGGTGCCGGCAAGACGACGTTGCTCAGAGCAATCATGGGCCTACTGCCAATTTCAGCTGGGCGCATCACCTTGGACGGCATTGACCTCGGGGGTGCACCCGGGCATCGGCGTACTGCGCTGGGGATTGGTTATGCGCCGGAAGATCGCGTGATTTACCCGACGTTTACGGTCGAAGAAAACCTGCGACTGCCGTGCGAGGTTCTCGGCTTACCGACCCACGAAATTTCACAACGGCTAGATCGCGTACTCGACGTGGTGCCGCAATTGGCGCCCATGTTGGCGCGCTCTGGTGCAGCGTTATCTGGCGGGCAGGGCAAGATGGCGGCACTCGGAAGAGCGTTGATGGTAGGAACCCGCTTTGTATTGCTGGACGAGCCGTTTCAAGGATTGGCCCCGGTACTGGCGAATCAATACGCTGAGTCTTTACGTCGCTTGCACCAGAGTGACCCGGCGTTGTGCATCATGGTGACTGAATCAAACCGTAGCCTGATGCGTGATCTGCCTGATGCGACGCTGACGCTGGAGCGCGGCGAGTTGCAAAGTGAGAAGCTTGCAACGCCGTGAGCTTGTGTCACATGACGATCAGCACAAATAAAACGAATACGTAGTTGCCAAATATTTTTTGAATCATCTTTTAATAGAAAATCTTGGAGAGCGTTATGCCGAGTTTGCTGATTAACGGCACATGGGGATCTGCTAGCGGCGGACAAACCATTGAAGTGATTAACCCTTGTGATGCCAAACCGTACGCCAGCATTGATCGCGGCACCCCTGAGGATATCGATCGCGCAGTAAAAGCAGCGCGCGCTGCGATGGACGGTGCCTGGGGCCAGCTGACCGCCACCGAGCGCGGACGTATTCTCACTAAAGCAGCCACGCTAATCGTCCAACATGCCGAGGAAATCGCGCAGATTGAATTGCGCGATACGGGCAAGCCTTTGTCAGTCGCGCGCGCGGATGTGGTCGCTGTCGCGCGTTATTTCGAATACTACGGTGGTGCTGCCGACAAGCTGCACGGTAAGCAGATTCCTTATCTCAATGGTTATAACGCGCAGTTGGTGTATGAGCCGCATGGCGTAGTGGCGATCATCATTCCTTGGAATTATCCGGCGCAGATGTTCGGCCGCACCGTGGCACCCGCATTGGCCGCGGGTAATGCGGTTGTGCTGAAACCGTCTGAAGATGCCTGCATGTCAGGTCTGAAACTCGCGGCACTGTTAGTCGAAGCTGGCTTGCCACCGGGTGCGCTAAATCTAGTAACCGGGTATGGACATGAGGCGGGTGCTGCACTCACCGCACACCCTGACATTAATTACGCCAGCTTCACCGGTTCACCGGAAGTTGGTGCGATGGTGCAGCAATCAACCGCGCCTAATGCCGTGCCATGTACGTTGGAACTCGGCGGTAAATCGCCGCAGATTGTGTTTGAAGACGCCGATCTTGATAAAGCGCTGCCTATCATCATCAAGGCCATTACGCAGAATGCTGGTCAGACCTGCTCGGCGGGTAGCCGTTTGCTGATTCAGCAAAGCATCTATGATCAATTTATCAAGCGCGTGGCCGAGGCTTTCAGTAAGGTGAAGGTCGGAACGCCTGAGATGGATTTTGACTGCGGGCCTATCGTCAACCGTAAACAATACGAGCGTGTGCGTGGCTTTATTGATGATGCCGTCAAAACCGGCGTGCCGCTACTGGCTGAAGGTAAGGTTGCCGATGGCTGCTCTAAAGAGGGCTACTTCGTAGCGCCAGCACTGTTCGGTGCGGTACCTCGAGATCACCGGCTAGCGTGCCAGGAAGTATTCGGCCCGGTGCTGTCCGCGATGTCATTCAAAGACGAAGAAGATGCGATACAACTCGCCAATGCCACCGAATACGGTTTGGTGTCTGGCATCTGGACTGAAAACGGCGCAAGGCAGGCGAGGGTAGCGAAGCGCATGCAAAGCGGTCAGGTTTTCATTAATTGCTACGGCGCTGGTGGTGGCGTGGAGTTACCGTTTGGTGGCATGAAGAAAAGTGGCCATGGGCGGGAGAAAGGCTTCATCGCTTTAGAAGAATTCAGCACCACTAAAACAGTGGTTCTACACCACGGGTGATTGCGCGCCGTGTTGAGATGGTGGCATAGGTGCGCCTTCTCGCCGTACGTCATGCAATGTATTCGATCGTAGTTTTTCTTAGTAAAAATAAAAAATCATTTTGAGCTTTTGGAGACAGCATGGGACAGCTAGCAGGCAAAGTTGCCATCATCACCGGCGCAGGTAGCGGCTTTGGTACCGGCATGGCAGAGGCGTATGTGCGCGAGGGTGCGAAGGTGATTGTTGCCGATATCAATGCCGAAGCCGGTGAGCGCGTAGCAAAGTCGCTCGGCGCCAATGCCAAGGCAGTTGCAACTGATGTCGCTAATGGCGCTTCTGTACAAGCGATGGTGCAAGCCTGTGTCGATAGCTTTGGTGTGCCCGATATTGTGATTAACAACGCTGGTACCACCCATCGCAATCAGCCGATGCTGCAAGTGGATGAGCAAACCTTCGACCGGGTTTTTAATGTCAATGTGAAATCGATTTATCACATGGCGCATGCTGTCGTGCCGGTGATGCGTGCGCGCGGCAAGGGTGGCCTGATTATTAACGTCGGCTCCACCGCTGGCATCCGCCCGCGCCCTGGTTTATGCTGGTATAACAGCTCGAAAGGCGCGGTGAATCTGCTATCGAAGGCGATGGCGGTTGAATTGGCACCGGACAAAATACGCGTCAATGCCTTGTGCCCGGTGATGGGTGCGACGGCCTTGCTGGAAGATTTTATGGGCATGCCAGATACACCGGAGAATCGCGCTCGCTTTTTATCGACCATTCCGCTCGGTCGCTTATGTGAGCCGAAAGATATGGCAGCAGCAGCAGTTTTTCTCGCGACTGACGCGGCCGAGTTTCTAACGGGTCTGGAAATGCCGATTGATGGTGGTCGTACGATTTAACTGAATCCTCAAAAGTTGATTGAAGCTGATGATGCGATCCCTCATTGCCGCGCTGTTGATGTTTTGCTGTTTCTCGTCGGCGCGCGCAGAGTGGAAGCTAATTGATGTCAAAGATGGTCAGGCGTTCTACATCAATGATTTTTTCCGACCCGGTGGCGATACCACGCGCATGTGGATGCTGATTGAATATCGCGAGCCGACGCCACAAGGCAGCCTGTCCGTGACATTATTGTGGGAAGTGGATTGTGCGGCGCGTGCGATGCGTACCCTGCGTTATTCATCGTTTCCCTACCGTATGGGTATTGGCGATGCAATCAAAGTCGATGAGACACCGGGTGTATGGATCAAACCAGATGAGGATTCGCCGCAAGAGACTATGTTCGTGCTGATCTGCCGTTTTGATCCTAATGCAGGCCCAAAAACCTGAGTCATCGCGCTGGACGTTAAAATAGCGCTATAAAAACAAATAAGCTGCGTGCACCATCGCCGTGGCGACGAGGAGAGACAGTGAAGATCCGGTTCTTGCGGCTGCCATGGTCAAACCCGCGCAGCAAGATTGAACCCATTCTGTTCGAGTGGTTCACGCTGATTGGGATGTTCCTGTTCGCGGCCTGGCTGCTGGGCATGAAAGGTGTCTGGCAACTGCTCCTGCAGTCTGATCCCACCGGCATCACCTTCATCATCATCATCATCTTTTGTATCGCCACCCTGTGGTGCGGTACCCGCAGCCGCGAACTCGACCGTCAGCGGCAAAGCCTCGAGCAACAAATTGCCAACCCCGGCACTGCGCCGATGGAAGGCTGCTGGGCATCGGCTTACTGGGGTGCGCTGCGCGCGAAGCCAATTGATTCCGGCGCGCCCATGGATTTATTGTCCGAGCAAACCCATGGTAGTCATGCCACCGCTTGGTGGGTCAACGGCTTGCAGTTGAAGCTGGGCTTGCTCGGTAAGGTGATTGGTTTTTCCATGCTGGCGATGCAGATCGGGCATATGCAAAGCTTCGATCAATCGCAAGCGCAAGATATGCTGCGCGAGCTGACTACCGGCTTGGGTGTTGCGCTGCTCACCACCATGGTGGGTTTGGTTGCCAATATTCTGCTCGGTATGCAGCTGACTCGGCTCGATCGCTTCGCCGATGAGCTAGTGACTCGTGCGCAGACGCACGGCTTGAAGATCAAGGCCTAGGACGATCACCCATGGCCAACCGTAAGCGATCGCGCGAACAAGAAGTCGACCCGATGTATGACATGTTGTTCAACATGCTCATCGCATTTGTGTTCTGCTTCATTATCGCGTTTCTGTCGATTAATCCAAAAGCGCAAAAGAGTGGCGATATTCCGGCGAAAGCCGAGTTCATCATTACGCTGTCGTGGCCTGATAACGATCCCAATGATCTCGACCTCTGGACGCAGGGTCCTTCCGGTGAAGTCGTCTGGTTTCGTAATCGTGAGGCAGGGCTGATGCATCTGGATCGTGATGATCGCGGCAGTTCGAATAACACCATTGTTGTGAACGGCAAGAAGGTCGTGAATCCACTGCGGCAGGAGGTCACCACGATTCGAAGCATTATCCCGGGCGAATATGTCGCGAATGTGCACTACTACGAGACCAAAGAGCTCGATCCAAACGATCCAAAAGCTGGCAAGCCAGTTGAGGCCACGCTCACGGTGATCAAAGTGAATCCGAAAGCCGAGGTCGTGTTCTATGGGCAGGCCACGCTGGATACTCGCGGTAAGGAAGCGACTTTGGTGCGCTTTACCATCGACCCGAGCGGTGCTGTCACCAATATCAATACCATCCCGAAATCTTTAGCGAAGTCGCTGACATGACCCTGACCTTGATTATTGCCTTTTCGCTGTTTGTCTTTCTATTCGCGCTGGCGTTGGTTTATTCCAGCTGGCCGCGCTGGTTGAAAGGGGTGCTGACACTAGGCGTCTGTGCATTTTACTTTTATGGTCATAACGCCGTGATGAGTGTGATTGGTTACCCGACTAATGACCCCTTGCCAGCGCGCTTTTTGCTGATTGCAGCAGTAATCGAAGAACCAACGCCGAAGTATCCGGGTGCTCTATATCTGTGGGTGACGCCGATTGAAGAAGGCCGGCGTCATCTCGAGCCGCGGGGCTACAAGCTGCCCTATATGCGTGCACTGCATGAGCGAATTACCGAAGGTATGAAAAAAGGTCAGCGCGGTATTAGTCAGATGGGTACCGCCGAGGCGAAATCGGGGCAGGGGACGGGGCCGAGCTGGCTGAATCCGGGCAAGGATGAACAAGAGATCAAGATCATGGATCTGCCTGCACCTCAGGTACCGGAAAAATAAAATGCGATTGCTAAACAATTTTTCCAGCGCGATTGCACTGCTGAGTGGTGTCGCAGCGCTGAGTCTGCTCGCTGGCTGCCAAAAACCCGCCAACGATAATCCCTTGTTCCCGCTCGGCGAAGGAAGGAGTTGGACCTACCGTATTGAGATTAGCTACGACGCGCCAGAGCCTTATGTCGATCGATCGACGATCACTATGACGAATCTTGGTCGGGTGGATTTGAATGGTGTTGAGACTTGGCGCCGACGCAGTGACTACGGCAACGACTATTGGCTGAAGATTGATGACAAGGGCGTGCATCGCATTGCCAGTCGTACTCCGAACGACAAAGTAGCGGTGCTCGACAGTGCGCCTCGCACCGTGTTGCCAGCCAAGCTGACTAAGGAAGAAAAGTGGACTACCACCACGGTGCCTTACTTCCTGAAGCGTCGTAACGAGTGGCCACAAGAGTTCAAATATGTCGATCGCTTCCGTGATCTGACCATGACCTATGCGGTAGAGGCGACTGACCAGAAGGTCAGTACGCCTTCCGGTGATTACGCCGGCTGTGTGCTGATCAAAGGCGTAACGCCTTTGCACATCTGGCACGAGCAAGAAATGACCTACAAAGTAGCGCCGATGGTGAACCTGGAGTGGTACTGCCCCAACGTCGGACTAGTACAGTTGGAGCGTCATGAGCCGACCACGGCGCGATTTTTTCAAGGGGGCGTCATGCGCATGACGCTGCTGCGCACCAAAAGTCTGTAACGATCTTTGAGCGTTGTACCCAACGCTTAGTTATTCGCATTTTTTCGAATCTCGAGATCGCGTTTAACAGTATTTTTCGGGGCAGCTCGCTGCCTTGTTTATTCGTGTTTTTGTAAGGCTACGTAAGCTTGCAAATCCTTACGTAAGGCCTTGTAAGAATCGCTCCAAAGTTAGTACTGAATACCTGTCTGCGACCCGCTGGGGTCGTTTTTTTTTGCTGTCAGCTTTTGTAAGGGAGTGGTAATTTTTGCGATGCTGAATCAGCGAATTTGCTGCGCTGCAAATTCAATTTTTCCCTCTGTGAGGCACCCTAAAGCGGGTGTTGCGTTTAGTACGAAACCGGAAAAAAAATAACCCAAAATCCGCCTTCAAAACCATGAGTAAGGTAGTGGGATATTCGTTGATTTTTTTTTTAGACCTTGTACCATCAACGTGCTTAGATACTTGTGTGGAGTTTTACAAGAAGCGTCTGTATTTGGGCGATTGTTAAATTAATAACACCGGGGTCTATGCAACCCTAGCACTCGATGAACGGAGACACAATGAAGCTATCCATGAAAACGATGGCCACTGCGGCGATGCTGGTAGCAGCACCAGTCGCATTGGCCAAAGACTGGGGTGTGTACGGTGGCGACACCGGTAACACCCGCTACAGCGTTGCTAATCAAGTTAGCGCTGCAAACGTCAAAAACCTGAAGGTCAAGTGGGCACTGCAACTCGGTACCAACCGTTCACAAGAATCGACACCGATTCTGGTCGGCGACACCATGTTCGTGACCTCGTCGTTCGGTCCAAAACACGTTTACGCGGTTAACGCTAAAACGGGTGATCTCAAGTGGCGTCACTCGCCAGAGCTGCCAAAGAACGTTGATCAGTTCGCTTGCTGCGACGTGAACAGCCGTGGTGTTGCACACGCTAATGGCAAGATCTTCTTTGGTCGTCTTGACTCGAAGCTGACTGCGCTTGACGCGAAGACCGGCAAAGAGCTCTGGACCTCGACTGTGGTTGACTACACTCAGGGTTCGGTCATCACTTCGCCACCCACTATCGCTGGCAACCTCGTCATCACCGGTTTCGGTGGCGGTGAGTACGGTGTACGTGGCGCGATCATCGCTTACGATCAGAACACTGGTAAGGAAGTCTGGCGTACCCACACCGTGCCTGAGCCAAATGAAAAAGGCGGCGACACCTGGAAGGGTGACTCCGGCAAGCATGGCGGTGGCGCTGCATGGTTCATCGGTTCGTATGATCCTAAGCTGAACCTGGTCTACTACGGCACCTCCAACCCAGCACCTTGGGCAGCTGCAGTGCGCGGTAACGACAGCTCCGAGGTAGGCAAGTACAGCAACCTGTACACCGCCTCACTCGTGGCCTTGAATGCCAACACTGGTCAGATCCAGTGGCACTATCAGTACACACCACATGACGCATGGGATTACGACGGCGTTAACGAACTGGTGTTTGCTGACCTGCCATTCGACGGCAAAACAGTTCCAGTCATCATGACTGCGAACCGTAACGGCTTCTTCTACGTTATCGAGCGCGCGAACGGCAAGCTGCTGTCCGCAAGACAGTTCGTCGATGGCGTGAACTGGGCTACTGGCGTTGATCTGAAGACTGGCGCACCGATCGAAGCTCCGGACAACAAGTTCCGTCCTGGCTTCAAGCGTAAAGCTGTGAATGTTTGCCCGAACCTCCTCGGCGGCAAGAACTGGATGCCGATGAGCTACAACAAGCAAACTGGTCTGGTCTACATCCCAACCATGAACCTGTGCATGGACATGGAAGGCGTGCAGGAAGACTACAAGCGCGGTCAGTTCTACCTGTCGGTCAACTTTGACCTCGGCAAGCTGGGCCCTGGCGGCCACGGTGGTGGTCTGAAGGCGTTTGATCCGCTGACAGGTAAGACTGTCTGGATGAACAAGCAGCCGTTGCCGTTCAACGGTGGCACCATGACTACTGCAACAGGTCTGGTGTTTGCTGGTGACATCCAAGGCATGTTCCGCGCCTATGACGCTAAGTCGGGTAAAGAACTCTGGAAGTTCAACACTGGCTCAGGTATCACTGCTGCGCCGATGACCTATGTAATCGATGGCAAGCAGTATGTTGCTGTTGTTTCGGGTCGTACGCAGTCGATCCCAGCGTTCCTGGGTGACCTCGGTCAGAAGATGGTAGATGCCAGCCCTGAAGGCGGCACTCTGTTCGTCTTTGCGTTGAACTAATTCGGAGAGTGGAAATGCCCAAGTCGCTATACAACCGTGCTCGCTTTTGGTCTGCCGTCGCTTTGGTGACGGGTGTGTTTGCAGCGCCGCTGGCGTCTGCAGACACCATCAAGATCTGTACTGATCCCGACAACCTGCCTTTCAGTAAGTCAGAAGGTGCGGAAAAGGGTCTGTATGTCGAGCTGGCAGATATGGTTGTGCAGCGCTTGGGCGCTTCCGCCGAATATGTTTGGTGGTTGACGTATAACCAGCGTCGCGCTGTCCGCAACACCATGGACATGTGCGACGCCTATTTTGCTTTGCCCGCAAATGCGGATTACAAGATGCGTGGTTTGGATAAAACCCGCGCCTTTCTCGATGTCGGCTATGCCGTTGTGGCACCGTCGTCGTTCAAATTCAGCGGTCTGGAAGATCTGAAGGGCAAACGCATTGGCGTGTTGCACGGATCTACCCCGCATATCGTCCTATCGAATGAAACGGGTTATGACTGCCGCAATTTCCGCGAACAAGACGCGGTGCTGGCAGCACTCGATAAAGGTGAGATCGATGTCGCCGTGCTTTGGGGTCCAAGCGCGGGATACGCTAACCTCAAGCAGTATGCTGAACGTTGGAAGGTAACGCCCGTTGCAGGCCAGGGTTTGAATGGTCAGGTGGCTGTTGCAGTTTCAAAGAAAAATCCTGAGTTAAAAGCGAAGATTGATCAGGCACTGACCGAGTTGCAACCTGAGATCAAAAAGCTTCAGCAGAAATATGCCTTCCCGCAAACCGCGCCTGTGATGCTGGATGCGAAAGGATCATGGAACGCAATTACTGATCAAGTCGCTGGTGGCAGTACACTGGCACGTGCCACGCAAGCTGCACACAAAGATGCAGCGGGCATGATGGCCGCAGGTGGTGCCAAGGCTGACTGGCGCGCCAACATGATCAAGGTAAACGACGTCAACCTTGAAGACGTCAAGGCGATGTTTAACAGCCGCTGCTCGCACTGCCATGGTCAGAACGGCGCTAGCCCGCAGCAAGAGCGCGATCTGCGCAAGCTGTCTAAGCGTTATGACGATAAATGGCGTGAGGTGGCAGTTACCACTATTACCAACGGCCGTACTGATCTTGGCATGCCGAACTGGGGTGGTACGCTATCCGATGGCGATATTCAAAATATCGTGAAGTTTCTAGAGACGATACAGCGCAAATAAACAGAATACGTAATTCGCAGGGCCGAGCGCCCTGAAAGACAAAAATCCCAACCAGTCGGTTGGGATTTTTTTTGGGTGAGCCGAACTTATTGGCAAAACCTATTCAGAAGCAGACTCAGAAACCGGTTCAACTAATAAATTGCTTCAACAGATAAGCCACCATGTCCTGCGAGATATTCGCCTGTGCCAGCATGGCCATTGCGCCATTCTGCTTTATTTGCGCTGAAGCTAGGGCCGTAGTTTCAGCGGCGAGGTCGTAGTCCATGATGTTGCCGTACGCCGTGGTGGCGGCAACATTGGTGGCGGTAACGTAATCGCTTTGGTAGCCGAGTATGTTTTCTTGTGCCCCTACCAGTGCCTGGTATGAAGACACCATATCAATCGCGTCGTCCAGTACCGCCATGGCATTGCTGCCCCCGGTTTGTGTCGAGATATCGAGTTCCGAGACCCGTGTATCGTCTGACGAACCGCCGTAGGTGCCTGCAACAAATCCAAGCGTGGTGAAATCGGAATACCCTTCGGTACCCGCAGAAACGGAAAAAGTGGCATCTGAGTACATTTTGACCGTCGAAATGTAAGTTTCAGCGCCCGCTGCCGAGGTTGCGCTACCCGACATGCCGGAGATGCCGATAGCCGCACCATTTCCGGTATTCGTTGCGATAGAAATATTTCTGCCATCCGATGCAGTCAGCGTGACGCCGCTACCGTTGTTCAATGCCGTGACGCCAGTGCTTCCCGTGTAGTTGTTCAGGAGAGTAACCACGCTATCGATGGATGAGGATGCCGTCAGGCCGGCTGTAATTGTCTGTCCATTCAGGTAGATGGTGCTCACGGCTGCGGCTGAGAAACCGGTGCCGACAACCACATTCGGGTTTGCGGAAGCAGTCACGCCGGTCAGTGTCGTTTGCCGATTAATCGCAGCGGCCATCGCAATGGCACTGGACGCTCTGGTAGACGATGTCGCTGTGGTGCTTGACGCAGTATCGTCGGATGTGAAGGTTGCGCCGATGGCGTAGCCATTGATGGTCAGGTCTCCGGCTGACATGGCGGTTGGCGCACTGGTCGAGGCGGCTCGCTTTTTTGTAGAAACCTGAGCGGTATTGCTGTCGTAGGTCCCAATGTCCAGACCCGCATTCGCGATCGTGCCACCGACGTTGCTACTGATCGTGATATCCGTCTGATCCAGACTGCGCAGGGTATAGGTACCTGCATAGGTGCCGGCTGCACCGATACCCGTCCTGGACGCAGTCAGATTGGTACCGTCAAATGCCACCGTGATGTTCCGGCCGTCTGTTGCCGTCAATGTCACACCAAGTGTGGAACTGTTGGTGTCTGTTGCAGTAACGCCAGTCTGTCCGCTATTCAGGTTAATGGCGGTGACAACCGCCGCGCGGTTAGTCGCGTAATCATTGCTGGACGCTAGCGTCAGAGAAATAGATGTTCCATTGATTGTCATTGTTCCGGCCGAGCCAGTGCCTGCAGCTGTCATGGCGCTACCGGCGACAGTTGTTTCGCCAACGTCGGCCTCGACATTCGTAGAACTAGTCATCAGGTTGATCGCCGCAGCCTTGGCAATCGCGCTACCGGAGTTTGATGCATAGGAATAGCTGTCATATGACGACTGTGATGCGCCAATCGTGTAGCCATTGATAAGCAGATCACCCGAAGCAAGCGCTGTTGTGGATCCGCCGAGCGAGCTGAGTGCCAATGGGCTGCCCGTCCCGAGTGCCGACGGAATTGCCGACGAAAATTTCAAGGTTGTCGTGTCGCCCGAGTTAATCCCGGTCTGGACTTTAATAGATGGCGTATCGCCATTGAGAAGTGAGGCGCCGTTGTACTCCGCACTTTCAGCGATGGAATCGATTTGCGCCATGTAAGTCTCGAACACCGTCTGATTACTGGTCCGAGTTGCAGCGCTGGCTGTGCCACTGGCCGACGAGGTCGCCAGTGTTTTCATCGAAGTCAAAATCGTCGCGATTTCCGACAGGGCGGAATCGGCAATTTGGACTGCGGATATTCCTGCATTGATGTTGTCCGTTGCTTTGGCGTAGGAGGCGATCTGCGCCTTCCAGCGATTAGCAACGGCGAGTCCGACCGGGTTGTCTTTGGCGCTATTAATGGCCAATTGCGTGCTGATTCGCGTGCTTGCTTGTGCGTAGGCTGTCGTAGCGCTCGAATAAGCGTTCGCAGCCACCATGGCATTGATGTTGGTGTTCAGGGACAACATAGCCGTTATCTCCCCACCAAATCAAGCTTGCATAAGACAACACATATAGCCGACGCCTGCGCAGACCTAGGCTGTTCGGGCAACCGATTGGGGGGTGATGGTACTGGGATGGCTGCCGGGTAGTTGGCGTCGATCATGCTGATCCTCGACTCTTTGAAAACTTGAGACGAGCTTATCAACAAAAAACAGCAACTCGAAAAACTTTAGCGTTTGTTACGCGCTTTACTTCGAATTACATAAGTTACGGTTGAAAATGCTAAAGTTTTTTAACGTGGATCCAAGGGATGCGCCGGTGGCAGTATCGACCGTCAGATGGGAAACAGCTTCTTTCCGGCGTATCTGACCTATCGCATCGCCAGGTAAGCAGGGTGTAGCAAGTCGTATAACCGTGAGGGCTGCTTTAGTGGTGCCAGCAATCGATTTACGGAAGCTCCATCTGTGATGGGTTTTTTGAGTAGATACTCGACTGTCGTTTGAAGTTTGCTCAAATCTTGCACTGAAGTGCTGGATGTGAGGCTTGTCAGCTCGGCGATGGCGTCGGTTGACTCCTTGCTCTGCCGAGTGATCATGCTTTTGAATCCTGTGGTCTGATCACGGTAGGTCGCGAGCGCCTGCTTCACATTTTTCTGTAGCACCCGGAGTTTGGCTAGATTTTTCTCTTGTAATGCAGCGAAAGCAGCCATTTTTTTCTGGTGATCTGCCAAGTCGCGCGCCTGTTGCTCCGCTAATATTTTGGCTTTCTGTGCCGCCAGTTCGCGCTGACGTTCGTCAACCAACTCACGTGTTCTTTGCGTACTCAAGTCTTTCGCGCGGCGCGAAGCTATATTCAGGGCTTTACGTGTCGCTTCGGATTCGCGATCGTTAGTGATAACAATTTCGAAGCGCGAATTTAAGATGATATCCCGTGCTGATTCACGTAAAGATGTTAGCTGATTGTTATACGATCGCACGGTAAGTTGATAGAACGGATCGTTTATTTCGTATCCGCATATCTCGATCAAAGTGCTTGTTTCTATGGTCGCAATCAAGTGAGCGCCGATAAATGGAAACTTTTCCATTATCTCGAGCAATTGATTGTCTGATGTGTCCATCATGCCCAGTATCTTATTGGCACGTGTCATCATGATGTGGTCTGCTACAAAATTACGGATGGTATAAATCAGCTTTGCGACACTGACTGCAGCATTAGTTATAGGGCCGGCCATGCCACTCGATACTGCGCCCGTTACTAGTGCTGAGACCGACCCGGCGAGATCAATGCCTAGTGAGACACGTTGCTTCTCAAAGATGCTTTGCAAAGAGGTTATGGCCGCCTGAATGTCGCCCTTGCGCGTTAACGGTCTAGCCTTTTCGTTCCTATAAATCTTTAGTTCATTATCAACGATACCCTTCATACTCATAAAGACCGAGAAGCCGTCTTTAACAACGCCAAGCACTGGGATGTAACCAGAAACATCGGCCAGGACTTTCTCGCCGATTTCTCGGCTCAGGGCTTGCATCACCTCTTGCTGGAGATCTCCCTCCATGCCGGTAATTGAGCGCAGCATGTTTTGCCATTCGGTTGACACCGTTGCTGCATCTCCCTGCCAACCCGCTGGATTTAAGTCCGATGCATTGGGCTTTAGTTCGGTGGCAAGCCCCTTCAAGCTAGAGTAGGCAGCATAGGCGGCTGCTCCCAGTTCCTTGCCTACTTTTATACGATCACTTTTGTAGCGTACTTTGGCGTCGGAAAGTGTGCGCCGGAGAGCCTGACTCTGAGCGAGCTTGACTTCTCTGAGTCCTACCAAGTCTTCTGCCGTATATTCCTTAGTCCAATTCTTCAGATACCTTCTCAGTGCGGTGATGGCACCTAGCTGATCCCGATCAGATTTTTTTTCAGCTTCACCCGGCGTCAGCGCATTATTGATACTTGCATACTTTTTTTTCTTTGCTTCATCGAAAGCATCGAGCATATTCTCGAGATGCTTACGCATATTTTGGTCATTTTGCGACTCGGAAAAATCTTTATATGCCTTATCTAGGGCTTGCCATTCTCTCGAGCCGGATCCGATGCTGGCCATTGAGGTCGATTGTTTCCAAAGATCATAAGAGGGCAGCATGATTTGACTCCGACTTTTTTACGTTTGTTATGGGTCGTTGGTTTGCTTGGCTTCAGTCGCCAGCGTCAATTCCCAGTAACTCGAAAAACTTTTCCATGGATCCTGCTGTTTCTGTCATTTCTTGTATCAACTGCGGAAATGGCATGTTGCCTAACTCGATGGCTCGCTGTACCAAATAGGGTGCGGGATCATGGGGATCCGTCGCGCGCAAATAAGCAGCAATCGCTTCCAGTGCAGCATAGGCATGGGCTTTGCTGTGAAAGATAGGTAAGCCTGCAACGCCCAGTTGCAATTGCCAGGGTTCCTCTGCGATTGATTGGCCTGAGGCGAATGTTCCCGAAGTGGTTTTGAATTCCTTACCAACCACTTCGAGGGCGGGGGAGATGTTTGGAATCCCTCCTGCCGAGTCAGCGCTTTCCATCCCAAGCGCGGCTTCAGTTTTTGGCTCTGGTAGCCGCTGTGAGAGATCATCGACTGCACTTTGCAGAATTAGAAGTTCATTTTCCAGCTTTGCGAGAGATGGAGATTCCTTTACAAGTTGGTGGTCTAGGTATTGGGTTAGCTGCTGAAGGATTTGCAGGCAGTGCGAGGTGTGTTTAGACAATGTATGCAGCCAGTCACTGTCTGAAAGCATTACGCTGTCGCGAATATCACGTCGGCTCAGCTTTCCATCCATGCCGGATTTTGCGTCATCGGCAATCGGCGCATCTTCCCAGTCGAGCAGCGTGATCGCCTTACCCCGATAAAGGCTGGCAGGTAGCAACACGCCATGGAGCCGTAGGGTCAGTGGAAGATTGGAATTCATCCAAACAAACGGTGCAACCCGACGATCACAATCGCTATCAGTAATTTCCGGCCAAGCGCAGTCCCAGTACTTTTCGGCTATGCGATGTACAAGCTCAAGGCCGATGTGTAATCCTTCAATATGTGAAGTACGTATCCAGGCATCACATAGCCATCCAGCGATCTGGAAATCCTTGGTTTCGGTCGTCAATAGCTGTATACAAAGTTCGCTTATTCGTTGCCAATTTGCTTTTAGTAGCGGTCGCTCCCAATCCCCCATGGGTAGATTGGGATTGTCTTCTTCGCGTAGTCGACTCAGCTCTGCAAACTTTGGCTCATAGCGCATCCACCGGCCTGCTGGCCCATCTTCCGAGATCGGCGTAAGCAGCTGCTGGAGCAATGAATCGAAATCGATGTCGTCCATCATCGTTCCAGTGTTGGTGCACGCTCAGGGAACTGCGCGGGCCAGGGCAAAGCGGTAGTCTTGCCGGGTTCTGATAGCGTCATACCGACGAATACGCGCACCGGTCGTGCACGCGAGGTCGGATCGCGCTCGTCTGACTGTATAGGTACCTCGAGTTTTATCAGCGAGTTGCGCGTGTCGGAAACCTCGTTAGCGCGCATCAGCTGCATCATGTCGAGTAATGCCCAGGGTCCTTCAAAGCGAAATACGGCGTTTTTGCGGCTGACTTCCAGATAGTGGTTTTCAGGATCAGCGCGCGGTACGATCGGTACATCATTCGCGAAACGGAGCGAGATACGCACCGGCTCACCGACTCGCCACCGAAGCGCGCGCGGCGCATCGCGTAAGCCGAGCGTTTGATCGCCGATCGTGATCGACCAGTCGATGATCTTGTTACCGTCTTGTTCTCCGTTGGTATTGGCGCGGAATTTAACCATCACGTCCAAGCCTGCTGGCGCAGCAGGATCATTTGGGAACAGAGAGCTCATCAATTGCCTGACTTGTACTGCTTGCGCTGCGAAGTCACGAATTGGTATTGCTGAGCCTTCGGGTACATTGTTGCGTGCGAAGACTTCGGCCGAGACATTCGGCAACCTTTGCAGCAGCATGCTGACATCGCTTTGATCAGCTGCCGCGATTGCATTGAACTCGTTGCCGCGCAACATGCTGCGCTGACCAATGAAAGGGCGGCGCCCCTTGAGTAGCTTGTTGAAATCGGCTGCAAAAGTACGCCATTGCTCTACGAATGAGCGCCGATCAAGCGCGAGACAGCGGCGGCTGACAGTGCGGTGAAGCTCGGCATGTCGCTCAGTGAAATAGTTGTTGGTACGCTTGGGTGGCTCATGGGCGCGCAACACTGTGAGACAGGTTGGTGCATCAAGCTCGCGTGTTAATTCATTCACGAAGCGCTCGAGCTTTAGCGCACTGCTTTTCGGGTCCTTGGCGGTGTGTAGTTCGATCTCACGTGCGATGCTCTGCCAGCGAGTCAGATCGCCGTTTGTCCGCGAGTCTGCGGGTAAAGCACTGCGTAGTAGTTGTACTTGTGCAGACAAGGTTTGCAGTACAGACATCTGATTTCTCAGGTAGTCGGCAGCGTCATCACTCTGTGCAAATAAGACTAAGCGATCGCGCAACTCACTGCGCCCATCATCGCTCTCATCCAAAATCTGATAGGGATGCGCGCTTTGGAGGGCGTCATTAAGTAGTTTGAGACGACCCGATGCGTCATTGACGAGAATCGATTGTAGGGCATTGGCTTCACCGTCCTGACCTAATTCTCTGAGCAACAGAATCAGTTTCCTGACTTGCTGGCTCGTCATTTCATAGGATGCCGTTGAAGCTTGTGTGTGATCGGATGCGGCAGATCCGCGATCAAGTCGTGTGTAGGCATGGCCAATCAAATCTACCAGCCGAAGCGCGTATTGGTAATCGATCAGATCGTTAACAGCTTCTTGTATACCCGAGGGGAACTTCGGTAGGTCTTCGGTCAAATACTTACGATGTCCTTCACCCAGTTTGATGGCGCGTGCGAGTTCATCGGTATTCCATTGCACTAAAGTATTGCGTGGTGTTGTCTCCAATGCGTCGCCGACCGCCGGTTGCATGAAGGGTTGCGCTAGTAAATGATCGAGTGCAGCGAGCAAGGCGAGGCGCTCGCCTGACATCTGCAAGCTTCCTTGCTTACCTTCAGTACTGATACCCATTTCGGTGCCGGAGCCGAACAGCGCAACAAAGCGTTGGCGTGCGCGGAAAAAATCTTCTTTCGAGCGGCGTTCTATATCGGCGATCGCAGGATTGCTAATCAGATCATTATCAGCAAACTGCTTCATTAGCTTGTCATAGGATGGCCCAAGCTTCAGCTCTTCGTTTAGTAGCCAAGCACCGTAGCCGGTGGCAAGTAAAGATCGTTGTTCATTCAGTGCATCACGTAAGCGGCGATAGCTGAGGATGACCTCGCTGCTGCCGGGCGCGTCTTTGCCACCGAACAGATTCAAGACGGCGTTGCGGGCATTGATGACGCGCTCTTCATTACGAAGCAGGGCGTTGTCAGTGAATAGCTGATGGTTCAAGGCCAGTGCGGCGCGTGTAAAGCCGCAGCTGACGGCGCTCGAGACCGCAGCGTGATCGACCAAAACAACCTCTTTCGCGGCTGCATTACGAAACAGTGTGACACTCGCCTCAAGATCACCAGGTAACTCGGCGCCGAGCATATCGAGTACCAGCATACGCAGTGATGCTTGGCTATTCTTGTGTGGTGTACCGAGATGCAGCAAGCTGCTGACATTTGTCTCCAAACGTGTCACATCGCTGGCGTAGCGCTGTAGCGTGACGAACTCGTTCATTCGTTCAAGCGCAACCGTCGCGACGGTACCGGTCATGGGTGAGGTACTCAATAACTGAGGACCATCGCAATCAGTACTGCCACCGGTTAGGTGGTAAGTTATCGGATTCAGTGGCGCATGAGTCAACTCAGCTGTGCGTCGGTACACTGCCTGTTGCAGTGTACGCACACCCAGATCAGAGAATTCACTAGCGATGCGTTGCTTGGCGCGTTCGCGCACATCGTCGAACATCGGCCATGATCCCGGCATGAATGGGTTGATGAAGCTGGTGTCATATAGCGGAGTAGTACGGTTTAGCCGACGAGACTGTAACTCCTCAAGTCCAATCATCAGCTGTAGAGCAGTTTTACGGTACCACTCGAATTCGATACGCTCACCGGTATTGCTGGCCTGCGCACGGTACTCGATATCTCGTTTCAAACCCTCCAAGCCTTCGGCCAGTACCGGTAGTACGCGTTGCAACTGTATGGTGGTAATGATGATGCCAAAGGCATAGGCCAGGGGTATGCCTACCGCCAACCAGCGACCGATCCGGCTCATCAGTGGCCGCGCTAGCTTTTGTGAGTGCGCAGCGCGTGATAAGCCAAATTCGGCGAATACCTTGGACTCCATCACTCCGCGCAGGAACATTGGCCGCTCGGTGGTGCCACTGAGGTAAATGCCGCGCAAGAAAAACGGTTCGTGGAAAGCATTCGGCCGCATCAAGGCATCGAGATAATCCCGCGCACCGGTGCGTAGTGCAGCGATTTGCGAAGGCAGCAGGAATACTTCTGTCGCTGAACGCAACGTCGTCTGTGAGGCGAATAATTCGGCGCTACTATCGATCAGGTTTTGTTCTACCTGATCGAACGCTTCGTCGACCCATCCTGCCTGGAAGAGTGTTGACGGTTGATGCGGTGAAGACCAGCCTAGCATGCCGTCTTGCATGGATGGCGGCAGCGCTTGCGCAAAGTCGGCAAAGCCAGGCAATTGCTCGCATCCGGTAACCACCACATATACCGCGAAGCGCATGGCATAGCGATTCTGTGCAATCCAGATGCGGCGGCTGGCCGCATCCGCGCGCGCGCGTAGATGTTCGCGTCCTTGGGGGCTGCGATCGGCCAGCATGGCGGCTGGTACTGCGATCACGACGGAATCCAGCGGACGCTGCGGACGGTACTTTCCGCACATGGCAACAAAGGCTTCCCAGCGTTTTTCTTGGGTATCGCTGGCGATGGCGTCGTCCAGTTGCTCGGCGTTTAGCTCGATCACAACGCCGCGATCGAACAGATGCCAATGCAGCCCGGTTTGTGACGGTATGAGTGATTCACCCGCCAGAACATTCGATAGCCCGCAGCGCTCAATCGCTGGACGCACTGTCTCGTCACCATCATGCAGGAGCACCACCCAAGGGATGTCATAGCGCTTGCTACGATCGGCGATATTGCGTTCAATCGTTTTGATTGCTTCGTCGAATGATGCCCGTAGGCGGCCAATATCCAGCAGGGCACGGCGTGTACTGGCTTTATCGGCCTCCTGATCAACACCTGCGCGCAGCGCGATCAGCAGCACGCCAAGCGCTATCAATAGCAGGCCCACAATCATAGCGATAGTCAGGCCGTTATCCACGCTCGGCCTCGCTGGGTATGCGCTGCTTGAGCTGAGTTGGTGGCGAGGGTTCAAGCGCCTTGCGCACGGGTGCGGTCGTCACGCGCCACGCCACCTGTGACAGCGCAATCAGTAGCAGCATGGTGCCGATAAAACCCAGCGTACCGCGGCTAAAGCGAAAAAACCGTACCGGCACGATATTCGATAGCGGGTAGCGGTAGGCTTGCGGCGAGAGTACACGGTCGCTCAGGTCGGGCTGGCCCGCCAGGTTCGGCCCCAGTTTGGCATCACGCCGGTAAATCAAGCGAAACAGCGAATCGCGTAACGGCTGCAGAGCGTCATCCGCTCTCAGGCCACGATGGCGGCCTTCAAATCCCGTAGAAATCGCAAACAAGTACAGCGCTGCCATCGATGGCGCTGTATCGCCTGCACCTGCTAGGAGTGCGTCTATACGCTGGAAGATCTGATCACCCGCCACACTGCTACCAAACAATCGGGTCTCGATTAGGGTTTCGGTGAACCGAGCGCGTCCAGGCCAATCACGCGATAGCAATAGCTCGTCTGCCATGGCGGCCATCAGGTAGCGAAGCTCATCCGTTGCTGCGCGCGCAGCAGTACTTTCGCTATGCGACAGATCGAGTGTCTTTGCGCTGATGATGCGTGCGATACGTTCAGAAGCTTCTTGCGCCAATTGACGTGCCTGCTCGGCAGGCTCATCGTCGGCGGTAACGGGTACCGACAAGGTTTCTATCACTTGCAATACCTCGGCCACAAAATCACGTAACTGCTTTAGCAGAATGGTGCTTCGACGCTCACCATGCTCTGCCATAGATGTGATGGTCGGTGCGAGTGCATCCACCGTCGCCTTCATGGCTGACGTTTGACTGAGCGGCGTGGGGATATAGAGCTTGCCCATAATGGTATCCAGCGCGAAGCGCCTTAGCGACCCTGTGTCCGTATGAATAGTTGCATGCTGCCGGGATGCATCTTGCTACCAGCACGCCCGGAGCCGCCCACTAGCAAGCGGCTATCCGCGCGCATCAGTTCAGGTCCGGGGATGATTTCATAAAGAATCACGCCGGGTAAGCCATGCAACTGCATCTCGGGCGCGGCTGCGATACGTGCACGTCGATAACCGAGTACACGTTTTTCGCGCAGCTCATTGAATACATGCGAGGGTCCGATCAGGGCACTATCCATCCAATCTTCAATCTCACTGGATAGGCCGCCTTTCAGACCAACCACCAAACGCTTACCCACCCACTCGGGTCGCAGCGTCAGCTCGAACGCGCCATTCGCCCAGTCGAATGCCACTTCGCGATAGTCCTGGCTGATCTCTGCCAAGTTGTCTTGTAATTCTTTGAGCAAGGGCAGCAAACTGAGATGCGGCTGTGCATGCACATAGGGCGGTGGTGTGATTGGTAATGCACCTGGGCGCAGCAGTGACATCGGGCCGAGTAAATTGCATAGCGCGAGATAGAGCGGGTAGGGTGGTATCACCGGGTTTTGCAGCTGCGCTTCAAGTGCTGGCATGACGGGCACTAAACAGGCAAGGCGCTGCGTCAGCATGACGCGCTCACCACGTTGCTCGGTAGAGGGTAGTCCAGCAAGCTGTCGCGCGATGAAAGCGGCCTTGCTGCGTAGCGTACGGCTAAACTCGCGCAGCGCATCCAGCAAGTCAGGCGCAGCTTGCAGATCTAGCAGCGCTGGCAATGCCGGGCCGAGCTTGATCATGCCATCGTCTTCCATCACATTCGCGATCGCCATGCCGATGGCGAGTGGTGGTGGTGCATCTCCGATCGAGAGCGAGAGGTTAGGAATCAGACGTGGAATATCTGCCGGTGCAGCATCCGAGACCTCATCTTCCAACAATTCACTCTTAACGGACAAAAAGCGTGCGCTGATTTCCGGTGTTTTCATGTTGCGCGATACCGGCAGGGATAGCCAGACGGTTTGCGCATGCAAAGCGAGCTGATCGCGCGCCGGGTCGAGCTTGAGTGATAGTTCGGGTGCGCGTGCGTCTTGCGGATCGAGCATGATCGCTGTGCCATCAGGCAGGATGGCTTCCAACTCGAGCAAACGCAAAACCCCTGCGGGTAGCAGCGATAAATCGAACTTCAGTCGCTTCACACCCCAGCCGTAAGGGCTGCTATTCAATGTGTGCCATGCAATCAAGGCATCGACACGAGCCGACTCCAGCTGAAAATGCTGCGGCGACAACAGCATGCCCTCGTGCCACTGTATGCGATCAGGACACTTCATCGCCAACCTCCATATCGGTTTGATTGTGGGCGCATTTATTTCTCCAAACTGTAAACAGTGAATTCATTCGCGCCGAAGGCCAGCTGTACTCGCCCGCGCAGTGAGTCAATACGCGCAAGATGCGGACCGGCGACCAAGTAATCCGCAAACACCAAGGCAGCTGCAACGCGCCGCCCTGACCAGCGCTTGCCAGGTAAGGTGAGCGACTCGCCCGGTGCTAACTCAAGGCTGTCGATACTGAGCACATCAGGGTAGGTTTTACGCAGGCCATTACGGCCGCTGAACCAATCGCGTGCGCTCATGCCGAGCAGACGCTGTGCCAATGCCTCGTCACTGACCAGCACCACATCAATCGCTAAGGGATAGTCGCGATTCGCACCAGCGTCGACGCTCACCGCGACCGATTCCCAGTCCAGCTTGACGCCCGCAGGCATCACATAGTCTTTGACAGTGCTGCATCCCGATAGCGTGAGCATCACGAGCATCACGAGAGTCAACTGAAAATTCAGAAACATAGGCTGCTTAAACCGTAGATTCCTATGCGAGCTGGTGCACGATATTTGTGTCTGTGCATGTGCATCTGCATATTTTTGTGCTTGGCTGAGATGCGTGGTGTTCCTCATGGCGCAGCCCTCGAAGCGCTTGGTGCTGTAGCTTCGGCATCACTACGGTTGGCAGCATTTGGCGCATCAATTGGTGCGCTAGTTGGTGCGCTGCTTGCTGTATTGCTTGAGGTGTTCTTCGGTGCCATTGTTGCGGCGCCATAGACGTTTTCACCATGTACCTTGGCATGTGCTGCTTGGTCTTCATTTGCCTGCCGCAGCCCTAACTCGAAGCCGAGCATTAAGAGCAGCAGAACAACAGCGCTAGCGCAGGCGCTGATGATGACTACCAGCCGGGGCGTAAGTAGGAGCGAGATCTTCATGCCACTGCCACCGTGAATTGTCCTGCCATCGACACCTGAATCACACCGCCCCAATTGCAGGCGAGTGTTGAGCTATCGTTCAGTGCAGGCATGTTGGCGATTTGCACTGTGGGCGAGCCCGGGGCCCAGGGTGCGCTGGTTGCAGGTATACAGGGCATTGGGGTCAGCGCACCGAGTGCCGCCGCAGTCGCCGCAGCGACCATCGGGTTCGCTAAGGAGTTACACATACCGAACGGCGGTATGTTCAGCATAGGTACGTGGTCCATGATGTTGGCCGAGGGCGCACCCGACAGCACACGATTGGCGGGTAACACGTTGAGCGTAGATGGCGCTGCGCCGAACGGACACTTCAGCATCGCCCCTGAGCACACGAGATTACTCATGGCTCACCCCGCAACAGTTGTTCGACACGTTTGACCAGCGTGGGACCAGGTGCGCCGAGTGCTTTGCCGCTTTGATCAAATTGGCGCGCCGCGCCTTGCATCAGTCCGCGCTCGAAGTCGATACGCTCCATCACTTGCCCATTCGGCCAGTAGCGCAGCGACGGTCCGTGCAGTGCGTTGGCTTGATAGCTAGCGCGTTGAAGTAGCGCACCATCCATACCGAAGTCGTCGACCGTACCGTCGAGCTTGCCCGCGCGATAATGCGCGCGGCGCACTAGACGCCCCTGTGCGTAGTAGCGTGCTTCACCCTCCAGATGACCTGCGACATAACTCAGTTCAGCGGCTAGATTGCCCGCAGCGTCGAATAATTTTGTCGGGCCATGGGCGATGCCGTTTGCAAATTGCTGCTGCATTTGCGGTAATGGCCCGTTGTAATACTCGCTCAAGCCATGGCGAGCACCGTTTTGATAGTTGGCGCGTTGCAGTGTCCGTCCGGCGGTATCAAAACTTTGCAGTGCGCCATGCAGCGCGCCTTGCTGTGTGCTGATGTTGTGCAGCAAGCGGCCGCTCTCATCCCTTAGTTCGAGAAGGGAAGGGGTTGTCGTTGGTTGGGCTAGGTTATTCATCATCATGCTCAATTGATTTTCACCATGCCACCCTTGATGGTCAGCATGCCGCCACCATCAATTTGACCAGAGGCCGAGGCCTTGGCAGCGAGCGTCAGCGCATCCATTTTCAGTTCGGTGCCCGCCTTGATCGCATAGCCGGTACCGGCTTGACTGCTCAACTCAGTACCCGCTTTGACATTGATAGCGGTGCCTGCAGTGACATCGGTGTTTTTGCCCGACTTGAAGGTAATGCTGCCACCGACATCAATTACCAAATTGCCGGTAATTTTCAAGGTGGTATTGCCTTTGATAGTCTCAGCCAGATCGCCATCCACCTCCAGCGTGTAGTTCTTCTTGACGGTGTGCTTGAAGTTCGCGTTGTCGCTATGGGTCTCGTCACCATGGATCGTCAGGTCGCGCTTGCCACCGACGGTATGGGTTTCGTTGCCCTTGGTGACCTCAATACTACGGTTACCTTTTTTGATCAGATGCGTTTCTGAACCGCCATAGAGCGTGCTATCCAGATCATGTTCAACATCGACCTTCATGTCGTGCTCGGCATGCAGATAAAGCTCTTCGTCGCCCATCTTGTCGTCGAAGCGCAGCTCGTTACCATGAATACGACCATCAGCGATTTCAGCCGATTTTGAGCGGCCATTACCACTCTTGGTCGGACGCGAACGAAATCCCGACTGCATTTGCTTGCTCGGTAGGTTGACGGGCGTTGCTTGCTCGCCGTTGTAGACGCTACCGGTAATCAATGGCCGATCAGGATTGCCATCGAGGTAGCTGATGATCACTTCCTGCCCGATGCGCGGGATAAACAGCGCACCCCAGCCATTGCCAGCCCAGGCCTGTGACACACGCACCCAGCACGAGGCTTTATCGTCATGCGCGGTACTTTGATCCCAGTGGAATTTAACTTTCACGCGCCCGTGCACGTCGGTCCAGATCTCTTCACCATCTGGGCCCACCACGAAAGCCGAGTGACTACCAGCGACTACCGGCTGCGGCACAGTACGAAGTGGCCGAAACGCGAGTGTCGACGGGAAAGCCTCAAAGTGGTTGGTATAGCCAGTCACATCCGCACGGTGGGTCACACTGCGCAGGACATAACGTGTATTCAGCCGGGCATTAAGGTGCTTATCGAGTTTGAATACACCACCGGCATATAGGCTATTGCACAAGCTTTCACCGGCAGCATTCGACGCCTCTGCCTGACTGCCTTGTACATGGACAGTTTGCTGCTGCTTACCCGCGCTGACCGTGTTGTGTAGATGGGGGTATTCGTAGAACTTGCCGCGTCCGGCCTTACCAGCAGCGTCTGCTGCCAATGAGGTGCTGGGTTTCAAGTAGTCATAATCGCGCCCGTTATAGTCGCGCGTGACTAATCGACCACCCGCTTCGAAGCGCAAGACAGTATCAGGCCAACCACGGGTATCGGAACGCCCACGGTAGATTAATTGGCTGTTGGCACAATCACTATGCGCAGATGGATTGTCGCCTAGCACCATGGTGTGGCTACCGTCAGCGAACTGGAAGAAGTAAAAAATGCCTTCTTGCGCCATCAGGCGCATGATGAAATCTAGTGGTGTCTCGTCATACTGCACGCAGTATTCACGCGGTGCGTAGCTGGCTTTCAAGCGATTATCAAACTTGATACCAAACGATTGCAGCACCGATTCAACGATCTGCACCGTACTTTGATTTTGGTAGATGCGACGATCACGCGACAGCGATAGCAGCCACAGCGATGGCACCATGTCAGCGCTGTACCAGGCAAATTCTGCATCGATACCCGCTTGCGTGAAGCCGCTGATCAAACCATGAAAGTAGCGGGTCATACCGTCGCCGTGGATCACCTTCACCGTAGCTAGCGTACCGATGATGGCGTCGGGGTCGAGCGCAACTTCCGATGACTTCATAGTCAAAGCAAATGCGAAGGGGCGCGACAAGGCCTCGGTACCAGTAAAACTCTCCAGTAGCAGCTTGTCTTTACCCAATACGGTCGCGATGGCGATGCGCACGTGCTGTTGCGTGAAGTCCTGTCTCATGCTGGCTCCCCAACTTGATTCAGACTGACGCGAAATCCAGTGCGCTCATCGACACCTAGTGTGACCTGATTGAAACTCTCGGAGGCTGCAATCTTCGCTAACACTTCGGCAGCGAGTTCAGGCAATAACGACTGTGTAATGATGTGGTCAATGTTTCGTGCGCCACTCTCGACTTCATGGCATCGTGCAACGATCGCTTCGGCAACGGTAGCGTCCCACTGCAAGCGAGCGGCGTGATTACGTTGTACGCGCTCCGCTAATTGATCCAGCTTCAGCCCGGTGATACGCAGTAGCTCGGTATCCGCGATAGGGCGGTACGGCACGATGATCAGACGACCTAAAAACGCCGCCGGGAACTGACGTAGTAGTGCAGGGCGGAGCGCAGCATTGATTTGCTCCAGGCTGGCGTTGGCTTGCTGCTGGCAGACGTCAACCACCACCTCTTGCGCTGCATTCGAGGTTAATAGGATCAGAGTATTGCGGAAGTCGATAGAGGTGCCTTCGGCATCTTCCATCGTACCTTTGTCGAACACTTGATAAAACAGCTCCAGCACATCGGGATGCGCTTTTTCCATTTCATCGAGTAGCAACAGGCTGTAAGGTTGCCGACGGATCGCTTCGGTCAGCACACCACCGCGACCATAGCCCACATAACCCGGTGGTGCGCCCTTCAAGCCTGCGACTGAGTGTGGCTCCTGATACTCGGACAGATTAATGGTGACCATATGCTCGCGGCTGCCATACAGCAGCTCGGCAAGCTGGTTCGCGGTCTCGGTCTTGCCGACACCACTAGGGCCGACCAGTAGAAAAACACCGACTGGTTTTGCTTCGTCATCTAGTCCGGCGCGATGGCTGCGGATTCGACGTGCGATGACCTCGAGCGCTTCATCCTGTCCAATGATTCTTTCCTGTAGACGCTTGTGCAGCTCCAGTACGGTGCGCTGCTCATCAGCCAGCATGCGACCAAGCGGAATGCCGGTCCAGCTCGACAGCACATTAGCGACCGCTTCGGTGTCGACGCAGGCTTGAGTTTTGTCGGTTTTCTGTTGGTGAGTGACGCTCGCCTTATACGCTGCTCCGTCAGAAACGCTATGCGCGACACGCGCACAGGCTGTATCCAGCAGACTGATCGCTTTGTCCGGCAGCTGCCGTGCACGAAGATAGCGGTGCGATAAATTCACCGCATCCTTTACCGCACCCTCGGTGATGGTGACCCCGTGGTGAGCTTCCAAGCGCGACACCATCGATGCCAGCATCGCGATAGCAGTATCTGTGCTTGGCTCGGCGACCTTCACCACTTGAAAGCGACGTGTCAACGCTGGATCACGCTCGATATGTTGCTTGTACTCAGACCAGGTGGTCGCTGCGATGGTACGCAACTCGCCACGTGCTAGCGCAGGCTTGAGCAAGTTAGCAGCGTCACCCACGCCTTCGCTACCGCCGGCACCGATCAGCTGGTGGGCTTCATCAATGAACAGTACGACTGGGGGTACTGCAGCTTTCACCTCGAGGATGACGTCTTTGAGGCGGCGCTCGAACTCGCCGCGCATGCCGGCACCGGCTTGGAGCAAGCCAAGGTCAAGCGCACGTACAGAAATATCTTTTAATGGCGCTGGTACCGTGCCACTGACTACACGTTGCGCAAAACCTTCCACAACGGCGGTTTTACCAACACCGGCTTCACCAGTCAGGATGGGGTTGTTCTGGCGCCGGCGTAGCAGGGTCTCGATCAGTTGATTGATTTCCTCGTCTCGCCCGATGACAGGATCGAGCTGGCCTTGTTTTGCTTGCTCAGTGAGATCTAACGTGTACTGATCGAGTGCCGGTGTCTTTTGACGTTCGCCTTGTGCGGACGAAGTGAGCGGCTTCGATGCCGTCGCGCTCGCGCCCGAACCCGCGCCAGAGGCTAATCCCGACAGACTACGCAACTGCTGGCGCAAGCTCTCGCGCGGAAGATCCAGCAGGCTGGGTGCTGATTCCAGCAGCATGCCACGCAGGGTGTCAGATTCCAATGCAGCGAGCAGTAAACAGGCTGCATCAATACGGCTCTCGCCCAGTTGCACCGAAGCGATCACCCAAGCATTTTCGAGTAAACGCGGCAGATGCTCGGACAGCACGGGCGTACGTCCGTTACCGCGCTTGAGTTGATCGAGGGTGTCTTGTAGCTGTGACTGCGCGCGCGTGCCAGACACTTGAAAATGGCTGAGTAGTCGCTGCAGCGAGCTATCTTTATCGCGTAGTAGCTCTAGCAATAGATGCTCGGGGTCGACACTGAAATGCGTTTGCTGCGCGCACAATTCAGCCGCACGCTCCATGGCGGCGCGGCTTTCATCATCTAGCCGATGTATGAGGGTGCGCAGTTCAGTGCTCATGATGCGCACAGTCAAATGAGAAACGCGCCGGCGGCGGCGTTTCAGTGGAGGCCGCTGTATCGCGCGTACTGCGCTCTGCTACCCAGGCATTCCAGCCCAGACGTGGGCGTCCCGTTGTGCTGAATGATGCTGCGGTGACGGTCTCGGCAGCCGGTGTCAGCCAGACCTCAACGCTGAGTGCCGATGGCATGAAATCGCGCACCGCGGCTTTGAATTCTTCATGCTGTTCACCACCGGGCAGCAGCTGCATCACACGTGGCAGCGGCAGATCATGGGCGTGTAGACGTATCGCTGCCGACTGATCCCAGGCTTGTCGGCCTAGCAGTGCGGTTTGTCCTAGTGCCGGTGGGCGTGCTGTATCGCCGAGCAGGGTCAGATCGTCTGACTCCAGCGCTAACCAACGACCGACAAATTGCTCAGCCCGAAACGCAATCTGGAAACGATCCGCCAGCAAGGTGCAAAGTGACGCAGTTGAGCGCGGCGCACCCGCCAGTAGACCAGCGTGCCGTAGCCATCGGCCTGCGTCACGCGGTACTTGTTCTGTACTTCCGCATAAGCGTCGCGTCGCGCTACCAACGCTCGCGGTATTGGCGTCGCCACCGACCGAAGGACGGTGACGTTTGCGGCCAAGGTAGAACAACGACAGCAAACGGTGATGGAAAATATCTAAAAACTCGGCAGTCGCAAAATCTCTGACCGCATTGCGCGCGATCACCATCTCGGTAAATGCTGCGGGCATCGGCCCTGCTTGACCTAACAACGAGAGTACCGGTGTACGGAGCGTGTATGGCTCACCAGTGACAGCACCGCGGCGTGCATCACGTACATCGCTAGCGTCAAAGTCGAGCGACACATGGCTAGACAGTCGAACTGCTTCAGTACCATGGTCGGCGCCGATCGCCGCGTGGCCATCGGCCATGCCGGCGCGCTCAAGCAGGCTGATTGCTTGGAACAGATCAAAGCCCTGCGGCTGCTCAAGCAGGGCAGGTATCAGCTGAGTGTCAGCGTCACGCGCGCTCATCTAGAGCAACTCCTGTGAGCCACTCATAGGCGGCCATTGCACCAGACATTCATCACCGCGCCAAATACCCAGCTCGACGAAGGAATTGACGGTGGTGTACAGCGCAAAGAAATGTGCTAGCACGGCAGAGAACAACACCGACGAGCTACCGACAAACGCCTCCGGATCAATCTCCAGCCGCACGCCTGTGCCACGGCATACCCCACGCCATGCCTCGTGACCAATCTGCCGCGTTACTGCACGCGCGCTGAGTCGCTGAATGCCGCGGATCTGCTCGAGGTCGCGCTGCTGCTCGGAGCTGAATAAAGAGAGCAATTCACGTAAGTGATCACGACCTTGGTCGGCGTTGATCAAGGACTGATGCTGCAGGTTGAGTAGTGCTACCAGCCGCCACAAGGTGTCGCTACCGAGCGGTGGCATACGCTGGCGAGAGGGTTCACTCACAGAGCGGATCTGCAATCCATTCGAAACACCTTCGCCGATCAGCAGGGTTTGCGGTGTGATCTGCTCGGCCACTCCTCTGTTGGTGCATAAAGTGTTTGCGTACACAACGGCAGAGGGCGCACGTCGCTCCTGCCGTCGATCGACAAACGACAGGTATAAATCAGTGCCGGTAAGATCACCCCGCAGACTACGATCGCGTCGTGCGACACAGAATACATCCTCACCGGTTTCGCCCCTCTGCATGGAAGCGATATGGCGAATCTGCAGCGGTTGATCCGAGCCGGGCTCGGAAGCCGTGACCTGCTGGATGGAGTGAATCTCGGTTGAGGCTTCGCGCGCGCGGTCACCCACCAGCACAACCTCATGCTGCGTGTGATCGATCTGAATAGGCTCCGAGGTTCGCGGGAATAGATTGACCGCAACCGTACAGCCCAGACGGAAATAGTCAGAATTTAGTGCGCGCAGCTTTCGCGATGCAGCACCGACATCCAGCCGCAGGCTGAACTGCTGACCGCTGAGCTTGAGTGCACGTAAGCCGTGAATATCGAAGAAATGGAATTTCGCCGGAAATGCAAAATACTCTTGCAGTAAGCCATACGCTGGGTGGGCACCCGGTGCTTGCGGTAATACCGCATGCTCATAATCAAAGCCAACTCGCTGACACTGCTTGGCGGCCAAGCGTGCGATCGTCGTGCCAGACGCGTTCCCAACATGTATACCCTTTAAGCGCACCGCCATGCACTCATACAGCGTAGCTACGGTGGCGGCATCCCCAGCGATATGAATACGCAGGGTATCGAGCTCTAACTCATCAAGCGAGGTGCCTTCATCCGACTTGATAAGCAGATCGATATAGCCCTCATCATCGACTTTTGCGTCGGCGATATGCAGCGGCCACAGCGTGCTATCCCATGCAGTGCGAAAGCGCACTTCTTCACCGCTGTCAGCGTTCGCGACCAGAGCCGTGTGACGCGGTACTCGTAGTCCGGCAGTGACCTTGCCCTGCGCTGCGCCGAGCGCCATCTGTACCACCGTCATGGACGGTAGTGGTGCTAATAGCGAAGGGTAGAGGTTTTCCAGCAGTGCGCTGGCGACTTGCGGAAAATCTGAGTCGATATCGCGTCGTACGCGTGCAGCCAGAAATGCGACTGATTCAATCAGTCGCTCGGTATGGGGGTCATGCGACTCACCACCGTGCAGATCAAGCCGCGCACCCACCTTTGGGTAACGCCGCGCGAAGTCGCGCCCTTGCGCACGCAACCAATCTAGCTCGCGTAGGTAGTAATCCAGCAGTTCGTTGTCACTCGCGCGTGAATTCATGCGAGAGCCTCCGCTACGTTCGAAGAGGCGTGCGCTATGGATGGTGTTTCTGCAGCGAGCGTGAAACGCACACGACGTACGGTGTTGGCAATCGGCAGATCGGCATCAATCTGAAATAGTGCGATCGTTATACCGTTGGCAGCACCGAGCGGTGTCACTGTGGCGTTGATAAGTCGCTGCTCGAAATGCTGAATCGCATAGGTGATTGCAGCGGCGATCTGAACACGATCAGTATCGCTGCGAACAGATAGGGCAGTGTAATCCGGAATGCCGTAGTCGCAGACGGTAAGATTTGATTCGTTAAAGTCGGACAGATTGATTCGAGAGCGCGAGTTCAGTAAGCGATGCAGCTCTCGCTCTACTGAGGCCTCGACGCCATCGGCAGAAAGCCCCTGACCAGCTTCATGCCCGGTCGGCGCAGCGCGCTGGTCGAGCTTGTCGAACAGCGGGATGGGCCCACCCGGGAACAGGAATGACATCGAGCTTCACCTCTATCGTGGCGGATCGCCGGTAACAAGGATCAAGCTTTCGTATTGAGCGAGAGGTCGTACGCGAAATCGGTACTTCCCGTGACTTTGCCATCGCCGTTCTGATGGTGATAAACCATTTTTACTTTGACGAAGTTCAACGAAATCGTCTCGATCGGGCGAGAAATACCGCTGCTCGCAACCATGTAATTGCTGACAATGACCTTATCCATCTGGATAACGACCAAAGGCTTATTTTCTGTATCTGCCTTGCGCAAAATAGTCAGCTCAACCTTGTCGATCGAATCCGCAGTGGCGCACAAGCGAAACAGGGATGTCGATGAAATATCTGATTCTTTAGTCAGTGTGATGTCGGAAAAAATTGGATTTGCCGAATTGCGCTCGGAACCTGATTTAGACCCACTGGTCGGCTGTGCGACGCTGAAGCTCCAGGAGTCGCACTCGATTTGTTTCTCGAATTTGGCAAGTGTGCTGCTGCCGTCGACACCGCTTATCTTCAGGAGAATATTGCTGTTTTCCATGGTGTTTTATCCTTTTAACTTATTCGCTATCGGGGGTCGACGCGGGTGGCGTACATGAATCATCAAGCCGCCGGTGCGGGTAGCTCGGCCACCATACGAATCGAGGCAGTCAGTTCTTCCATTTGGAAATGTGGACGAACAAACACGACCGCTGTGTAAGAGCCTGGACGACCGGGAACTTCAGTGACGTCAATTCGCGCACTCGCCAACGGCAGTCTTGCTTTTGTTTCTTGTGGTGCGGCGCCATCGAGACAAATATAGTCAGCGATCCAGGTGTTCAGATAACTTTGCAAGGTGTCACGCGTCTGGAAGCTACCGACTTTGTCACGCGCAATCACTTTGACATAGTGCGCAAAGCGCGAGGCTGCCAGCATGTAGGGCAGACGTGCGGACAAATTGGCATTCGCATTCGCCAAATCTTTGTTATAGACCTTGGGCTTGTTAACGGTTTGACCACCGAAGAAGGCAGCGTAAGTTGCCCCTTTAGCGTTAACGACGCCAATGAAACCGAGGTCGTTGAGTTCTTTTTCACGACGGTCAGTGATCAGCACCTCGGTCGGGCATTTCAGTGCGATATCGCCTTCGTCAGTTTGGTAAGTGTGCGCGGTCATACCTTCAACCTTACCGCCGCCCTCAACACCACGAATCGCAGTGGTCCAGCCGAACTTGGCAAACGCATCGGTAATCCGCAAACCTAACTGATAGGCGCTGTTCGACCACAGATATTTGTCGTGGTCTTTACCGTCTACGTCTTCTTCAAACCCGAACTGCTCAACAGGTTTCGTCTTATTGCCGTAGGGCAGACGTGCCAGATAGCGTGGCAAGGTCAGCGTTACGTAGCGCGAGTCTTCACCTTCGCGGAAAGCTTTCCAAGTGGCCAGCTCTGCGCTCTCGAAAATCTTCGATAGATCACGCGGGCCACCGAGCTCGGTAAAGCGCTTCATGTCGAACAACGCAGGTGCAGCCGCCGAGATGAAAGGCGCATGAGCTGCCGCCGCTACTTTGGAAACACGCTCCAGCAGCGCCATATCTTGTGGGTGGCGACCAAAGTAGTAGTCACCGATTAGTACCGAATAGGGATAGCCACCAAAGGTGCCGTACTCTTCTTCGTACACTTTCTTGAACAGCGCGCTGGTGTCATAGTCGACCGCGGTTTCGAGATCATTCAGCAGCTCTTGCTTGCTGACGCTCATCAGGCGAATTTTCAGACGGGTACTGGTCTCGCTACCGAACACAAAATCGTGCAGACCGTGCCAAGCGCCTTCCAGCGCCTGAAACTCGGCGTCATGCATGATGGCGTTCAGCTGCTTGGTCAGCAGGTCATCGATCTCAGCGATACGCTCGTTGATCATCGTGACCACGCCCTTGTCGGGGCTGAACTTCATGTCTTCGTCGAGAATCTGCGACGCGAACTGGCTCAGCATTCGCTTCGCGTACGGCTCTTGCGAAGGCTCGTTGGCCATTTTGCCGTTCAGGACGATCTGGTCCAGGAGGCTGCCGGTGCCAGAAGCGCCAGCGCCAGAGGAGGAGGATTTAGTATCTGCCATGTCGGTCACTCGTCTCGGTCAGGATGCGGAGGATTACCTGCGATCGTTATTGGTTATTCAGCGCTTGGTGCGTCGTCAGACTTCGCTTCGGGCTTGTCGTCTTCTTTCTTCGCAGCGGGCTTGTCGTTTGCGCTGCTCGAGCTACTTGAGCCGCCGCCAGCAGCACTACGAATTTGTTTCAGGCCTTCGGTGTTCTTTACGATTCCTGCTAGCAGACCGTCGAGGTCATCATTGCCGTCCAGCTTGGCCAGCAGATCGCGCAACTCGAGTCGTGCTTCCAGCAGTTTCTTCAGGCGCGGTACCTGATCAACAATCGCCTCAGGATGGAAGTCGGCAAACTTCTTCGGCGTGAGCTCGATCTTCAGGTTGCCGCTGCCTTTCATCATGTCCGGTACGCTCATGTCGAGTCGCGGACCGATCTTGGCCATGATATCGTCGAAGTTATCGCGATCGATTTCGACGAAGCGCCGGTCTTTCATTTTCGGGGGCGCGCTCGCAGGCTTGCCCGCCAGATCGGCAAGGACGCCTACCACCAGCGGCAACTCACGCTTTTCGATGGCATCACCGATCTCGACGTCGTAGGTGATCTGTACGCGGGGTGGACGGTTGCGCCCAACCCATTTCTGCAGACTCTCAGCCATAGCTTGATACCTCCATTGGTGCGGGCACTACCGGCCACGCAATATTAGTTCTCCGCGGCAATACTAACCATACTTTAGTATTGGTGCAAGCAGAAAAGAAAGATTTTATCCACCCCGACCTAGCGCAATTTATTGAGCAGCTTGTCGGCCATGACAGACGCCAGCTGGCTGCGCAAACGGGTCACTGACAGCCGCTCCTGCTCAATGCGGGCGGCGTCCTGAATCTGGTCGATCACGCGCGCTTTGGCCTTGTCGATCGCATGCTGGGTCAGCTGCAACTCGGCGCGCAGCTGCTCGCGCCGCTCAATTCTTTCGGCCAGATCGCGCAGCGCTTCGGTGATGCCTTGCCAAGGGCCGTCGCCATCGCCGACCCCTTGATCCAGCTGCGTGAATAACTGATTGAGGCTATCGCCCAGCTCTGCCAATGTCTCTGCCGGGCTGCTCTGGCCAGGCTCAGCACTAATAGATGAGATGGCGCGATCGACCAGTAGATTGGTCTCGCTGAGTTGGCGCGCCAGATCGCCAAAGCCCGGGGGCAGGCGACCCAAGCCAAGGTCTTCGCCCATGCTCGCGCCCGCGTCCAGTCGCGAACTGCTTGGCGTGCCTGTACGCGGTGGTGGTGAAGCTGGCCCATGGAATGCGCGCCCAAACGGGTTGCCGCTGCTGCGGCCGCGCGCCTCCTCTGGCGCATTACTTCCCCACGTATCGCTGGGCTCGCCAAAGGGCGGCTGCGGTGGCTTTTGCATCGGCTTGATTGCTCCTTTGGCTAAGACTAGCACTCACACTAAAGTATAATACAGCCCATATCTTGCGGGAAACATGCTGATGCGAAATTTTATTCAGCCGCAGCAGTGGATGGGCGCGCAGGAGGTCTCGCGTGGCTGACCTGGCGGCGCTACTTCCCACGATGACGCTCGCACTGGCCGTACTGCTGATCGGCTTGATCCTGGTCGCGCTCGCGGTTTGGTTGCTGATTCGGCAGGTACGTGAGCAGCGCCGCCGCCGCCGTATCGACGACATGCTGCAAGAGCTGGCTGAGCGTCGGCTGGCGCTGCGCGATACCGAGGTCGATCGGTCACGCTTTCTGGCGGCATTCAGTCATGACCTGAAACAGCCGATGCAGGCCATTAATCTCTACTTGGGTAGCGTCGAGCGCAGTCTTGCGCACGCTTCACTTGATACCGCCGAGCGATCACGCGCTACCGAAAGCCTGCTGCGTCTGCGGCAAAGCATGGGCTACATGAACGACGTGTTCGACAGCATGCTGGATGTCAGCCGGCTCGACAGTGGCGCGCTGGAGGTGTCGATTGAACGTATCGATGCCCGCGAGTTCTGCGAACGTATGGTGGCGCAGCATCGTCGAATGGCTGAGGATTTGGGTCTCACGCTGACCCTGCGCGCCCCCGAGCATGAAGCGCTTTTCTTGCAAACCGATCCTCGACTGCTCGAGCGCATCTTGCGTAATTTCATCAGCAACTCGATGCGGTATACCCAGCGTGGTGGGGTTCGTTTACGGATCTCACGACGGGGAGAGCGCTGTCGCATCGCAGTGATTGATACGGGCGCTGGTATTGCCGTCGGGCTGCGTAAAAAAATCTTCGACGAATTCACACGTGGCGATCATGCTGCGATGACGACGCAGGGTGTGGGGCTGGGTCTGGCGATTGCACGTCGACTTGCCGCCCGTATTGGTGCCCGTATCTCACTCGGTAGTCATGTGGGTATCGGCTCGGTATTTGCGATCGATCTGCCATTAGTCACCGAAGCGATTGCCGGCAGCGAACAGGTGGCGCTCGCTGAGACTTACTTGATTGAGCGCTTGTTGCCGCAGGTGTTGTTCGAGCCACCCGAAAATACCTTGATGGTGTGTATCGATGCCGACCCGGATGTAGGTAATGCACTTCGCCTGCTAGCCCCGGGTATTGGCATCTCAGTCATCGTGGCGTGTAGTAGCGATGACGCCATACGACAACTGGCCATACAGGGCGGCATACCTAGTTTGCTGATGGTGGATGCGCAAATGCAATCTGAGCCGGTCGCTCAAGTTATTACGCGTATTAATGATGAATTCAACAGCAACATACCAGTGCTGTTATGCAGCGATGAATCACCGTTTAGCGACCTGCAGCGACAAGTAAGTTCGCGAGTGACTTTGCTGCAGCGTCCGTTCAGTACTGAAAAACTACGAGCAGCGATTAATGCCACGCTATTTACTGAGTCAGAATAGAACCTATCTGGCTAGCGATACAGATTCAAAAACATTCCAGCAATGTTGTTGGTGGTACTAATCATTTAATGGTTGTTCACGAACAGGCCAAGCTTTTGAGCTACCAGGACTGCTTGGGTACGACTGGCTACATGCAGTTCGCGGAAGATGCCGCCGACATGAGATTTCGCGGTGATCTCGGTGATACCTAGTTGATCGGCAATCTCGCGATTACTCATACCTTGACAGATCATCGACAGTACCTGCACCTGTCGCTCGGTGAGTGCGATTCGGGTGAGCGCCGAGCTATCTGCCAAGCCACGCGCTGACAACCAGGTGCCTTTGATGAGCGTACCTTCCACCGCTTGCGCCACGATAGTAATTGCATCATCGGTGGGTGCTGCTTTACTGATAAAGGCGGCGGCGCCCGCACCCAAGCAAGCACCGACTTGCAGTGCATCATCATTGCCTGAGATAGCGATTACCTGTACCGATTCACTCAGCGCGAGTAGCTGCGTGATCGCAGCGAGTCCGCTAATGCCGGGAAGGCCGAGATCAATCAGCACCAACCAAGGCTGCGCTTTGCGTTTCTTGACTTCTTGCTTGAGCAAGGCGATGCCGGATTCTGCATCACCGACGGTCTCTAGCCGCAGGCGAGGGAAACGTTTGCGCAATGCATCGGCTAGCGCAACCCGAATGATGGGGTGATCATCAATGATCAGTAGGGAGGGGGAGACATGCATGGACGCGATTGTAAATGACAATCTAGCGCAGTAAGCTCAATCCCAGAATCAATCCTGCCAGCAGCAGCGCAAGGATCAATGCAATCAGCATGGGCGACCCGCTACGACGTTGCTGCAGCTCAGGTAGCGGCTCTGTAGCGCGCACCGAAGCGAGTACTTTGAGTTCGGCAACTGGTAAATGGCCCCACATGGCCCGACTAATCCCATCTACTGGCGCTGCCTCAATGGGGGTCACGCGCTGCTCGGCAGGTGCATTATCTGTTTGCAAAAAATAGGTCTCGGGTAGACCCATTGCAATCGCTATGCGACGCGCGCAATCGATACGATGTGCTTCGTCGACGAAGGTATGCGATGCGCCTTCTTCAATCGCACGAATCTGTGCATCACTCAAGCCTGACAGCATGGCCAGCGTTACGGTACTCAGGTGATGCTCGCGCCGCACCCGCTCGATCATTTTGCCGAGTACGGTGGTTTGTAACTGTGACTCATGCCGGAAGCGATTCATAGCCTCGCCTCTCGGCTGGCAGCGTAGGGTGCGTCTGCACCCGTGCGCGATACGTCATCCACTAGCGTCATCTGTACGCGGTAGAACAGTTTGTAATCGGGCGTTTTCATTTTTCTGAGTGATACCGAGAGCCCGCCACCCCGTCGCAACAACAGCCAACCATGCGCTTCGTTATTGGTTGCGATACCGTTTTCCAGATGCGATATTTCGCTATCGTTATCTGACAGAAGTCGTAGCTTGTCCCAGAACATGCCAGCGCCAGCATAACGGTCGATCGGGTCGAGCAGACGGAACCAACCATCGGCCATCGCAGCAATCGCAAAATGATGATCGAGAAGACCACTGGCTTCGTGGGGCGCATCATTGTGCGTATCCACTAGCAGGCTGCGCAGAATGTCATAGTCGAAGGGCAGCTTATCTAATTGCATCAGATGGTAAGACTGTCCGCCGCACTCCACGCTGGTCATGCGGATTTGTACGAGTTCGGCTTGACGATCAGGCCGTTCAAACAGCGCGCGCACTTGTTGTTGGCCGATCGGCTGCGCTGCGATGAATAGGTCTTCCAGCAAACGATCTGTGGTATCCGGGTAGGAGAGCTGACGCCTTGCTTGAGCGCTGGCGAACAGGATGCGACCGTCATCCGCAGTGACCAGCATTGCGGCGGGCAACTGATAAAAAGCTTGTGACACCACCAGCAGATCATTGGTGCTGGCATTGGCTTTGTCGACTAGTTGGCGCGCAACGCGATCAAGCCACGCGCTGTGCTTAGCGCTGCGCAGAGCGAGTACACAGCTAATAATCAGCAGCTTCAGTAAAAGCCAAAGACAGATAGCAGTTATCGTCAGCGTGCGTGCATCTGCCACCTCAGGCGTATTAGGCGGCAGACCGACAGCGACCAGCACCATCATCAATTGCAATAGCGCGCCGACACCACACAGCAGCGCGAGCATGATCACAACGCGCTGCGACATCACATGTAAGCGCGCGTGTCGGCTGCATTCAGCGGCTGCCCCCGCAAATACCGCACACAGGAGCAGAGAGGCCATCAGTGGCCCGGTAACACCTGCGCCGCGTGTGGGCAGTTGCTGCACGCCGACGCCCAGCGTTAGCGCAACCAAGATCACCAAGGGAAAAAATGCCCTACCACCGGGTATACGACCCGCTGCTGCTGCAGCAATTGCCGCCGCAGCAATCAAATCGAATGCTAAAAATGGCGTCAGATCACCGGTCAGTGCAAAACGTTCGGCAACCAGCATGGCCACCGGGTGTACCAGCACGCTAAATGCAGCCACCCATACTGCGTAATCCTGCGGCCTCGGTGCGATCGGGTAGCGAGCCACATCCAAGGCAATCAGCGCCAAGCTTGCGAGCAGAAAGAACAGCAGTAGATCGCTCGACAGGTTCATCAGTTGGATGCTCCGCTGTCGGTAACAGGTGCGTCGGCTTTGTTGAGCGTGTCGGTGGCTGTTTCGGCTTTATCGAGGATGTCGGCTGCACCGGTAGTTTCAATCCGCTCGAGGTCTAACGCTTTCTTTTCTGGCGGCAGGAATACAGGCACGCCAGCCAGCGTGCTTGTGGCCGCAGATGGGTTTGTGCCTGTCGGTGATGAGAAAAGTGTTTGCGTGAATAGACGTGCGACCTCATCCTTGCCAGGCCATAGTGTCGGCCCGAACAACAGCGCCAGCATGAGGCTTGCCGCCAGCGTGAAGCTGGCCCGCACAGGCTTATGCTGGCGAGAGAGCGGCGATCTTTGGCGCCGGGCAGATCGCGTCGAGTGATTAGGTGTTGCACTCAGCACGGCGTGATCAGATAGGTGGCCAGGTGCTTCATCCAGATACCAGCGCGCTACTCGCGTGCCTAACTCGGCTACTTGCGCTTCGCAAGCGAGTGCACTGCTACTGAATAGCGCGACGATACGCAGACGTCGATGACCGGTGCCATTCAGCAGGCGTAATAGCTGACGCAGCTGTGTCGGCGGAAGGTTTTGCGCATCGGGGATAAACAGCAGACAGTTATGCAGTGGTCGGTCATGCTGGCGGGCTGCTTGCCCAGAGAGTGTCTGCAGCGCGCCGTCAAAACGCGCCAGCGTCAAATCGGCGAGTAGGGTCTCAAGCTGCGTCGGGTCATACTTAAGGACTTGCCAACCGCCTTGGTCTGCCAGCCCGGTGGCGATAGCGGCGGCGTAGGCCAGCAGTTGCAGGCGGTCGTGACCGATCATGGCCAAATCAAGGCCATCCTGCGCCAACGACGCCCGGACCCGAGAGAGATGCTCCCTGTCCGCTGCAGGTACCAAGGGGGACATGCGGCGGATTATACTAAAGTATCAATAGGAAAAACCGCCCGCGGGCTAATCTCTATTGGTTAGCGGGAGAAGGTCGGCTGGTTGCCGCCCGAGGAATCAGCTGAAGATCAGTGCTCGCCGCCAGAGCGCCAGTTGTGGAGCAGGCTAAAAGTCTGGCGCATGACCAGCAGAAGGGCGACAAAAATCAGAGCAAAGAATGCGTAGACCATGGTGGTCCTCCATCAGTAAGGGCTTGGAATTCCGATCAGATCGATTCAGGCCAAACTCATCATGAACCAGATCGCCAAACTGAGCACCACGATCGCGGCGCCACTCAGCGTGTAAATCGCACGAATAAACTCTTTCGGCGTTATCAGGGGGCGGTCGACGCTATGCGGCGCAGTATGGTCAGCGTCAATGCTTTGTGGCTCGTTGGATTGAGCCGATGTTGCTGCGTTAGCTTGGTGTTCCATGGGGTGGGTCCTCCGAAGAAGCCTGCATCATGTTCAGGTGCTGCTAATGAGCCGAGGCGATGGTGATCGCGCTCCGGCGCTTGAGTCCTGTGCTGCTAGGTCGGAGTCTAACCTTGAGCGGGGTGAGGTGAAAACAAAAAATGATTTTCTATTTTATTAATAATCATCAGGTATTCACTGCTGCAGCACTCGTTGGGCGGAAATTAAAAGTTCGACAATCATCGGCTAATAATCAAAGCGCTCCTGCCGATTAAGCTTTGGATTGTTATTAAGGTCTGTGGTAGCTTCCGCCTGTCACAGGATATCCGCCCAAGCCGCGCTGTCGGCCAAAGCGACACCCAATGAGCCCGGGGAAGCATGAGTACACCCTCCGAATTTTTTATTGACCTAGAGCGCGGCGAGATTTGTGCGCTTGAGCGCTTCCTCGAACGCTCTGGTCCGGTGCTGACGTCCAAGTCGCTCGAGGCTTCATCGACCGTGCTTTCCAGTGCGCTGCAGGCGATGCATAAACCAGTGCAGATCGCGGTTCAACAACTCGACAAAGACACGCAGGTCAATGAGGTCAGCGTCGCCATGCAACTACGCGAAGAGCAAGCCGACGCCGCCGCACATGCCTTCAGGCGACTCACAGTTTCCGAACTGGATACCATGCTAGAAGATGAAGAAGCGTCGAACGATGTGTCGATTGCGCTTTGGAAGATTCTGGATGTAATCGGACCCGTCGAAGTCCGACTCTAAAACTCGCCACCAAAAAGCCGCTGGCGTTGTTGGTGGCAACTTGCCGTACTACTCGTACTGTCTGCGTTGCCCCCGCCTAGCCATCGGCTTTTTGGTGGCGAGTTTGTCACTCCAAATTGGGCTAGCGTTGTTGGCGGCAACTTGCCGTACCACTTGTACTGTCTTCGTTGCCCCCGCCTAGCCATCGGCTTTTTGGTGGCGAGTTTGTCACTCCAAATTGGGCTGGCGTTGTTGGTGGCAACTTGCCGTACTACCCGTACTGTCTGCGGTCCTGCGCCTACCGCTCGACGATATCCGCCCGCAGTGAGGCTACTTTCGCCATGATGGCGTCGATGTCGGCTTGCTCTACTTCTGCTGAGACCAGGGTATCGGATAGCAGCTGGGCGGCAAGTTCAAATGACGCAGCGGTGATACCAATGCCGCGGTGGGCTTCTCTCATGCTGCGCCCGGAGTAGTCATGAGGGGTCTTACCCATCACCATCGATACAAACGCGATCTGATGGTGAATCACAGCCTCTAGGGTCACATTGACAAAATAACGGCGCAGGTTGGGGCGTCGCATGACCCGCTTGTAGAATTCCCTGACGATCTCTGTCACAACTGGGACACCACCGTATTTATCGAACAGAGTTTGCGACACGTTTTGCATTCAGAGATTACACGTCAGGAGAACCAGTTACTTCATTCAAACTGGTTCGATTTTACGCCAAAAACAACCTATGTATTGCCCGCACTGCTATAGCGTTTGATGGGGCGATGGGCCCACAGATCGACGCGAATATCCAAGCTCATAGCATGGTGTAAAAAGCATAACGCTTGTGCAGTATTTAACCCTCGAATTCACTTGGGCATCCGGGGTAATAACTCAAGCTTGCGCTTACCATTGGGGCCATAATGAGTGCGACCACCTATGGCGCGCCGCCGTAGCTGAAAGTATTTTTGTGTAGATATTCAGTTGCGGTCCGAAAACCAAGAACGATAGAGACAGATGGGACATTGGGGGCTCCGGTTAGTCCGGTGGGGTTTGATCGCACTTCTGCTGCCGACAGCGGCGATGGCGGTCACGCTGAAAAAAACTGATGTCGACACCTATCTGTCGAACCAGTACCAGATCGGTGAAATCAACCCCAGTGTGCCGGTCTGGCCTTTGTTCTCGCGCGATCCAGTCGCTGCTACGGCGGCAAGCCAATCAATATCTTGGTGGCGATCGATACCGACGGAAAATTTTTACTCTCACGATTGATTGATCACCGTGAGCCCTTGTTCCGCTCGGAAGCGGGTATTGCGAAGCTAACGGATTTCGCGAATCAATACGTGGGGATTACGGTTCGACACGAAACCCATATTCTGGATTTTAGGGCGCGTACCGCGTTTGATGAGAAGCGCGCCACCTTCCATGGTGTGCAAGCCGGTACGGTGACGGTTAAGGCGATGGACCGCACCATCATGCAATCTGCTGCCTCGGTAGCACGTGCTCATCTCGAGGCGGCGAGCAAGGGCAGCATTCTTGGTCAGGGCAATGCCGTCTCGCTGACACGCGGCGATTTACTAAAACAAGACATCCGGCCACTTAGCTGGGATCAACTCCTGTCACGCCGTATGGTCGAGCCAATGACGCTCACGCGCGGACAGATCGAAAAAGCCTTTGCCGGCACGCGCGCCGCGGGTGCTGATAAAGCGGCGGCTTCCAAGCCGGATGAAGTCGCGCTGCAATTTCATGTAGCACTGGCGAGCTTACCGTCCATCGGTCGCAATCTGATGGGCGAGGACGGTTGGCGTTTGCTGGTGGCGAATATGCGCGATAGTCAGGCCATCGTCGTCATTGAGAGCGGGCCGCTGCATAACATGATGTACGAGAGCCAGCGTATCGACGATAGCTTGCCTTTCATACTCAAACAGGATGGCAAAGAGATTAACCTGCGCTCGATCGCCTATGACAAATCGATGGCCAAGCCGGGCTACCCAAACGGAGCCCGTGCGCATGTGTTGATCGTGGATAGCGCAACACCGCTGAAACCGGATCAGCCTTTCGAACTACGTTTTCGATTAGGTCGGCG
>JAPLQC010000084.1 GCA_026399895.1 Burkholderiales bacterium
ACCAGCTGCGATGCTGAGTAAAAACCCATAGGCTGGCTATTCAGTAACGCAGCCAGAAACGCAGCGGGATGATGGCACTTCATCCATGCGCTGGCATAGGCCAGCAAGGCAAAGCTGGCGGCATGACTCTCAGGAAAACCGTATTCCGCAAAGCCTTCGATCTGACTGAACAAGGCCTCGGCGAACTCGGGTTGATAACCGCGCTCGAGCATGCCGTTGATGAGCTTGTCGTGGAATTTTTCCAGACCACCTTTGCGCTTCCAGGCGGCCATTGCGCGCCTGAGCTGATCGGCCTCACCCGCACCAAAGCCCGCCGCCAGCATCGCCAGCTGCATCACCTGTTCCTGAAAAATCGGCACGCCGAGTGTGCGCGATAGGGCAAGCTTCACATCCTCACTGGGATAGGTAATCGGCTCCCTGCCCTGCCGCCGCCGTAAATACGGATGAATCATCCCGCCTTGTATCGGTCCCGGGCGGATGATGGCGACTTCGATCACCAAGTCGTAAAAAGTACGTGGCTTCAAACGCGGCAGCATGCTCATTTGCGCGCGGCTCTCGATTTGAAACACGCCAACGGTATCAGCGCGGCTGATCATGTCGTAGGTGGCCGTGTCTTCTGCCGGGATATCGGCCAACTCGAAAGGCTCGCCCTGCTGCTGCGTAATGAATTCCAAGCCGCGCCGCAGCGCTGACAACATACCCAGCGCGAGGATGTCGATTTTAAGCAGACCGAGGGCGTCAAGATCGTCTTTATCCCACTGCACCACGCTACGCCCTTGCATCGCTGCTTTTTCAATCGGTACCAGTCGGGAGAGCTTGTCGCGCGCAATCACAAAGCCACCCGGATGCTGTGACAGATGGCGTGGGAATCCCATTAGCTCAAGGGCGATCTGGTGCCAATGCTGCGCAATCACCGAGTCGGGGTCGAGCCCGCATTCGGTAAAGCGTTCGTGCAGGTTTTCTTTACGATCCCACCAGCGCTGTGATTTTGCGAGCTGATTAATGATTTGTGTATCGATGCCGAGCGCTTTGCCGCTGTCGCGAATTGCGCTGCGAGGTCGGTAACTGATCACCACGCCGGTGAGTGCGGCACGCTCGCGGCCGTATTTTTCATAGATGTACTGAATGACTTCTTCACGCCGCTGATGCTCGAAGTCGACATCAATATCCGGTGGCTCGTTGCGCTCTTTCGAAATAAAACGCTCGAACAGCAGGTTGCCACGCGCCGGATCAACCTCGGTAATACCAAGGCAGTAGCACACCGCAGAGTTCGCCGCCGAGCCACGACCTTGACACAAAATATGGCGACTTCTGGCAAATGCAACAATGTCATACACCGTCAGGAAGTAGGGCTCGTACTGCATCTCGCCGATCAGTTGCAGCTCATGCTCCAGCTGTTGCTGTACCGAGGGCGGTATGCCATGCGGGAAACGCCGGTGTGCACCGATCCAGGTTTGCTGACGAAGATAGCTCGACGGCGTATGGCCTGCGGGCACCAGTTCATCGGGATATTCATAGCGCAGCTGATCCAATGAAAAATCACACTGCGCGACAATCGAGATCGATTCAGCCAGCGTTTCGGCGGGATACAAGTTAGCTAAACGTAGTCGCGAGCGCAGATGCTGCTCGGCGTTGACGAACAATCCGCGGCCACACTGCGCTACAGGTTTGCCAAGATGGATCGCGCTCAGCACATCTTGCAGACGTTTGCGTGAACGCAGATGCATGCAGACATCACCGGTCGCCACTACTGGCACGCCCTGCTCGTCACCGATCTGCTGCACGGTGCGTTTGTGCTGCTCGTCATGACCTCGGTACAGCAAGGTCAGCGCCAGCCGTGCGCGCGATCCAAACACTTGTCGCATCCAGCGGCACTGCTGCCGTAATACATCAGGGTCGATGCAATAGTTTGGTGCCAGTAGCACGATGCAATTCGGTAAGCCACGCAAATGCTCAAGCGCTGCTACAGGCTGCGCAAAATCGTCGGTATGCAGAAGATAATCGCCCTTATCGGCACGGCTACGCGCTAACGTGATTAGCTCGCATAAGTTGCCGTAGCCGTCGCGATTCATCGCCAATGCGATCAGCTGCAGCGATGGGTTGTTGTTGTGATTGACCCGAAACTGACTACCGATAATCAGTGATAAGCCCTGTCGCTTGGCCTCGCCATGCGCGCGCACTACACCCGCGACCGAGCATTCATCCGTGATCGCAATGGCGCTGTAGCCCAGTTCTGCTGCGCGCGCGACTAATTGCTCCGGGTGTGAAGCACCACGCAGAAAACTGAAGTTCGACGCGCATTGCAACTCGGCGTAGCTCGGGAGATGGGAGGGCATTATCCAAACAAGCCATGTAAAAACCATCGCGCACTGCTCGCATCACGCTCGCGATAAATCCAGTAGCAGGCACCCTCCTCCCCTTGCGCTACAAAGTAATCTCGCAAAGCGAGCGCACCATCCCACCAGCCGGCTTCAATGCGCTCTGGCCCAGATAACAAGCTGAGCGATGAGCCGTAAAACGGTCGGTGCTGCCGCACCACCAATGGCAAGGGCTGCGCCAGTAACCAGAACGGGCGCACTGCCGTTGGCATCTCGGCGTGCTCAATCGCACCTGCCTGATGCGCGATCTGCCACTGGTTCGCCTGCTCGGGACGATGATCTGCACACGGTGCAGGCAAGCTCAGCGCATCCGCACCAAGGCGCGCGACGAGTAACTCAAGCAAGCGGTGATAATCTTCTGTACGACTTCCGGGTGAGGCGAATAACTGGCCACTGGGTGCTACCCAAGCGCTGAGTTTTGTTGCTTCGAGACGTAATGCGATCACCGGCGCGACCAATTGCAACTGCCCTAGCCTTTCTTTCACTAGCCGCAGCAGGTGCGCTTCTTCACAGCTAGGCTCGGAGAGAGCGACCTCCAGCGCAGTGGGCGCCAAACTCGCGCGCCCTTTCTCATGCACCATCCAGAGCAAGAAACATCGAACCGCTTGCTGTCGCGCTACCAGCCAGCCACTCATTTGCGCCAGTAGCCGCTGCGCCCCAAACATCAGCATGGGTGCTTGATCAACGCGATAAGGCAACTCAATCGCCGCCTGAAAACTTGCCGGCGCTTGCAGCCAATCGAATAATTCCGGTGCTTCGCCATAAGCACGATCAAGTGCTTCCAGCAAACCCGTACGGGTACGCCGCTTCAGCCCGCTGCGGGGTAGTCGGCGTACATCAGACAGCGTACGGCAGCCGATACCTTCCAGCCATTCTTGATGTGTTGCGGCCTCGGGCAAGCAAGTAAAGCTCAGGGTATCTAGCCAGCGACGCATGGTGCTGAACTTAATCGCACGTCGCTGTAAAACATGGTGTGCAAACAACCAAGCCCCTTGCGCCGTCGGTGCCATCCCCAGCGCCAGTGAGAAGCCGAGTGCTTGTACTGTTTTATAAACACGTCGTGATAGCCGTCGATGACCACCAAATAGCGATAGGCTCGCGCTGATCTCCAGCACCAGACTCTGATGATTAATGGCTGCAATCTCCGGTGTGTACTGCATCAGTGCTAGCGCGACTGCATCTAATGATTGCTGCTCGCATAGTAAATCACGCGGCTGTAGTACGACCTGCGGCGCGATACTATTCACACTCGCGCTACGCATACCAATACGAACCCCCTGCGCGGCTGCCATTCTGCTGAGCGCGATCACCTGCGCACCATCGATGATGGCAATCGGCAGTGGCTCAGACCAGCGCGGCTGCAGCGCTTGTAAGGGTAATCGGGTCAGGATGACGGCGATCCAGCAGCGCATCGCTTGCCTCGTTCGCAGAATGTTTTAGCGCAGCTGCGCGTGAATCGCGACCGGTCCAGAACACATGAATCGGTAACGCACATGGTGGCCCACGCCGTTTCAGCACGTCGAGCTGTACACCACCCGCGAGTGGGCGCAGCGCAATACGCAGCGGTGCGGGCGATGCGATATCGCTCGCCGATAGCGGACGTAATAACCAGCACAAAGTGTCTGATGCCTGAGCAGCCAGTTGCAGACGACGTAAAGATTCATGCCGCAATGTCTGCTGCCATAACAGCAGCGCACCGCAGCTACCGTTGCGCAGCACTTGTTCGGCACTCCACAGCGCATCGGCTTGACGCTTGGTGCGTATCCAGAGCAATCGGTGCGGGCTTAAACCCCAGGCGCGCCAGGCGGCGATATGCGGTGTATGCGGTGGCTGTAGTAATGCGATGCGCTGGTCACCGAGTGCGTGCAGCGCTGCTTGTAACAAGCGCAGCTCACCGATACCGCTTTGCTGTAGTAGCAGCTCAATCAGGCCGCCGTGTGGCCAGCCGTGATTCGGCAATTCACGGTCGAGCGCTGCGTGCCCGGTCGGCGTGACATTGGCGCGCGCCAAGCCCATCTGGCCAGCGCGCCAGACATGCTCATGCAATGCTGCGGGAAGCGCCCTAGGAAGTAAGCCCGGAGCTGACTCACGAACTGAGCCGGGAAGCGACTCGGTTAGCGATAAAAAAGACGACTGCGGTGACGATAGCGGCGGCGACGGCATGGCAGCCGTCACCGCATGGGCGGAGACGTTCATCAGTGAAACCTTTAGGCTTAAGTACTGTATAAATATACAGCATTTAAGAAAGCACTGATGAAATAAATCAGGAAGATTTTACTTTAGATTAAAACCTTAACCAATTGATTTTAATAGATATCAGTTGCGATCAAGCGTGCAAATGGAAACCACCCGCCTCCATTCCCGGTAGTGGCGGCGCCTCGCTGGCGTCGGCTTTGCCAACGTACTGCGTCCAGGAACGTGCGATCGTGAGGAAACGCTGAATTTCCTGCGTTAGCTCTTGCAGCGTCAAGCTTTCGATGCAGACATCGGTGCTGATGATGAGTGCTCCCTGCGGTCCGGCCAAACCGATTTTTACGCCACCACTGTCACGCCACATCAAGTTGTAACAGAGCATGGTTTCATACACCGTGCGCTGCTGTGCCTCGGCGGCAGCGCCAAGCTCAGTCGAGATCACGATGCGTGATGGGTCATCAGCCGGTTCGAGAATGATGATGGCCTCATCAGAGAACTGTATCGCCCAGCTTGGGTCTTCGGTTTGAACAATGGCGTCGATGTCCGACATCGCAGGGCCGAGTTCTTTAACGAGGTGTTCTATTTGTTCAATGGTTGTCATGGTGTCTTGTCTCGGAAGTGTGAAGATTCAGTCGTCGCTATTGAATCTCGGGGTGGGCTGCTTTGACGTGACTTTGTGCCGGCTGCAATAGCTGCTGCATGCGCTGTAATGTATTCGCCAGGCCTTCAGCCATGCCGGGCGAGCCGTACAAGGTCTTTAACGCTGTGTTTGTTGCTTGCGCTGCGGGAGCGGTTTGAACTGCTGCGGCTGGCATACTGGCAGCTGTACTGCTTACACCATTGATTGACATGGTCTGTCCTTTCTGTGGGGATGAATTCAGGCGCCGAGGTGCAGCATGTCAGTCGGGCTCGGAAGGTTGCCGGCCGGCTGCTCACCCTCCCCTGTGACGTACACGCTCCACACCTGCGAGATGCTGACAAAATTAATCAGCACGGTTTGTAGCTCGCTGCGATTGAGGTTAGAAGCAAACAATTCATACAGCAGCACTAACTCACCGCCCGGCCCGGACAATGCCATCTTGACGCCGCCGGTATCCTTCCAGAGCAGGTTGTAGCAGAGCAAAGTTTCATATACCGACAGCTGCATGGATTCCGAAGGCACGCCCAGCATCGCGGTCAGTACCACCCGGTCCGGGCTCTCGGCCCATTCCAGCATCACAATCGACTGATCTTCGAATTGGATTGCCCAGTTTTTTTCTTCGCTCTGGATCACGGCTTCGATCTCGGGCATGGCGGGCCCGATCTCTTCCATCATGATCTGCATGCGTTCCAGATTTGTTGCCATGCGTCTACTCCTTATGGTCAGCACCGACTTCAGCAAAATTTTGAAGATGTGTGAAATAAAGCAACAAATAGTTCCGGCCGGTCGGTGAAACACAAATACGCCGGAAGCTATGGCGCCAAATAAGCCCCGCACTCACCATCCGCTGATTGCAACACCTTGAACAAGAAAGTCCAAGGGTAGATAGCACGCTCCAACGGCAATGCGGCGCAAGATCATCCGCAAACTGTCAGCACCGGAGCTTGATCCTGCTGCCGGGACACCACCGAACTGCCGCCAGCTTGCACTGTCCACTGCTCTGTTGTCTTCACATTCATCAGGGAGCACCGCCGATGATCAGCATCGACACAGGATCGGGTACGGGACAACAGCAAGATTTCATGCGCAATCTGTTTGCCTTCACGCGTGAGCATAAAAGTAGCCATTGGTCGGGAACGCTGGCGGAGTTTCTTGAAGGAATTATGTCCAAGGATCCGCACGGGGCGGCACGCAGTTCGCATCAGTACATCTGGGACATGATCCGCTGGACTCGGCACACGGACCCAGAAGCACAACCCGGAAGCGGGTTGTTCGCGGATGAGTTGTTCGGCATGCAGGAGCCGATAGAACGCGTGGTCGATTACTTCAAGGCCGCAGCGGCTGGTTCAGAAGTTGGGCGGCGTCTGCTGTTACTGCTTGGCCCGCCATCGGGCGGCAAGTCGACACTGGTGATTCTGCTCAAGCGCGGACTAGAGGAATACAGCCACACCGAGGATGGTGCGATCTACGGTATTCAAGGCTGTCCGGTACATGAATCGCCGCTGCACCTGATACCGCACACACTGCGCGCTGAGTTTCGTGAGACGTATCAGGTTGATGTACGCGGTGAGCTTTGCCCGCACTGCCGCATGCGTGTCGAGCAGCAGTTGAATGGCGATTTTTTACAGATGCCGGTGGAGCGCATCTTTATTTCCGAAGCGGGTCGTAGCGGCGTTGGTACCTACGCGCCGCATGATCCGACCACCGCTGATCTGGCTGATTTGATTGGCTCGGTCGACCTATCGAAGGTGGCTGAGTACGGTGATGAAGGCGACCCACGCGCCTGGTCTTGGTCGGGTGCGGTATATGCGGCGAGTCGCGGCATGCTCGAGATGATCGAGATTCTGAAAGTTAAGCGCGAGTTCTTGTATCTGCTGCTGACGCTGACGCAAGAGAAGAATGTCAAAGTCTCGCGCTTCCCGCTGATTTATCTGGATGAGACCATTATTGCGCACACCAATCTCGCAGAATTTAGAAAATTCTTGCAAGAGAGCGAGAACGAGGCGCTACTCGACCGAATGGTGATTGTGCAGGTGCCGTATACGCTGAATTTCAATGACGAGGCCCGCATCTATCGCAAGCTAATCTCCTCTGCAGCACCAGCGTTCAGGGAGGTTCATCTTGACCCCCATGTGCTGCACGCAGCGGCGGTTTTTGCGATCCTGACACGTCTGCAAGAATCCGAAGACAAAGAGCAGGATCTGGCGAAGCGAGTACGCCTGCATGCACGCGAGGATGTCGACGGCCTGCATCCGGCGGATGCCGATCGAGTAAGGCAAAAGCTGCCGGATGAAGGCTTGGGCGGCGTCTCACCTCGTTTCGTGATCAACGCGCTGTCCAGCGCGATTATTCAGTCGAACGCACGCAGTCTAACCACCATGGATGTGCTGCTAGCACTGAAAGATGCGATTGAAAACGATGCCCGCATCGACCCCAAGAAGAAACGGAAGTGGGTGGATTATCTGGTGCTGGCACGCAAGCATTTCTATAACCGCTGGGTGAAAGAAGACGTTCACCGGGCGCTATTTGTCTCGTTCGAACAGGAAGCACAAGATTTATTGGATAAATACCTCGACGAGGTTGAGGCAACACTCGATAACCGTCAGATTCGCGACCCGATCACGAACGAAGAGCGCAAGCCGGACGAGCGGTTCTTGCGCTCGGTGGAAGAGAAAATACATGTCTCTGACTCTGGCAAACAATCTTTCCGACAAGAGGTCGTCAGAAAAGCGATGGGGGCTTTCAAGCGCGGCGAGAAATTCACACTCGATAGCCACGCGCAGCTGCATGAGGCAGTCCAGCAGTATTTATTTGAGCAGCGCCGTGATGTGTTGCGTTTAGTCAGCTCCAGCAGTCGGCCCGATCAGGAGGCCCGACAAAAAATATCCATCGTCGAGCAGCGACTGGTTGATGAGTATGGCTATGACAGTCACAGTGCGCGCGAAGCACTGAACTACGTCACCAGCCTGCTGGCACAGGAATAAGGGTCAGCCAATATGACGGCGCACAGCACGATCTCGACTGGATCGCCTTGGTACTCGCTATTCTCACGTGGTGCGCGCGACTGGTTGCGACACAATCAAAAAATCCGCGCTAGCGTGCAGCAACAGCTCCCCGATCTGGTGGCAAGCTCCGATCTAATGACGGGGCCTGAGCAGCGCACCGTTCATTTACCAGTACGTGTGCTTGAGCATGCGCGTTTTCGGTTGGCGGACAATCCGCTTGAAAGCTTCCGCCGTGCTGGTCAGGGCCGTGGCCAGCCCGGCGATGTGCTGCGCCCTACACCGAACGGCCAAGAACAGGATGATGAGCCCGGCGGTGGTCAGGGCGAGGGGCGGTTGCAGCTATTACTCGAGCTGGAGGTAGATGACCTCGTCGACTACCTATGGGAAAGCATGAAATTGCCCGAACTTCAAGCCAAGCCCAAGACCAGCATGGCCGATCAGGAGTGGGTACGCGAAGGCTGGGATAAACGCGGAGCGCGCGCACGCCTGGACCGTCGGCGTACGGTAAAGGAAGCAGTCAAGCGGCGCGCGATACAGAGCAATCCGGTGGCCTTCTGTAATGATGACTTGCGCTTTCGGCAGTTGGTGCAACGACCCAAACCCGTCATGCACGCCGTCGTACTGTTTGCACTCGATGTCTCAGCCAGCATGACCCACGCCGAGCGCAAGCTGGCTAAAACCTTTTTCTTTTTTGCGCTGCAAGGCATACGCCGCAAATATGGCAAGGTCGAGACACGCTTCATTGCGCACACCACACAGGCTTGGGAATTCTCGGAGCCGGAGTTCTTTCAAGTGACCGGCACGGGCGGTACCGGCGCTTCATCGGCGTTTGACTTGGCGATACGAATGCTCGAGACGGATTACCCAACGACCCAGTACAACAGCTACCTGTTCTATGCCTCGGATGGCGAAAACTTCACAGAAGACCGTAAAGCCGCAACCGCCGGCTTGGAAACACTGACGCAGTTACTCAACTATGTCGGTTACATCGAGACTGTTCCCGGCGCCTCCCGCACCATGGAAACCGAGATGACAGCAATCTGTCGTTTACTGCAGCAGCGTAGCGCGCCGCTGGGTAGTTGCATACTGAATCAGCCCGACGATGTCTGGAAAGCGATTCGACAATTTTTCGTCGCTGACGCTATGCAGAAAGCGGAGGCGTAATGGAGCAAGCAGCGCTACGCAACTATGCAAGCAAGATAGAGACACTGGCACAACAACTTGGCCTGGACTATTACCCCGTTGACTTCGAGGTCGTTCCCGGCAATTTTATGACCGAGATCGCGGTATATGGCCTTCCGGTTCGCATGCCGCATTGGTCATTTGGTGTTCGCTACATTCATCAATTGATTCGCCAAAGCATGGGAAATTCTCGTATTTTCGAGGTGATGTTCCCGGGTGATCCCTGTCATGCTTATCTGGTACGCGACAACAGCATCGCTGAAAACACGCTTGTAGTTTCGCATGTGATTGGACATGCCGACTTCGCAAAACATAATCAGCTATTCACGCGATTCATGGCGATGGCGGGTGGCAAAATTCTGGAACAAGCGGCCGAGCGTGCCCGCGCGATCGAACGCGCATTGATCGAGCATGGGCAGGAAAAAGTCGAACAGATTCTGGATGCGGCATTAGCGATCGAACCTCATATCGATATTCAACAACCGCTGCATCGTGCGCCCTACGTTGAGCTATTACCGGCGCATACTAAAAAAAATCCTGTAGATGCATTCACCTCACGCTTTGAGTCCCTACCCGGCGAACAGCCTGTCGCTCATGCAGAACGGGTAAGTAAAGCACCAATACCGCCGCATCTTGAGTACGACCTGCTCTGGTTCATCGCACAGCATGCACCGGATTTACAGGGCTGGGAGCGCGATATATTTCTCGCGGTGCGCGAAGAATCTTTCTACTTCTACCCGGTGTTTGCGTGCCAGATCATGAATGAGGGCTGGGCCTCGTATTGGCACGCCCGGCTGCTGCGCGAGGCGGATTTTTTACCCCCTGATCTTTATCTCGCCGCTATCAAAGCGCACTCGGATGTCGTTCGGCCAATTGCTTCAGATCATCAACTGGCACTTTCGATTAATCCCTACCACCTCGGTTTCTCGATGTGGGAAGACATTATCGAGCGCTACGGCATCGATAAGGCACGCCAGATTTGTCGTGAAGAAGATGACTTCGGATTTATCCGCAACTATTTGACGCAGCCTTTGGCGGACAAGCTGGACTTGTTTGTCTACGAGGCTGATCATGAAGGCGGAATAAGAATCGCCGACAAAGACATCCATGCGATTCGCGAAGCTATTTTGGCACCACGATTCAACTACGGTGCGCCGCGCGTCGCGGTAAAAGCGATACATGCCGATGGTAGCCTGGAGCTGGTGCATGATGTTGCCGAAGACGGCCGCGGTCTTGATCTGCCACGTGCCGAGCGTGTGGTGGCCTATATTTCGCAGGTCTGGCGCCGACCGGTTAGTCTGCACACCACCGGCACCAACGGCCAAGCCAAGGTGCTCAGTAGCGAGCCGAGCCTGCCAACGCCGCAAACGGCCTAACACGATAGGTTCTCAGTAGCTGAGCGTTATATTTACTGGAAGATGGTAACTACCTACCGACACATTCTGCCTTCCCGTAATTCGACCATAGACCGGTATCGATAGCGTGGTCGGCACCATCAGCGGAAAATTCAAGCTCAATCCGTTGAGCGCATCAATAGGTTGTGAGCGTGCCGGGTCTTTGTACACCGCAAACTGCAACCATTCACCGGTTTCCAGATTACGCATACGCATTGGACCATTGCTAACGTCGCTCAAACGAATTATCAAATTCAAGGCTTCGCCGCTATACGCGGGCGTGCAATGGATACTAAACACGGTCTGCACATCATGCGGCTCGTTCAGCTGCGGATCATACTGACCAAACACAAACTGTGATGCGCCCTCACCCACGCACATCATAGCGGTGGCTGGCAGGCTCAGACCCATCATGACAGCAGCAATCCATGAGCCCAGTCGTCTTTTGGATTGATTTTTCATGGTCGTTGCTATTGCGTCTGCTATTGCTTCTGCTATTGCGCCTGTGATTGCTGGCAGCGGTACTGACCGAGGTAGGGAATACTGCCGGGCTCTGGCTGGAAGGGAATTCGTGCTGTACACATGCCGCCCGGCCAGTGTGCCCGTAACTGGTTCTGCGAACGTAAGCCCGATAGATAGAGCAGTCCCTCATGCCCTACGCCGAAGCTTTCGATCACCGAAGCATCATCGTCGAGCAGGTCGACAGTCGCACCCGCAGGAACCGGCGCCTCGTCATCTCGTATCAGATTAAGCGTTGCCGCTGACACTTTGCGTATCGGGATGTCAATCAGAACACCAGAGCGCCACGCTGGTACCGGCCTGACTTTAAGCTGACCGATTTCAGTATCCAGCGGCAAATCCAGTGGCTCGACCGAGATGTTATTTCGCATGTAGGGATAAAGCCTCGGTAGCAAGGCATAGCCGTCAGCATTCGTGCGTGCCGCCAATTGGTTTTCGACATAGATGCGCACCTTCGCAAAGCCCGGCACCCGCGCGACACCAAAGCTGCTATCAATACGACGCGACAAGAACCACTGACCATCCAAGGTCGCAATGGCACCACTCAAACCGAATCGTTCACGGGTTTGCCCGTTCAGCTCCGCAGCTTCGATCCTGACGCGACCGTAATCATTTTGGGCATACAGCGCAGCTTGCTGTGCTGCCCGCTGCGCTACTTGCAAGCGATACCCCCAACCTTCTCCAGCGGGGAGGCTTTTTTGTAGCTGGACCACCTGGCGCGATGGTCCGTTGGTGGTATCGGCATGTGTGGCGCTGACGCTGGTGCCACCACCGAGGTTATACGACCAATACACGTTAAATGACGTGGCATCGGTGTCTGCCTTCAGACGCGAGAGTGAAAAAATCAAGCTGCCCCAGGCTGTCTGTCGCGTGCTGAAGCTGGCGGTGGTAATCGATACCGCATCAGCCCCAATGCGCTGCTGCTGGGTCCATGACAAACCCAAACTACCGATGCCCGGTAATTGATAGCTGTAGAAAACGCTATCGAGCCGGCGCAGCGTTTGTTCAGCATCGACACCAGTTTGTCGGTAGTCATGGCTCGCCAATTGCGAGCGCAGCGCGAAGCCATGGTGTTTGGTTCGACGCTCCCAACCGAGTGCGATCTGCCCACCGGTGCCTGCATCACCATGGCTAATACCGATTGCAAGAGTACCCAGACCCCAACCCGGCATAGAGGCAGCGACACCTCCCAGCACGCCGACTAATCCGGATTGTTGAGCGCTGGTACCCGCCTCCAGAGTGAGCTTGTCCGTCATACCGCGCCGCCAACTAGCCGCTGCCATCAGATCACCGTAATCATTACTCGCCAAGCCGTAGCGCTGGCGTAGCGCGCCGAGTTCGAATGAATAATCGCTCAGGCCAGCTGCCAGCAATGAGGTGCTGGCGTAAAAGCGTTGCGTGATTAATTGTTCCTGCCCGCTGATGTCGGTCACCTTCAGCAAGACCTCACCTTCGCCAGTGACCATCGGTCCGGTGATGATCGAAAATGGCCCCGGTGTTAAGGGATTGCGCGATTGCAGGACGTTGTTAACGTACAAATCGACCGTCGACGGTAACGCCGCCTGCCCAGATAAGGTTGCCACCGGTACCGTGATCAGGTCGGGTCGGATACGAAAATTGGTCCCCCATTGCAAGCCGGCAAATCGCACCGGGCGGCCAAGCAATGGCGGTGGGCGCGATATACCATCGCCGACCCTGAGCGTTGTGATTTGGTTGAGGTCATCGACGACATAGCTACTGTCAAGGCGAAGCCAGCGGTCAAGGCCGGGGCGATTCAGCATCATCTGGCTACTGACACCAACGCCAGCACCTATCGCGCCGCCCAGCTCAGTGAAAAGCACATGGCCGAAACCACCCTCACCATGATCCAGTAGCAAGTTATAGTTGAGAAATGCGCCCGCGCTTCGGGTGATTGTTTCAGGGCGTTGTGATGTTCGGGTTTGTAGCTGGTTGAGCGTGAACCCGTCTGAACTCAGCCGAATATCCATGAACAAGGTCGCCGCATCAAAGGTCAATGCCTCAATCGGTATGGCGGCTGCAGCAATGTAATCGGCATCATTGAAACGCCGCGAAGGTGCATCAGGGATTTTTACCTTGGCCAGCGTCAGCACTAGCACGGGCAGCCACCACTCGCCGGATGAGTTGCGAAGCATCACCGCAGGCTGCTGCATCATCTGCTGATTGATCCTGAGCGACACCAGCAAGACCTCCATCTCATCTGCTGGCGCATTCGCCGGCTCATTCGTTACCTTCTTCGTTGGCTCATTGGCTGGCTCATTCGCTGGTTCACTTGTGACTGCCGAACTAGCCGGCTCAGCCGCTATGGCGTTCTGACCCATCAGCGCACCAAGCAGTAGCAGCATGAGCAAAAGGGTGCGAAGTTGAGGCTGATTCTCGATCTGCCCGCACGCTTTATTGGGTCGAAAATACCGCATGAAGCGTGACAGGACCTGTGGGCGACTGCGCCCGGATCAGGAGTTTTTTATCAGGGTTAAACCGTTTGCTATCAAGCACCAACTCACGCCGTTGTCCGGCGAGCATGTAAATCACGCCACCATGCGCAGCAATCAGTTGATCTGGTGACTCTTCTTCTGAAATGCTGAGATTCGATAAAGCTGCCGAGGCGTTACCGGAATTGGAAAATACCAGTCGTAGTTGTCGGTCGTTTTCCGCGGTGATTGCAACATCAATCTTGTCTTTCGCTTCAACGGGTGGCCGCAGAAAAACGGGAATGCTGATTCTTAGTGCGACTTGCAATCCTTTGGCATCAGGCGCGGGTGGTGGCGGAATTTCTTCCAACACCAGTCGGTAAGGTATTTCTTTGGATTGGTCTGGTTTGCGTAATGCCCCGATTCGAAGCAGCTGGGTAGCACCTGCTTTTAAACGAAATACTTGGGGTGTGACAATCACTTCGCGGGTAGTGCTCAGTTGATCTTTGCCGTCGGGCTGTGCCCACACAAAGGTTCTGGCTTCAACGGTGACCTCGCCACTACCGGTGTTTTCAACCTGAACTACGGCGCTGCTGCGCTGTGCAGAAAGCTCTACCCTGACCGGGTTGACCGAAAACGAACCCGCTAATGCACTTGGTACCACTGCGCTCAGCGTGGCCAATAAGATTATGCGAAATAAAAACATAAGAAAGATCAGCGCCCGGCTGTATACACAGCGCTGAGAAACAAATACGACCGGGCGCTTCATGATCAGAACGTGATGGTTGCAATCACCTGATCAGTGTAGGTGCCAGTGATGACATCCTGACGCGCATCGATCTTGCCGCAGATGTTGAATGTGGTTTCTCCAAAACCAGATGCTGGGCCCGGATCAAATACAGCCAGACCCGAAGCACCCCAGGTTTCAGTTTCTGTCTGAGTACAGGTGAATGCCACACCCGTAGGTTTGAACAGAGAATACGACAGCACTTCACCCGGTACCGAGGTGTTGGTCATGCGTCGTACGCCAGTCACTGCATCTGGGCTATTGCCGCCGCTAAGTGCAATGGTCGGATGGGTGCCCTTGACACAGGCGATCGTGATGCCACCGCCGGCATACGTCGGCGAGGTATTCGAAGGATTGTAGTTAGTGCCGAAGTCAACTGCAGCGACACTGCTGATCGAGCAGCTAGCTGCAATGGTTGCGCTGACGTTGATGGTATCGGTGATTGAGGTTGCAGCCTGGGCAGCACCCTGTGTGAACAGAGCGAGCAATGATGCCGTAGCCAGCGTAGTTTTAAAACCGTTCATCATCGGGTCCTTTCTGACGTGATTAAAGGGAGCCCGATCTTATTGACTGTCGCTAGCGGTCTGCGCAGCAATGGTGATGAAACGCGACGTTAAAATGCAGCAGTGATACACCTGCCTTTGTTTCGTAGCGAGGCTACAACAATCGCCTGTGATTTAGCTTAATGCGATAACAAGCCGAAGCTGACTCCTGAGGATTTGGTCAGCCGCAGGATTAAAGACAGCGCAAGACATTCGCGAATCTGCAGAAAAAATAACTACTTAGAAGGACTTCCCCTCGTCGGTAAGTTTCTGCAGGAACGGAGCCACATGCCATGCATGACCATTCGGCCCGCTGGCATAGCGCTGTACTGCTGCTGATACCTTGTCGAGGCCAACACAACTAGCGTAGAACATTGGGCCGCCGCGGTACAGCGGGAAGCCATACCCAGTGAGATAGACCAAGTCGATGTCAGAGGCGCGTAGTGCGATACCCTCCTCCAGAATTCGTGCCCCTTCATTCGCAAGAGCGTAGATGAGCCGCTCGACGATTTCATCATCACCGATCGCCCGTCGCGCCACGCCAAGCTCAGCAGCATGCGCGATGATCATCTGGTTCACTTCATCCGACGCATGCGCAGTACGATCGCCGGGGTGATAGTCATACCAACCAGCGGAAGTTTTTTGTCCGAAGCGGCCACGTTCACATAGCTTGTCGCCAATCTGCGAGTACACCATGTCGGGTCGCTCGACGCGCCGACGCTGACGGATATGCCAGCCAATATCATTGCCCGCCAGATCACTCATGCGAAACGGCCCCATCGCAAAACCAAAGTTTTCGATGGCCTGATCGATTTGCGCCGGCAAACAGCCCTCTTCCAACAAATAGAACGCCTGACGCAGGTACTGCTCGATCATGCGGTTACCAATGAAGCCGTCGCAAACGCCAGAGACCACGCCGGTTTTTTTGATTTTTTTCGCCAGCGCCATCACGGTAGCCAGAACATCATCAGCGGTGGCTTTACCGCGCACAACCTCGAGCAGCTTCATCACATTGGCCGGACTAAAAAAATGCATGCCAATCACATCCTGCGGGCGTGATGTGAAGCTGGCGATTCTGTCCAGATCTAACGTAGAGGTATTTGACGCCAAAATAGCACCCGGCTTCATCACCTGATCCAGTCGGCGGAACACCGTTTCTTTCACCGATATTTCTTCAAATACGGCCTCAATCACGATGTCGGCACTGGACAGCGCTTCATATTCCAGAGTGGTACTGATCAGCCCCATGCGTTTGTCGAGCTGCTCTTGTGTCAGCCGACCTTTTTTCAGGGTGTTTTCATAGTTGCGGCGGATGGTGCCAAGGCCTTTATCCAGTGCGGCTTGTGCGGTTTCGAGAACACAAACCGGTATGCCCGCGTTAGCAAAGTTCATCGCAATACCCGCACCCATGGTGCCAGCGCCGATTACTGCTGCTGCGCGTATCTCGCGCAGGGTGGTGTCGGGTCCGATACCGGGGATTTTTACGGCACTACGCTCTGCAAAGAATGAATGACGCAGCGCTTTTGATTCGGTGGTTTGCACCAGCTGCAGAAACAGCTCACGTTCGAAACTCAGACCATCCTCAAACGGCAGATTGATCGCAGCCTCGACTGCGTCGATACACTTGGTTGGTGCGGGGTAATGCTGGGCTTGCGCTTTGATCTGCTCGCGCATCGCTTGCAACACTTGCGTGGCGTCGGTATCTTGAATCTGATGGTCACGCACCTTGGGCAATGGGCGAACATCTGCTATTTCATGGGCAAATGCCATCGCGCCTTCCAGCAGATCACCGGTGATCATGCGGTCGAACAAGTGGGTATCGGCCAACTGCTCCGAGGGTACGGGTGCGCCATGCACAATCATGTTGAGTGCGCGCTGCACGCCGATCATGCGCGGCAGTCGCTGGGTACCGCCTGCCCCCGGCAAGATGCCGAGCTTCACTTCAGGTAAAGCAATCTGCGCCGCCGGAGTAGCAACGCGGTAATGACAGCCGAGCGCAAGCTCGAGCCCGCCACCCATCGCCATGCCATGGATCGCGGCGATGACTGGTTTACCGCAGGATTCGATAGTACGAATGACGGTATGCAGCGAAGGCTCTTGTAATGCCTTGGGCGTGTTGAATTCACGGATATCCGCGCCACCCGAAAATCCTTTGCCACTGCCGATCAGCACAATGGCCCGAATCGCCGGATGATCCAGCGCGCGCTGCACGCCATCGACGATGCCTGAGCGCGTCGCAAAACCAAGGCCATTAACAGGCGGATTGTCGAGCGTGATGACAGCGATGTCGCCGTGCTCGCTGAAGGATGCGGTCATGAAGATTTCTCCGGTACGGTAGCAGCCAGTGCGTCGCACCGGCTAAATCAGCCGCGTACTATACCGGAGAGCAATCTTGCTATTTCGACTTCACTTTTAACAAGGCGCTGCGCTGCTGATCTTCGCGGTAGGCATAGTCGACCCGACCAGCATTCACACGCGCAATCACCATCATGTTGGCGCTGATCGCCTCGTGGTCTTGCGGGCTGAAGGGCTTCTCATAACTTGTTACGACGCCCTGATAGCGCGAATCAAGATGCTCCAGCGCCTTGCGAATCGCATCGCCATCCAATGTCTTAGCTTGCCTGAGTGCCAAGGCTAGCAAGTGCATGCCGTCATAGCCTTGTGCAGCACTCATGGGTGACGGAATCAAATCGGTATTGAAGTGACGCCGGTAAGCTAATAAAAAGCTGTTTTTCGCAGCCGAGCCTGCATCTTGAATAAAGGTTTGTGGCAACAGCGCGCCCTCGCCTGCATTGCCAGCGGCATCGATGAAGCTACGCATCGATAGGGTCCAACTTCCCATGAAGGGTACGCGCCACGCCATATTCATCATGCCGCGCGCCACCTGCGCAAGTTCAGGTCCAATGCCCCAACCCACCACCGCTTGCGCACCCGCAGCGCGTGCGCTCTTCAGCTGTCGCGTCATGTCGGTCTCGCCAATCTTGAAACGCTGTGTGGTCACTAGCTCGACTGCAGCTTGCCGAGCAGCATCGGCGAATGCATTCGTGCCACTGTCGCCATAAGGGGTGTCGTCTGCCAACAGCGCTACCTTACTGATGCCCCGTTTTTTAAGGTCGGCGGCGAGCATGCGCGCCTCAAGATCTAAGGTTGGCGAGACGCGAAAAATAAAATTCACAGTGCTTGCCGGCGGCACATAGCGACGTGTCAGTACCGGTCCGGTGGATACCGCAATCATCAGCGGTATGCGCGCTTGCTGATAAACATCAATTGAGGCCAAGCCAACACCGGTGTTTACGATGCCGATAGTAGCGGCAACTTTCATGCGGGTGAGTTCAGTGGCGATCTTGGCGCCCAGCTCATTATTGGCTTGGTCATCGCGTTCGATCAGTTCAATCGTACGACCGTTAATTCCACCGATAGCGTTGATCTCCTGTACCGCCAGGCGAATGCCATTGCGCATGCTCTCACCCATGGGACTCGAGCCACCGCTGAACGGGCCGCTTAGCCCGATACGGATGTTTTGCGCATGCGCTGGCGATGTCATCACCACCATGACCATCAGCGCACTAAAAATCCAACGGTAAATGCTGCCCCGCATTTGCGCCCCCTGAAGTATGCAAAGTGGGGACTGATTGTAGGGATGCAGTTCGCTTTGTCTATCAATGCGCAGCAAGTGTGGCGCGCATCCCACCGTTACCGCCTAGGGCGGTCCGGTGAGTGAACAAATAAGATGAAATCCGGCCGCTACGCAGTATCAGTCACGCAACCGATCATGCCGCTGATCAAGCGGTCGGCAGCTTGTAATCTCGGTAGATCTCTCTAATTTTATTTTTCAAAATCTTACCAGTCGCGCCGAGTGGCAGCGCATCGGTAAACACCACATCATCGGGTGTCCACCACTTTGCGATCTTGCCTTCATAGAACGCCAACAATTCTTCGCGAGTGAGTTCCATGCCGGGTTTCTTCACCACCACCAGCAAGGGGCGCTCATCCCATTTCGGGGGATACACGCCAATGCAGGCCGCTTGAATGAACGCCGGATGCGCCACCGCAATGTTTTCCAGATCAATCGAACCGATCCATTCACCGCCCGACTTGATCACATCCTTACTGCGGTCAGTAATTTGCAGGTAGCCCTCGGGGTCGATCACCGCGACATCGCCGGTCGGGAACCAGCCATCCTGCAGCACATCCCCGCCCTCGCTCTTGAAATAGCCAGATACCACCCACGGACCACGAACCAGCAAATTGCCATACGTGGTGCCATCCCAGGGCAGTTCTTTACCATCGTCATCGACAATCTTCATATCAACGCCGTAGATGACGCGGCCTTGTTTTTCCAGTTTGGATTGTTGATCAGCCTCTGACAATTTCTGGTGGTGACTGAGCAAGGTACCGGCCGTGCCCAGCGGCGACATTTCGGTCATGCCCCAGGCATGAACGACTTCGACGCCGTACTCGCCCCGCAGGGTTTTCATCATCGCTGGCGGACATGCCGAGCCGCCAATCACGGTGCGCTTGAAACTCGAAAACTTCAGCTGGTTCTGCGCCATATAGGTCAGCAAACCAAGCCAGACCGTGGGCACACCGGCCGAGAAAGTCACCTGTTCTTGCTCGAATAACTCATGCAGCGATTTGCCATCCAGCGCTGGGCCGGGGAAGACCATTTTTGCGCCATTCAACATCACCGAGTAAGGCAAACCCCAGGCATTAACATGGAACATCGGTACCACCGGCAACACCACGTCGCGCGCTGACACGTTCAGCGCATCCGGCATCGATGAAGCATAGGAATGCAGGAGGGTCGATCGGTGCGAGTACAAGGCGCCTTTCGGATTACCAGTTGTGCCCGAGGTATAGCAAAGGCTGGAGGCCGAGTTTTCATCGAATAGCGGCCATTCGTAATCATCAGACTCGGCTGCTATCAGGTCTTCGTAACACATCAGATTGGGAATCTTGTCGGAGGCCGGCAGACTCGCACGGTCGCACAGCGCGATAAAGCCCTTGATGGTTTTACACAGTGGTGCAGCTGCTTCGATAATCGGCGTAAAACTCAGATCAAACAGCAAATACTGGTCTTCTGCATGGTTGGCGATATATCCAATTTGCTCCGGATGCAGCCGCGGGTTAATGGTGTGAAGTACCGCGCCCATACCGGAGACACCGTAATAAGCCTCTAAATGACGATAACCGTTCCAGGCCAGCGTCGCGATGCGGTCACCCATGCCGACACCCAGGCGTGTTAGCGCATTAGCGAGTTGGCGCGAACGACGATGACAATCGCGGTAGGTGTAGCGATGCACGTCACCTTCAACCCGGCGCGAGACAATCTCGACATCGCTGTAGTAGCGGTCAGCATGTTGAATTAGCGATGAAATCAGCAGCGGCTGGCTCATCATGCGGCCCATCAGCGGGCTTTGCGGGTACTGCGCCATGGTGTCTCCGAAACGATAATTCTTATTAGGACTCGGATTTTTGTGCGCCGCATAAGCCGCCGTCAATTGATTTCCATCTTGCAACGCAGCACATGCCCGAGATTCGGCGACCCCGGCCTCGGTGCGCTTGGCGGCCTTCTGTCACAATGGCGCACCATTGCTAAGCGCCCGCCTTGGGCCAGCCACTACCGCGATGAATTCGCCCGAGCATCCAAGTCATTTCCGCTACACGCTGTCCGAGCTGCCGCTGACGAACCGTTTCGCCAGCCTGCCACCGGCTTTCCATACCCGGCTCAGCGCCACGCCGCTGCCCGCGCCCTACCTGGTGTGCGGTAGTGAGGCGGCTGCCGATTTGATCGGACTTGATCCCGAGGCCTTCGATAGCGCGAGCTTTGTTGAGGTTTTCAGCGGAAACGCCGAGCTGCCCGGCTCAATGCCCCTGTCTGGGGTCTACTCCGGGCATCAGTTCGGGGTGTGGGCCGGTCAACTGGGGGACGGACGCGCCATTCTGCTGGGTGAAGCACCCGCGCCGCATTCGCCCACCGGCAGTATGGAGCTGCAACTAAAAGGTGCCGGCAAAACGCCCTACTCGCGCATGGCTGACGGCCGTGCCGTATTGCGCTCATCGATTCGAGAGTTCTTGTGCTCAGAAGCGATTGCTGCGCTCGGTATCCCCGGTACCCGCGCCTTGTGCGTGATTGGCTCGGATCAGCCGGTGATTCGCGAAACCGTCAAGACCGCTGCCGTGGTCACCCGCATGTCACCGAACTTCGTGCGCTTTGGGTCGTTCGAACATTGGTTTTGGAACGAGCGGCATGATGAGTTGAAGATACTCGCCGACTATGTGATAGCGCACAGCTACCCGCACTTGGCGGATCACCCGCAGCCCTACCACGCCATGCTGCGTGAGGTCACGCAGCGTTCTGCCGAGTTAGTCGCGCAGTGGCAAGCGGTCGGTTTCATGCACGGCGTGCTCAATACCGACAATATGTCCATCCTTGGCGAGACCCTGGACTACGGCCCGTTCGGTTTCATGGAGGCGTTCAACCCGCACCATATCTGCAATCACTCAGATCATCAGGGCCGATACGCTTACCAGATGCAGCCGCGCATTGTTGAATGGAATTGCTACGCGCTGGGTCAGGCGATGCTGCCACTGATGGGTGATGTCGATACCGTCAAAGATGCGCTCACTGTTTACCAACCGACTTTCGAGAAGAAAATTGGCACCCTATGGCGTTCCAAACTCGGTTTGGAAACAATACAGGCCGATGACGATGCGCTGGTACGCGAGCTGTTAACCGTCATGGCCACAGGCCGTGTTGATTTTCCGGTATTTTTCCGTCGGCTTTCTAGCCTGAAGTGCGATGACCCTAGTGCAGATGCGCCGCTGCGTGATTTGTTTATCAATCGCGACGCATTCGATGCTTGGTTAGTAAAATATCGGTTGAGGCTACGTCTGGAGAATAGCGTTGACGAAGCGCGCAAAATCGCGATGAACCGTGTCAACCCAAAATTTGTACTGCGCAATCACCTTGCTCAAGCAGCGATTGAAAAAGCGCAGCAAAAAGACTTTAGCGAAGTGAAACGATTGCACCAGATCCTACAACGCCCGTTTGATGAGCAACCCGAGCATGAAGCCTATGCCGGCCTACCGCCGGATTGGGCAGCGAGCATCAGCGTTAGTTGCTCTTCTTGAAACAGCAAAGTTGAATTCAGACTGATGGAAACCAAAAAACTTATTCGTTCTGACGCCGAGTGGCGCGAGCAGCTGGAGCCGCTCTCCTATGAAGTGACGCGTCATGCTGCCACCGAGCGCGCTTTCACCGGACGCTATTGGGATCACCACGAAGCCGGTGTTTATCATTGCGTTTGCTGCACTACGCCTTTGTTTACCTCGGATACCAAGTTTGATTCCGGCTGTGGCTGGCCCAGTTATTTCGAGGCGATTGATCCTGCCAATGTCGCCGAGCGTGTAGATCGCAGCCACGGCATGATTCGTACTGAAATTCTGTGCAAGGTCTGTGATGCGCACTTGGGTCATGTGTTCCCCGATGGCCCGAAACCAACCGGTTTGCGTTACTGCATTAATTCAGCGGCGCTGACGTTCACGCCCAACCCCTGAGCCTACTCCCATGAAACTGTTGTTCGACCTATTCCCGGTCATTCTATTTTTCGCGGTCTTCAAACTCGCCGGCGCCCAGCCCGACGCGGCGCAAGCATTCGCGGCGCAGTACCTTATGTTTTTAGTGGCCGATGGCGAGATCACTGCTAAACAGGCACCGATCCTGCTCGCCACCGCAGTCGCCATTCTCGCGACCTTGGGCCAAGTGCTTTGGTTACTGCTACGACGCCGTCATGTTGACACCATGCTATGGGTATCGCTGGTGATTATTGTGGTGTTTGGCGGTGCAACGATTTACTTCCACGACGAGATGTTCATCAAGTGGAAACCTACCGTGCTGTACTGGTGCTTTGCACTGGCACTGGTGGGTGCGCAGCTGTTGATGCGCAAGAACCTGATTCGCTCGTTGATGGGTAAGCAAATGAGCCTGCCAGACCCGGTGTGGGACAAACTCAATCTGGCCTGGAGTGCGTTTTTTGCGGCGATGGGCGCCTTGAATCTGTATATCGCCTTTAATTTTCCGCTGGAATTGTGGGTCAATTTCAAGATGTTTGGCTTCATCGCACTGATGATTGCCTTTGTGATCGCACAAACTGTTTATCTGTCGCGCTATTTGAAAGAACCTGAATGAATCGCATTGAACGTATCCAAGCGCTGCTGCAATCGGCACTTACGCCCGCTGAGTGTGTGGTGGACGATGAGTCGCATCTGCACGCCGGACACGCCGGCGCGGCCTCGGGTGGCGGCCATTACCGGTTGCGGCTAGTCTCGGCCCACTTTGAGGGTTTGAGCAAAGTGGCAAGACACCGTCTGGTGTATGATGCGCTGCAGGAGATGATGCGGCAGGAAATCCACGCTTTAGCGATGACCCTACTCACTCCCGGCGAAGCAGCAAGCGGCTGATGCCGACCGGCCCCAGCTCATTTTCAACCACGCAAACCTACCCCAATGAAGAATATGAACACCTTACGGCTGCTGGCCGTTATCGCGTCTGCAGTTGTGCTTCCTGCGTCCGCGCAAAATCTTGCCATCGTTAACGGCAAAGCCATCCCATCTTCGCGCGTTGAAGCCATGGTCAAACAAATGGTGCAGCAGGGTCAGAAAGATTCGCCCGAGATGCGCTCGATGATCAAGGATGAACTGATCAATCGCGAAATCCTCGCGCAAGAAGCCGATCGTCAAGGCGTATCTGCGCGCCCTGAGATAAAGAACCAAGTGGATCTGGCAAGACAATCCATCGTGATCCGTGCACTGGCACAAGAATTCATCGCCAAAAATCCTGTTAAGGACGACGAGATGAAGGCCGAGTACGACAAGTTAAAATCACAATCGCAGGGCAAGGAGTATCGTGCGCGCCATATCCTGGTCGAGAAAGAAGACGAGGCTAAGGCGATCATCACCAAGCTTAAAGGTGGCGGCAAGTTTGAAGAACTCGCTGCGCAATCCAAAGATACTGGCTCAGCTGCACAAGGCGGTGATTTGGGCTGGGCGCCTGCTGATGCCTTCGTCAAGCCTTTCTCCGATGCCATGATTGCTCTGAAAGCCGGTGAATACACTCAGGCACCCGTGCAGACGCAGTTCGGTTTTCACGTGATCAAACTCGAAGAATCGCGTGATGCGCAGCTGCCGAGCTTCGACGAAGTTAAGCCACAGATCGCCGAGTCGCTGCAACAGCGTAAGCTGCAGCAGTTTCAGCTAGATCTGAAGAAGAAGGCGAAGATCCAGTAACGGATATCTCGCCAATAAAAAAACGCTCCTTCGGGAGCGTTTTTTTTGAGTGCTGCCAACAGCAGTTGGCGACCTAAATTGACAGGCTATCAATTGGCCCAGCGGCGAGCGTTGCGGAACATTCGCATCCAAGGGCTATCTTCACCCCAGCCATCCGGGTGCCACGAATTAATCACGCTGCGGAATACCCGCTCTGGGTGCGGCATCATCACAGTGAAACGACCATCGGCGGTAGTTACCGAGGTAATGCCACCCGGTGAACCGTTGGGGTTGAGCGGATAGGTTTCGGTCGGCTGCCCACGGTTGTCGACAAAACGCAGCGCCGCCTGCACCGCTTGTTCATTGCCGGTATGCGCGAAATTGGCAAAACCCTCACCATGTGAGACTGCAATCGGCGCCTGTGTACCGCGCATCTCTTTAAAGAAAATCGATGGCGAGTCCAACACTTCGACCATGGCGAAGCGTGCCTCGAATTGCTCGGACACATTACGTGTGAACTTCGGCCAATGCTCCGCGCCCGGGATGATGGATTTCAAGCTACTCATCATCTGGCAGCCGTTGCAGATACCAAGGCCAAAGCTGTCGCTACGCGCAAAAAATTTCGAGAACTGATCTAACAGCAAGGGGTTGAACAGAATAGTTTTCGACCAACCTTCGCCCGCCCCTAATACGTCACCGTAAGAGAAGCCACCCACTGCGATCAATCCCTTGAAATCTTTCAGATGCGCGCGGCCTGCAATCAGGTCGCTCATGTGCACATCAACCGCTTCGAAGCCGGCCTTGTGCATCACATACGCGGTCTCGACGTGCGAGTTGACGCCCTGCTCACGCAAAATCGCAATTCTTGGGCGAACGCCGCTGGCGATGTAGGGCGCTGCGATATCCTCGGCCATGTCGAAACTGATTTTTGGCGAGATGCCAGGATCGGTCTCGTCGAGTAGGCGGTCATACTCGGCATCGGCGCAGGCGGGATTGTCACGCAGGCGAGCGATACGCCAGCTCGTCTCGCTCCAGTAGCGATGCAGTACCGAGCGCGCTTGTTGATAAATCACTTTAGCGTCACGCGTGAACTCGATCACATGACGATCATTCAGTTTGCCGATGATATGGCTGCACGCGCCAAGGCCATGCTCGCGCAAGACATTCATCGCCTCAGATTTTTGTTCTGCGCGTACTTGAATCACCGCGCCAAGTTCTTCCGCAAATAAAGCGTGCAAAGTCAGATCATTACGGCGCACATCGACCTGACTCGCCCAGTTTTTAGAATCACCCCAGTCACTGGCATGCTCGCCTTCAGTCACCAGAATATCCAGATTCACCGTAATGCCTGCGCGCCCGGCAAAGGCCATTTCGCACAGTGTCGCAAACAGACCGCCATCTGAGCGGTCGTGATACGCCAGAAGCATCTGCTGCTGGTTCAGCTGCTGAATCGCTTCAAAAAAGTGACGCAGATCATCCGCGCTGTCGACATCCGGCACGTGGTCACCGAGCTGCTGCATCACCTGCGCTAGCGCTGACGCTGCCATACGGTTCTTGCCGCGACCGAGGTCAATCAAAATGAGGGCGGTATCACCAAGGTCGGTACGCAGCTGCGGCGTAAGGGTGGCGCGCACATCGCTCACCGGCGCAAAGGCAGACACAATCAGCGACACCGGTGAGATGACAGCCTTATCGCCTGCTTCATCTTTCCAAGTGGTGCGCATCGATAAAGAATCTTTACCGACCGGAATCGACAAGCCCAGCGCCGGGCACAGTTCCATACCCACAGCTTTTACCGTGTCGAACAACGCCGCGTCTTGCCCGGGCTGCCCGCACGCGGCCATCCAGTTGGCAGAAAGCTTGATATCAGTGATCTGAGTAATTGCGGCAGCCGCGATATTGGTCAGCGCCTCACCCACGGCCATACGGCCAGACGCAGGCGCATCCAGTACGGCCAGCGGTGTGCGCTCGCCCATCGCCATGGCCTCACCCAGATAGCCTTCATGGCTCATGGTGGTCACGGCACAGTCTGCGACCGGTACTTGCCAAGGGCCGACCATTTGATCACGCACGGTATGCGCGCCAACAGAACGATCGCCGATCGTGATCAGGAAGGATTTGTCAGCCACCGCCGGCAGCTTCAGCACGCGCTCAGCGGCTTGCTCCAGCGTGATATCGGTCAGGTCCAGCGCCGGTGCTGTGCGCTGCTGGCGTTTTACATCACGATGCATTTTGGGTGGTTTGCCGAGCAGCACATCCATCGGCATATCCACCGGCGTGTTGTCATGCTGAGGGTCGATCACCCGCAGCTGTCGCTCTTCAGTAGCGGTACCCACCACTGCAAACGGACAACGCTCACGTTCACACAATGCGCTAAACAGCGGCAAGCTCTCCGGCGCAATCGCCATCACATAGCGTTCTTGTGATTCATTGCTCCAGATTTCTTTCGGTGCGAGGCCGCTTTCTTCCAGCGGTACTTTACGCAAATCGAACAAGGCACCGCGCCCCGCATCATTCGTCAGCTCTGGAAAGGCATTGGATAAACCACCCGCACCAACATCATGAATCGACAATACGGGATTGTGCTCACCCATCGCCCAGCAGGCGTTGATCACTTCTTGTGCGCGTCGTTGAATCTCTGGGTTACCACGTTGTACCGAATCAAAATCCAGATCCGCGGTGTTGGTACCCGTTGCCATCGACGATGCAGCGCCACCACCCATGCCAATCCGCATGCCAGGGCCGCCGAGCTGTACCAACAAACTACCGACCGGCAGCGGGTTTTTATGAGTATGCAGCGATGATATATTGCCCAGACCGCCCGCAATCATGATGGGCTTGTGATAACCGTAAACGGTACCCGCTACGTTCTGTTCGTAGCTACGGAAGTAACCCGTGAGGTTCGGGCGACCGAATTCATTGTTGAAGGCTGCGCCACCCAGCGGGCCGTCGATCATGATCTGCAAGGGCGAGGCGATGCGCTCAGGCTTGCCAGTAATCGACGAGTCACCATGACCCGTGCGCTGATCCGCTGCTTGTGTGACATCGCGCGCGTTTTCCCATGGCTGTACCGCATGGGTGATCATCAAATTCGATACGCTGAAACCGCTCAGACCTGCCTTTGGCTTGGCGCCTCGACCCGTCGCACCCTCATCACGAATCTCGCCACCCGAACCGGTTGAGGCACCGGGAAACGGTGAGATAGCGGTCGGATGGTTGTGCGTCTCGACCTTCATCAGGATATGCGTTAATTCCTCCGATGGCAGATACGTCATGCCCTGATCGGCACGGGGGTAGAACCGCATCGCCTGCGCGCCTTCGATAATCGAGGCATTGTCGGCATATGCAACGACGGTGCCTTTAGGCTGCTGCTGATGAGTATTCTTGATCATCGAAAACAGCGAGCGCTGCTGCGGCTCGCCATCGATGGTCCAATCGGCATTAAAAATTTTGTGGCGGCAGTGCTCGCTATTCGCTTGGGCGAACATCATCAGCTCGACGTCGGTCGGATTACGGCCGGCGTGATTAAACGCATCGAGCAAGTAATCGATCTCATCGTCCGACAAGGCAAGGCCGAGCGTCTGGTTGGCATCTATCAGCGCGCCGCGACCACCAGCAATGATGTCGATAAACGCCAGTGGCTGCGGTGCCAGCTCTTGAAACAGTGGCTGCGCCTGATCGGGGCTGCGAACAACCGTTTCGGTCATGCGGTCGTGCAACAGCGCAGCGATGGCGTTAGCCTTTTGAGCGTCGAGTTGTTTGGCCTTGCCCAGCAGACCGGTTTTCAGCTGCACGCCGTAAGCAATACCGCGCTCGATACGGTGGATCTGCGCCATGCCGCAGTTATGGGCAATATCAGTTGCCTTACTCGCCCATGGGGAGATGGTGCCAAAGCGTGGCAGCACAATGAACTGCTCGCCGTCGATTTGCCCCTCGAAAGGCTCGCCATAAGTCAGCATGGCCGTCAGCCGCTGGGTGTCTTGCTCACTGAGCGCGCTGGCGCTATCAACGAAATGCAGGAAACGCCCACTGATGCCCGTAATTGCCGGCTCAAACTCTTTCAGTTGTGCTAACAGACGTTGAATACGAAACGCGGACAGGGCATTGGCGCCCGGGAGGATGAGCATGGCTGAGAAGGTGTATCGCGAGCGGCTAGACCGAGAAAATTCAGGGCCTTACGCGCGGGTGAATCGGATTCCAAAATTATACCTTGCCCACCCCCACTTAACGGCCGCCGCAGGCTTGCCCCAACATGCTATCTTGCCCACCCACTCGTTCAATCATGGTACCGATGGATATCGCCTCGCTTAATGACCAGAACCGGTACGAACTCGTACATGCGAGTCTCGACCTCGCCGAGCAGTCTTCCTCGGTGTTTACCCGTATCTATCGTGACGAGGCACTCAAAGCCGCCGCCCACGCGGATGTGATGCGGATGTCCCGGCAGCCGCAGTCGGCGCTGGCGGGACTGCCGGTATCCGTCAAGGACTTACTTGATGTCGCGGGTGACACCACGATGGCGGGTTCTGTCGTGCTGGATGGCCATCCCGCAGCGGCGAGCGACGCTACCGTGGTCGCGCGATTACGGAATGCCGGTGCTGCAATCATCGGCAAGACCAACATGACCGAGTTTGGTTTTTCCGGGGTGGGTGTTAATCCGCATTACGGCACGCCGGCCAATCCTTTAGATGCCACCCGCATCACCGGCGGCTCTTCATCAGGCGCTGCGGCATCGGTGGGCGCTGGCATTTGTGTAGCAGCACTGGGGTCGGATACGGGCGGTTCAGTGCGTATCCCGGCAGCACTCTGTGGCTTGGTTGGGTTCAAACCCACCATGCAGCGGGTACCCACCACAGGCGCCCTCCCACTCGCGCCGGTGCTGGATTCGATCGGACCGATCGCACGCAATGTCGCTGATTGTTTGTTGGTCGATAGCCTGATCGCCGATCAAGCGCTGGCCCCCGACGCCGTGTCTTTATCGGGCTTGAAGTTTGCAGTGCCCGAAGATTTGGTGATGGATGACATCGACGACACGGTGGCGCGGGCTTTCACCATGACTTTATCCAGGCTTTCTGCTGCTGGCGCAACCATGGTTGAAGTGCCGATGAAAATGTTTGGAGAGGCGCGCGATATCAATCGCTTTCCGCAAATCGAATCCTGGCGTTGGCATCACAAACTGTTAGCGACCCATGCAGATCAGTACGATTCACTGGTAGCAACGCGAATTCGCGCGGGCGAGAAATATACCGAACAAGATTTTCAGCGCTTATTGGCTGCGCGCAAAGACTGGATTGCGCGTGTCGAGCAAGCCTTGAGCGGGTTCGATGCGATGTTGATGCCAACCGTACCGATCGTCGCGCCGCGTACCGAGGCGCTGCTCGCCTCCGAAGAAACCTTCTTCGATGTGAATCGACTCCTGCTACGCAATCCCTCGCTAATCAATCTGCTCGATGGTTGTTCCTTGTCGCTACCCTGCCAACGTACAGGCGACTTGCCGGTCGGCCTGATGATCAGCGCGCCAGCGATGGCGGATGCGCGCGTTTTTTCTATTGGTCTCGCTATCGAGCAGATACTCTCCGACTAAGCACATTCAGCAAAACAACGACTGATGTTGTGCCTTGTGACTTGTACCTTGTCGGTTTTGCGTTGCGCCTAATGCTTTGTACCTTATGGGTTGCGGATTTTCCGTTGCGCTTACTCGGGTTCCAACGCCGCTACTCTTCCAGTTTGAACACCATATTTTGCACGTGTGGGCCGTAGCGATCACTCATGCCGTACGGAGATTGCTGCAAATCGCGATTAGGAATCATCGCTACCACGGTGCGGTAATCCAGCGCTAATAAAAACTCCGCGGCATGCTCGGCCTCCCTGACATCGCGCATCGGCAGCCGCGCAGAACCGAAGTTCATGAAGACTTTGGTTGGATCGTCCCGATCAAAAAATAGCTCACCACCGATGATGCCCTGATCCACCAAAATAGAGTGGGTGATGACGCCGCGCGAACTCAGCTTGCAAGGCGTCATCTCTCGGGCGATATGCATGCCCGCATGATCAATCGCCCATAGGTATTTGAAATTTCGATTGCCATAGGCACCCCGAGCAACCGAATCGAAGCGCCCCTGCCCTGGCCGTCGACTACTACGTTCATGATCAATTGCTCCCGGATTGATGTCATACGGATTGCAATTCGCGACCGGGCGACCGTAGCCGATATTCCACATACAGATCGACGGCGAGCAGTAGTAGTAGGCAAATGTCTTTAGTGCTTCGATGCGCGGCTTGGGCACCAGAACCGTTCGCCACGGGGTAAGCAGCACGGTATCCGTAAGCTCCGGTTTGTCATCCAGCCGATTTACGTCAACCGTGATCGCTGTTGTGCGTGCTTTGGCCCACTCAAACAGTTGCTGGTTGAAACTGGATACGCTTGAGGCATCGCTGGTATCACTGTGCCCACTCAGGTAGCGAGCACTTTGATGCGGTAGCGTTCTTAGTTCGGGTGAGCGACGCGACTGGTTGGGTGAATTTACCAGCGACGTTCCGACGGGGCGACGCCTGGGTATTGTCAAATGGCTTGATACTTTCAGCATAGCTATTTCTCCATTGCGAGAGTTACTCAGTAAGCAGAAAGCGCATTCTTTAAAAGCGACGATTGCGCTTGCTTTTCGTAGCCTCACGACTTTCCGCCTCTGAGTCCCTCTTTGCAATTAGAGTGCCAGCACATTGAAACCACTGATTTCGGTGCGCGTAGTGATTTCCATGGCGTTCTGTGGCGCCGAATCCACAGCACGCATCTAATCTGCGCGTCATTGCCCTGATATTGCGCAGCACCTACCTAAATGCACCATGGTAAAACCTGATGCGATGCGTAAATCGTCGCTAGGAATCTTTCAGCTTTCGGTCGATCAAACATAGTTCGCTTAAAAATTTCTGCTCGCAAGATTTCGTATTCCCGCTGACTACAAATCTTTTTCTAGTCGCTTTTTACAAGGGCTCATCGATACCGTGTTACGCCTTGTTATTCAGATTGATCAGGTGAAACAAAATCCCAAGCCGATGCAAGCATCAGTGCATGTGGCCGTGCAAGCACCGGTGCGGGCGCCGGTGGGATCGATGGTTCATCGTCGGGGATTCACCTTGATCGAAATCATGGTGGTGGTGGTGATCATGGGCGTACTCGCGGCTTTATTGGTGCCACGTCTGATGGGGCGTGCAGATGATGCGCGCGTGCTCGCAGCCAAGCAGGATATTTCTACGCTAATGCAATCGCTCAAGCTGTATCGCCTAGATAACCAGCGCTTCCCCACTACTGAGCAAGGACTGCAAGCGCTAGTCACGCGTCCAACAGTGGCGCCATTGACGCCAAACTGGAAAACCGGCGGGTATGTTGACAGGCTTAACAAAGACCCTTGGGGTAACCCCTACCAATATCTGGCACCGGGTTTGCACGGTGAAGTCGATATTTTCTCTTATGGTGCTGACGGCAAGCCGGGCGGTATCGGCGTGGATGCGGACATTGGTTCCTGGATGGACTAAACCTAGTTGCCAGCCGTATGCGGAGCAGCGTGGTTTCACGCTACTAGAGCTGCTGGTGGTGCTGGTCATCGTCGGCATTACGCTCGGCGCGGTTGTACTGAACGCGAGTCCTAGTCCACGCCAGATGCTCTATAACGAAGCACGCAGAATTGCGCTACTGATGCAACTCGCGCGCGATGAAGCCATTGTGCGGAATCAGGCGATTGCTTTTGAATCCGACAGCACGCGCTACCGATTTCTGATTCGACAAGCGAATGAGTGGCGCCCCTTGCTAGGCGATGAGCTGTTGCGTGAGCGAACCTACCGCATCACGCCAATGAACTTCTGGCTTGATTCTGCAAGCAGTAGCCCGCTACCGCTTCGTATTGTGTTTGGTCGTGAGCCGGTCGACAAAATCTTTACCCTCAGCCTGGGTACAGCGTCCACCCGTGTGGTGATACGTGCCGATGGCATCGGTAACTTTGAGGTTGACTGAGATGCGCGCACCGGCCCCGGGGTTCACCCTACTCGAAGTGTTGGTTGCCTTGGTGATTGTCGGCACCGCCTTGGCCGCTTGCCTGCGCGCCATCGGTAGTCTGACGCAAAACAGTAGCGACCTGCGCGTCGCGATGATGGCCACTTGGTCAGCCGATGCCAGGATGACGTTCTTGACGTGGGGGATCATGCAGCGGGGCCCGGGCCCATCGCCGGCAAACGTGCCGTCCATCACGGCAAACACGCCGGAGTGCGAGTTGAAGTATCGGTGCTGGATACAACTGGTCGACGTGTGTTGATGCTGTCGCAGGTGGTGCCCAATGCGATATGAACGTCTTTGCAAAGGGCTGACTCTGGTCGAGCTGATGGTGGCAATCGCGGTACTTGGCTTTATCTCGATGCTGGGTTGGCGCGGCTTGGATGCGATCACCCGTGCGCGTCTCGCGCTGAATCAGGAATTAATACAAACACGCGGCTTGCAACTGGCATTTGCACAACTACAGGTCGATTGCGCCAATACCGTCGACAGCAACACCTTGGCGGGTGCCGCCCCGCTCCTGATCGATGCTAACCGAGTCACACTGTCACGCAGATTACAACCGGAAGCACAGCCCGGTGCATTGCAACTCGTCACGTGGCGCTGGCGAGAGGGTTTGCTTACTCGAGAAGAATCAGCCCCAACCCGCGACCTCAATCAATTGAAGCGCTACTGGCAAGTCGCGCAGACGGGTACTGCGGCTGCAGTCAAGCTGCAAAGCAATGTGCAGCAGATGACGCTACGTGTATGGGCGGATGATGGCCGTGGCTGGCGCGCCTGGCAGCAGATGAGCAACCCGATAGTTTCACGCGGCTCACTCATGAGCCCGGAAACCGGTACCACGGCGCCGCAAACGATCTGGCGTGGCTTGGAGGTTTCGCTACAACTACCCGGCAGAGCGGCGAGCATGACCAAAATCTTCATGCTGGGATCGGTATGAGGCGATTGCATCGTAGCCCTAGGCTACAGCGCGGCGTTGCCGTAGTGACTGCGCTATTACTCACCACACTGGCGGTGACGATTGTTGCGAGCTTATTCTGGCAGCAGCAATTACAAGTGCGCTCGATTGAGAACCAACGACTGCAACTACAGAAGCAGTGGGTACTGCGAGGCGCGCTGGACTGGGCACGACTGATTCTGCGCGAGGATGGCCGCAACTCTAAGATCGATGAACTGAATGAACCATGGGCGATACCCTTGGCCCCCACTCGGCTCGACCAGTATGTTGAGTCTGCCACGGCCAGCGGAGGTGCCGGCAGCGCCGTGCTTTCCGGTTCGATTCAAGATGCGCAGGGCCGCTTCAACCTGACGAACCTGATTGATTTATCCGATCTCGCCAAGCAAGAAGGTATCAATCAGTCAGCACTTGAAGCCTTTGCTCGTCTGCTCACTTCGCTGCGTCAAGATCCAGCGCTAGCCAAGGTGATTGCGCAGCAGATGGTGGCTGCCGCACGTGCTTCATTGAATTCACAAGCCGATGTAGTTCGAGCGATCAGCTTTGTACAACTGGATGACCTGCTCGCGGTGCCGGGATGTACACCGCAGATGATTAACGCTATTCGCTCCCAAACAGTCATCCTGCCTGCCGCCACACCGCTCAATATCAACAGTGCCAGCCCCGAGGTAATGGCCGCGCGGGTACCCGGGCTATCGTTAGCAGATGCGAGCGCCGTCGCAAATAGCCGTCGGCAGACTGCATTTCAAGCGGTGGCAGATCTCGCCAAGCGCCTTCCTGATCAAGCAAAAAATTTGGATGACGGTAGCCTGAGCGTCACGAGTAACTACTTCTTGGTGAACGGCGCTGTAACGATACGCAGCGCCAAGCTGGAGATCGAAGCGCTGGTCGAACGACAACCTACGGCAACGCGCTTGCTTTGGGTAAGAGAGTTGTAAATGCCAATCAAAAAAATAAACGACACGCTCTACTTGCGCTTGCCTGCGCGAACTGGTGCGACCAATGGTAATAACGCTGCCAACGCTTCCGACGCTATCAATGCGACCAATGCAATTCACGTTGGCGACACGACCGCCAAGCAAGGCACGAGTGGCATTCAGACTATGCCGCTGGCCTTGGCATTGGCGATGCGCGGCCGCCCATTAAGAACCGCGACTGCCTCACTCAGCGAGCTTGCGCCGCAGGTGACGCAGGTATCGGAAGTCGTGCTGTTACTGGCTGCAAGCGATGTCACCTTACTGCGCGTTGCGGTGCCACCCTTGTCTGCAACGCGTCTGCGGGCAGCCCTACCGTCGCTGATTGAAGAGTTTGTGATTGGCGATACTGCAGAGTGCGCAATTGCGGCTGGCGCAGAGGCCGATGGGCAAAGGCTGATCGCCGTCTGCGATCGGGCCTGGTTAAAAAGTTGGATTGACGCGCTGAGGAATTCTGGCGCACGACATGTTCATGTGTTGCCGATATCGCTTTGCTTGCCTTCCCCGAACGCGCATCTATCAGCAGCGCTATTCCAGTACGGACAACGCTACGAGCTTGCGCTTCGGCTATCCGATCATGAGGGTATTGGATTAGCGGTGGAAATCGATGATGAGATGCAGCTACCCAGCGCCGTCGCGCAACTACTCGCGACGCTGGCAGCGAATCGTCCAGTGCAGCTATCGGTACCTGCATCACAAGTTAGCTTGTTTGACAAATGGATCGACACACAGCAACTCAGCCAGATCACGCTGATCGAGCAGCAATGGAGCGATTGGATCGCGGCTAGCGCGAGGGTATCTGTTGATTTGATCAGCGCATTTGAAGGCAAGCAGCGTGCGGCCTTCCCGTGGCGCGAATGGCGCTGGCCGCTTGCATTGGCAGCAGCCGTGTCGCTGTTCAATATTGCCGCCCTAAACACTGATTGGTGGCGACTCCGGAGCGAAGGCCTGCAACTACGCGATGAGATCACCGAAATCTATCGGCGTAGTTTTCCGAATGAAACCGTGGTGCTCGACCCGCTGGCGCAACTAAAACAAAAAATCGCAGCCTCGCGCCAAGCCTCGGGTCAGCTAAACACATCAGATTTCGTAGTTCTAGCAGCAGCACTGGGCGAAGTTTGGCGAGAGGCAGGCAATGATCTGCGCGCAATCGACGCCTTGGAGTACCGCGACGGCACGCTCACTATCAAGCTCAAAAAAGCTGCGCAGGTATCGCTGGCGGCGATGCGTAGCCCGCTCGCTGCACGCGAACTTCAACTCACACCATCACCGACGGATCCCCTGCTATGGCAAGTAAAGCATTTGTAATGCAACGCCTGAGGGACCATAAATTCTGGGTCGAGCGCACGGCGCGTGAGCAAGGACTTCTGCTTACCGCTATAGCAACGCTTGTACTTGGGGTGATTTATTTTGCGCTGATTAATCCCGCGCTCGACGGTCGTCACTACTGGCAGCAATTACTACCGCAGTTACGTGCCGACCGCGCACAAATTCAATCACTGGCCAAGCAACTTGGTAACGCATCACCGCCACCGAAAGCTGTAAGCCCCAAGGCTGATCGAGCAAGGCTGGAGCGCAGCCTTGCCGACGCCGGCATCAAACCGGCCACACTGGAGGTTTCGGATGAGTTGGTACGCCTACGTTGGGCTGATGTATCTTTCAACGCGCTCACGAACTGGTTGGTGCGAATGCAGCGCGAGCAAGCTTGGTCGGTCGCTGAGGCGAGTGTCAATGCCAAGGAAAGTGTCGATCGGGTTGATGCCACGGTCGCGTTGCGTTGGCTTCGATAATCACCATGATTCGTGCGCTGCTGTGGCTGATCGGGGGCTTGCTGACGGTTGCGATCACTGCACTGAGCACTATGCCCGCCGTGTGGCTGGTGCCGCTGATCGATCAACAGAGTAATGGCCGCTTCTCGCTCGCGGATGTGGAGGGCAATCTGTGGCGGGGTTCTGGCGTCATCGGTGCCGCTGCTGGGCGTGACGAGGTACTCGCGCCCTTACTACCCGGTCGCTGCGTTTGGCGAATCTCGCCACAGATGCTACTCGGCATAGTCGATATCAGTCTGGAAAACCAGGCACTGACATCCGCTCCCATCACGATTCGAGGTACCTGGGTGCGCTTAGAGATTGGCGCCGGCAGTATCAGCCTGCCAGCGGATGGGCTGGCCGCGCTGGGCGCGCCGATGAATACATTGCAACCCGCCGGCGTCATGAAGATCGTCTGGCCAGCGCTAACACTGACCCGCACGGATCGCGAGTGGCTCACCACCGGTCGAGTGCAAGTCGAGCTGACGCAGGTCTCATCAGCCTTGTCGCCGATCAAGCCTTTGGGTGCATACCGTCTGCAGTTTGACTGGTTCGGACGCGATGCAAAGCTCAATCTGCAAAGCTTGTCGGGGCCACTCATGCTTGAAGGTCGCGGTCGCATCGTGAATGGTCGCTTGCAGTTCGCCGGGGAGGCATGGGCACAAGCGGGGCATGAAGCACAACTGGCTGGCTTACTCGGTCTTCTCGGGCAGCGTCGTCAGCTTGGTCAACGAATTGTCACGGCACTCGAATTCCAATGAAAAAAACTTTGCCCTATCTGGCGTTTCTCTGGCTCGCGCTCGCTTGCGCGCAGGCACAGGAACCCAATCAATCAACAGCCACTTTGAATTTTGTGGGGGCTGACATTGAATCCGTGGTGCGCGCTATCGGGCATTACACCGGCAATACCTTCGTGATCGACCCACGGGTCAAAGGCACCATCAATTTGGTGTCGGAAAAACCGCTAAACAAAGCACAAGCGTTCGAATTACTCAGCTCGGTGCTCCGGCTGCAGGGGTTTGCGCTGGTCAGGACACCGAATTACGTCAAGGTTGTGCCAGAAGTAGATGCAAAACTACAGGCCTCTCCCGTACAGATTGGCAAGCTGCGCGGCGATCAGGTCGCCACTCAGATTTTTTCATTGAACCATCAAAATGCTACCGGGCTTGTGGCCGTACTACGGCCACTTATTTCGCCGAACAACACCATCGCTGCCGATACCTCGAATAACACACTGGTAGTTACTGACTATGCAGATAATCTCAAGCGTCTGTCCCGCATCATTGCCACGCTGGATACGCCGGCAAACGCCGAACTCGATATCGTTCGGCTGGAACATGCGATTGCGATGGACTTGGCAGTCACCATCAATCGACTGCTCGAGAGTAGTGCGATGGCAGGAGCCACGATTGAGCCAAGCCGGATCATGGTGTTGGCCGATGCTCGTACCAATTCATTGATTATTCGCGCGCCGAATGCAGCGCGTGCAGCGCTGGCGCGCGCGCTTATTGCCAAGCTCGATCAACCAACCGCGCTTCCCGGTAATGTGCATGTGGTCTACCTACGTAATGCAGAGGCGACCAAGCTCGCACAGGTACTTCGCGCAGTAGTCGCAAGCGAATCAGGCGCTACGCCCTCGACAATGACTAGCCCATCAGGAATGCCTTCCATGCAGGTAGCACCCGCCGCCGCATCCGGGAGTGCGCTGCAGGCCGCATCAGTGTCGGCACCGTCGATCCAAGCGCCGCTACCAACAGGAGGAACGGCGGGTTTTATTCAAGCTGACCCAAGTACCAATACCTTGATCATCACTGCGAATGAAAGGGTATATCGGAATCTACGCGTCATCATTGATCAGCTTGACGCGCGTCGCGCGCAGGTCTATGTCGAGTCATTAATCGTCGAGATCAGCGCTGATAAGGCCGCTCAACTCGGTGTGCAGTGGGCGGGGTTATCCGGTGATAGTGGCTCTGGTTATCGAGTCGGCGTGTTGACTGGATTTAGCATGGGCGGCGACAACTTGATACAGCAGGCCACTACCGCATTCTCTTCAAGTAATACGCCACTGCCGCCGGGCAACGGGCTCTCTGTCTTACTGGCCAAGCAAAATGCCAATGGTCAGCTTGGGCTCGGTGTACTCGCCCGCGCACTGGAAACAGAAACCAAGGCAAATATCTTGTCGATGCCGAACCTGATCACGCTTGATAATGAAGAAGCACGCATCATGGTGGGCCAAAACGTCCCCTTCATCACCGGCCAATTTACTACTGCGGCCTCGGGTGGTACTGCCAGTATCAACCCGTTTCAAACAATTGAGCGACGCGATATTGGTCTCTCACTGCGCGTACGCCCCACTATTTCACAAGGCGGCACCGTCAAGATGGCGATCTACCAAGAGACATCTAACATCCAGCAGTCCACGGCATCCGGTCTAATTACCAGTAAGCGCTCGATCGATACCAACGTACTGGTCGATGATGGACAGATCATCGTGTTGGGTGGGTTAATTGAAGATACGGTCACTGACTCTATCGAAAAAGTACCGGGGCTGGGAAACCTGCCGCTGTTAGGCTATCTGTTTCGATATCAATCCAAGCGACGTACCAAGACCAACCTGATGGTTTTCCTGCGCCCGAATATCATCCGCAACGATCAACAGAGTATCGCGCTGACCAGCGATCGCTATGACTATATTCGGCACGCACAATCCAACGTGCAGCCTGTCCCTAATATTCTTTTACCAGCGACTGAGATACCGCAACTTCCCCCGATCGAGGGAGGCAAGCCGGTTGGTGGCGTTTTGTTTAATCGAGCCACACCGGTCACGGATTTTTCGTCGACCAAACCATTACCCGCGCCCGAGACCTTCAAGGTTGAACCACCACGCATCGAGCAACGCTCGATCGATGATGAACGCAAATAAGGCCACTAAACAGCCATGAGCGCAGTGATGCAAGACCCCCGCCTGCTGCCATTTTCATTTGCGCGCGATTTTGGCGTGTTGGCACAGGCAGGAGCGCCGCATGGGTCGGTTGATGTCTGGGTATCCGAGGTAACACCAGCAGCAGCATTAGCCGAGATCAGCCGCCGATTTGGCCGAGTGCGCGTCAATACTCTATCGCGTGAACAACTCGAGCAAGCGATCGCAAAAGCCTACGCCAGCAGTGGTGGCGATGCCGCGCAAGTGGTGGGCGAAGTCGAGTCGGATCTCGACCTTGCACGACTGATGCAAGAAATGCCTGCCGTTGAAGACTTGCTTGAAGCGGCTGATGATGCGCCGGTGATTCGCATGATCAATGCACTGCTAACGCAAGCACTGCGCGAGGGTGCCTCGGATATTCATATCGAGCCCTTTGAGCAAATCTCTATCGTACGCTTTCGGATTGATGGTCGGCTACGCGATGTCGTCCGCCCCAAAAAAGGCATTCATGCCGCTTTGATCTCGCGCATCAAGATCATGTCGCAGCTGGATATCGCCGAGAAGCGTCTGCCACAAGATGGCCGTATCACTTTGCGCGTAGGTGGTAAACCAGTGGATGTCCGTGTTTCCACCCTGCCCACTGGCCATGGTGAGCGAGCCGTGCTACGCCTTCTAGATAAAGAAGGCGGGCGTATGGACTTGCAACAGCTCGGCATGAGTGACGGCACCCGCATACAGTTTGATCAGCTGATCTCGCAACCGCACGGCACTGTCTTGGTCACCGGCCCAACGGGCTCGGGTAAAACCACTACGCTATATGCGGCGCTGACTCAACTCAACACGCCCACCACCAACGTACTGACCGTAGAAGACCCTATCGAATACGAGCTGCCCGGCGTCGGCCAGACCCAGGTTAATGCGCGTATTGATATGAGTTTTGCGAAAGCCCTGCGCGCTATTCTTCGGCAAGACCCGGATGTGATCATGATTGGCGAAATCCGCGATTTGGAGACCGCACAGATCGCCGTGCAAGCCTCACTCACCGGCCACCTGGTGCTGGCAACCTTGCACACCAATGATGCCCCGGCCGCCATCACACGCTTGTTGGATATGGGGATCGAGCCGTTTTTGTTATCGTCCTCATTAATCGGTGTACTGGCGCAGCGTCTGGTGCGCAAACTGTGCTCACACTGCAAGCGCTTTGATGGCAGCCAATGGCACGAAGTCGGTTGCGACAAATGCGCACGTACTGGGTATCACGGTCGAGTCGGTATCTACGAACTACTGCTCACAACCGATCAAATTCGAGCACAGATTCATGACCGCGCATCCGAGGCACGCATTCGAGACACCGCACTGCGTGACGGTATGCGCACCATGCACGAAGATGGCGAGCGCTGGGTGCGTGATGGCACAACCACCGAAGCCGAGCTGCTCAGGGTCACCAAGGAGTAATGCGTGCCTGCCTTTCGATACGAAGCCGTGAATGCCACCGGCGCCACCAGCAAAGGGGTCTTGCGCGCAGACAGCCCGCGCGCAGCACGCTCTGATTTGCGTGCGCGTGGTTTAGTACCACTAGCACTTGAGCTGATCGGTGCCGAGGCCGCTTCAGGTGAGCGACGCGCATTCCGCTTTGGCGACAAACTTTCGACTGTCGAGCTCGCGCTGTTTACAAGGCAATTAGCCTCGCTACTCGGTTCGAATCTACCGATGGAACAAGCCTTTGATGCACTGATGGAGCAGGCCGAGCGCCCTTACCTGCGCGAGCTGACCGCTGCGATCCGATCTGACTTGATGGGTGGTTCATCTCTGTCAGATGCACTTGCGAATCACCCGAAAGATTTTGCGGATATTTATCGTGCCTTGGTCAGCGCAGGTGAGCAGACCGGCAAGCTGCCGACCGTTCTGTCGCGCTTGGCGGATTACATCGAAGGCCGCAACGCGCTGGTACAAAAACTGCGCCTCGCGTTTACTTACCCCGCTATCGTCACCGTGGTTGCATTCGCGATCGTGATTTTTTTGCTCACCTACGTAGTTCCACAGATTGTGTCGGTATTTGCCAGCACCAAACAGCAGCTACCGCTACTAACCACCATCATGCTTGCGCTGTCTGGTTTCGTCAGGCAATGGGGTTGGCTTGTGGCCTTGGTGGCGATCACTACATTCACACTGTGGCGTCGCAGCCTTCGTGACCCCGAGCGCAAATTACGCTGGCACCGCTGGTTATTGCGAGCGCCCATGATTGGCCGGTTTCAGCGCAGCCTAAATACCTCGCGCTTTGCCAGCACACTCGCGATTACCACCAGCGCGGGCGTGCCGATCTTGCGCGCGCTACACACTAGCCGCGATACGTTATCGAATATGGCGATGCGCCAGCAAGTCGATGAAGCAACCAATGCCGTGCGTGAAGGCGTGAGTCTGGCGCGAGCGCTCGGCGAACAGCACAACTTTCCGCCCATGCTGATTCACATGATTCGGGCGGGCGAAGCCACGGGTGAATTACCCGCCATGCTTGATCGCGCGGCGCAAATGCAAGCGCAAGATTTAGAGCGACGCGCGCTAACGATTGCTGGCTTGCTCGAACCGATGCTGATCCTGACGATGGGTGTTGTCGTTCTACTGATCGTACTGGCGGTGCTAATGCCTATTATCGAGATCAATCAGTTAGTGCGATGAGGCGAGATACGATGAAACGGCTGCCGATTATTTCCAGTTTTTTATTGTTTCTGACGCTGTGCGCATCTATCACCTACTGGCTATTGCAGTGGATGGCGCCAGCCACACGACCATTGATCGTGCCTGAACCAGTAGAGCGTGCGCTGCCGGAGATGACTGCTGCGGCCAATCTGTTTGGCGGAAGTACTGAATCAGTTAATCCTCAGGGGGTAAAGCTGACAGGAATCATCCACGCTAAAAGCCCTAACGAAAGCATCGCCATTATCGCTTTAGAGGGCAAGCCCACCCGAGAATTAAAGGTGGGAGCCGAAGTGTCATCCAACCTAATACTAAAAAGAATAGAAGCATTTAGTGTCGTGTTATCGGACAAAGGTGTTGAACGACGAATAGCGCTCAGTTCATTGATGCGCCCGTAGCCAAGAAAAAACTGAATTAATGCTTCTAAATAGAAAAATCAAAAAGCAATCCAGCAATCCAGCAATCCAGCAATCCAGCAATCCAGCAATCCAGCAATCCAGCAATCCAGCAATCCAGCAATCCAGCAATCCAGCAATCCAGCAATCCAGCAATCCAGCAATCCAGCAATCCAGCAAGAACATTCTAAGGCGAACCAAATGCCAAATTCATTGAAAAATCTTGAGGAACGCCCACGATAGATATATCGGGCACGCTCGCCACCGGTGCAGGCGTGCCATCGGTGTAATTAATACTACCGCGAAAACCAACCGTTTTCGAAAGTTCCATACTCGATAAATAGGAATCGAGATTGCCAAAATCAATCAGTCCTGTGAATGATGCAGACTGAGCAGGATTGGTGATGTCTACTCTAGAGCCGCTAGTAACAGATTTCGAACAGTTGTAAAAAATAATATTTTCAGTTTTTGTAGAAATCACAAGATCTGGCGCGCCATCATTATTGAAATCTCCGACGGAGAGAGAAACCTCACCCATACTTGTAGGTGTCAAAATTCTATCTTCTGTCGGCTTACGAAGGTCTTCAGTCGATATGATTCGTTGGGCGTCGGTGAAAGTATTGTTTCCTTTACCAAAGAACGCATCGACTTGCAAAGTACCAGATGCACTACGATCCAAAACAACAACATCAGGCCGGCCATCTAAATTAATGTCAACAATGTGTGATTGAAGTGGCGAGTTGATACCAGTTAGCGCAAGGCTCGAAAAAAACGAACCTGCGGTCGAATAGCCTTGTTTAGTTCCAAACACAACAAGAACGCTGTTGTCAGAATTTCCGGTAAGCACAATATCATCTAGTTTATCTGCATTTAAATCACCAGATGAAATACCTGTATAGTTTGATCGCAAACCGTATTTGATAGCGGTATCTAGAACAACCACTTCTTGCTGAACGAGGCGACCACTCTTGTTAATTAATAATGTGAATATCTCGCTGTCATTCGAGTTGGCAATGACAACTAAATCGGACCTACGATCGCCATTCGCATCACAAATCGCCGCGTAAGCAGCGCTACCATAAAAAGGCGTACTCAAAGTAGATCCATTGATTGTCTGCAAATTGGCTAACTTTCCACGACCATCACTTCTGAAAATCTGTATGCCGCTAGGATTGATGATGACTACGTCGCTATGGCCGTCGCCATTAAAATCCCCTGAACCAACAAATCTAGGGTCAGCGCCTATCGTAGTCCTAAACGTCGGCGCAAATTCAGGAGCTTTATCGAAGCCATAATTATTGTCAGGGCCGAGTACTAAGAGCTTTCTAGTAAGTTGAGTGTCTTTACAGATTAAAACAAAATATGGTTTTTTCGAAAACTTTGAGTTTAGAACGAAAAAATCATAGATAAAACTTTGGCTTCCACCAGGCAACTGGTGAGCAGATATGCCTTTAGGATCGCCGTTTGACAAAAAATTACTATTCTTGGTGGATGTTCTAGTTTCAAAGAGTGTTAGTGCGCTACCCTCCACTGAAAGATTAGCTATACCGTTGCCGCTACTGTTTCCAGACTTGAATACCTTCGCAGAAATGCTCCAAATTTCTTGATTAATAACATTTGTATCCAATTGATTAGGTACGGCCAGCTTTTGAGTGAGCGAAACCGCTGTGAAAGGCGCTCCAACAAAACCGTCACCGTTGATATCAAGTGACTTTTGCATTTCAGTAACAAACAACTCAGCCATGGGAACAACTGTGCCAGTAGGATTCTTAGTCACACCAGCCGAATTGAACGCCACATTGTAGATAACGTTAGTTGAACCCTTCGCACTCGTCATCGTGCGCGATAGATATACATTCAATGTGTCATCAGGATTGAACGCTACTTGCTTAACGACAGCACGATCTGCCGACGAACTCAGATTGAACAGATTCCCAGCGGCAGGCGTTACCTTCCAGCCATAGGGGAGCCAATTGGATCCGCTGGAATTCTTAAGGGAAAGAAAATTTGTGCTGAGCTGAACATCCGGTGTATCGGGATCCTCGTCGACCCACGTACCGTCGTCCGTAACAACAATCGACCCTGAATGGTTTAACTCATAGATGCCAAATGTATCGCTAGATGCGATCTTTGATACTGTATCTCCTATCCAGCCGTCAGCAGTAAGATCTGTTCCAATCTTCAATTCTTGATTGTATAAGGCGAACGGCGAAAGTAGTGTTCCATTCGGTTTGGCAGTAAAACCAGAACTGTCAAAACTCACTACGTAGTAATTAGTTAGCCCAGGAGCTCCTTCCCTCGGAGCATCCTTGATCACAATATCGATCGCATTGATAGGATTGTTATCAAAAATACCCTGCCCAATGACGGTTGCTGAACGTCTCAGCCCATAATTAGGCACATTCCAAAATGTATTGACACTGTTTTGTGCGTTCTTCAGAAAATAGACATCGGAGAAAGGTTGGTTATCACCGGTCTCATAACTTGCCCCTCGTGCAGCAATTAGGACATTCGGCGACGGACCATCGTTATCCCCACCAATGTCGAGTTGGTAGAGTCCGGTATCCTGCATTGTTATCGCGGGATAGGACTCCCCTCCTTGAGCACCGAAAATCACCCGACTAATAACCCCACCGAGTCGCTCGTTGCCGTCGATATCAATTCCATATAAAATTTCAGCCTGTATGAGGTCTTGCGCCGGGAGCGCAGTAATGTCGACACTCGTCAAACCGCTTGCGCCAGAAACAAATGTTTCCTTTGAATGGGTAATCTGACTATTGGCTTGTACATCAGATCTGAACACAAAAATGCCTTCGGCAGTTCGGATGCAAGCATCGATCTTGTCAGGCGCGTTATCGGGCAGATAAAGTCTTAAGGCCGACTTGTCAAGAAAATCGCCAAAATTCAAATCATTGTTGCTAGAGATATAAATTACACCGCTAGCTGTTCGGTAAATTGTTGAGGTAGAACTAGACGCAAATTGTTTAACGATAGCATCGCCAATCACCCCGTCGTCATTCAAGTCAACGTTATAAAAAATTTCTTTCCCAAGAAACCCAAGACGATCACTCAAAATGCCATTAAATTTCCACTCAACTGGAACGCCGAGACTGGCGTATCGTTGGATGCCGGAAGAGCCAACTAACTCGAAGACGCTCTCCCGCAGAATGGTCAAACCGGTTATTGAGTCTTGGTTCTTAGCTGCGAGATAAAGCTTTCCATTTTGTATGGTGGCGACGACCTGATCAGAATTTGCTACAAGAGATAGCTCAACTTCTGAGAGGCCGATGCTAATTGGGTCAGGTATCGCATCGCCTTGCTGGATACCGGGAACAGCGGAGTAGACAACATCACCTAGCGTCGTTTTATAGATGCTGAAACTATCGTTCGTAAGGATAGTTACTTCAGCAGCGGCGCCCAGAACTCCATCACCATTCAAATCAAATTTGGCAGAGGTCTCATAACTGCGCAGTTCCGCAGGTGTGGGGACGGCAGCTATTACAGATTTCAGACGCAAATGATCTAAAGTAATGCGACCCGAATCGGGGAGTGTCTCACCACTGGCAAGGGTAAAAAAATTTCCATCTGAAGTTTTTATTAGCGTAACGCTATTACTCACCGAAATTTTTGTGTATGCGATTGAGCCGTCAGAAGAACCATCAGCGTCTATATCAAGACTTAAATCCCGCTCCAATGTCAACAGCTTTTCGGTCGTAAGACTATCAACGCTTGCAAGAGCAGATCCTTTTGCAGCGGATAAATACGAAGGGTCCGACGTCGGGCTACTATCCCAAACAATCAGCAGGTTTGAGTCAGTAACAAAAAAAGATGGTCGTTTGGTAACCAGATCATTTAAATCAACATTATCGCCAACGTAAAAAACATTCTCTGAAGTCAATTCCGAGCCATTTCCAGCGGTACTGAAGATATATCCGAGATTTTCGCTCACGCCATCGCCATCAATGCCAATTGTTTGGTGGGATATTTTGTAGAGGTAGAGTGATGTGCTTGGATCGTTAGCCGCAAAAATACCGGGTTCCGTAGTTACACTGGTCACGGATAAGCTGGATGCAGGATCATCAACTTTGCGAAAAGTGCCCTGCAAGTCAAAAAATGCTGAAAACCTTGTTTCGAGTAAATAATTTAGGCTTGCATAACTTAATGACGTGATGTCGATGAGCTTGCCATCTTTATCAAATACAACATCGACTGGATCTACGGACATAGCATCGGACGCAGAATTATTAGTAACTACTAAATACCAGACTTGCTTGAGTTTCCAATCTTATCTGTAATAAACTTTAGTGAATTTCCGTCGAGACTGATAGGAAGCGCGCTTGATTTAGTGATTTCAACATTCTGATCGGCAGGAACTTTCGCCAAAAACAAATTACCCCGAACAATAATCAAAGAGTCATATTCAAGAGTGGATTCTTCAGCACGAACGATGTCACCAATTTTTTTGCTGCTGGTATATCTTTCGGACACATAGGATTCTGCTAGCGGCCCAACTACGCCGAAACGCACATCAACTGTCATCGTGAATGCAGGGAATTTTAAATCTGCATTTGGCGCTCCCTCCTGAATAAAGGTAAACGACCTTGCACCATTTAATACCGGTGAGGAGGTGTAGCCAAGGTTTATAATCTTGGTCTTGAGAGAATTCATCGAGCCATCGTCGGGTCCTAGATAGATCGCGTTGGCCGTCGTGATGTCTGCATTACTATTCCCCTGCAACTTGGAGAGGAATAACCTCCCTTGCACTGTAATCAAGCTGTCATAGCCAGGACCGCCAGTGCCTGCGTCTCGCACTGCTCCAACCGATACCGCACTCGAGTATTTAGCGAAAATATTGGTGAGTACTGGGGCAGCAATACCTCTCGATGATTCACCTATCGAGATTTGCCTGAATGTAAAGTTATCTCCCGTCGAGTCATTTGTTAACAAACTGTGCGTGGTTACACCATTCGCGACTGTTGATTTATATCCAAGATACTCTTTTGGCCGAAGCGGCTGTGTAGCACTTGGTACATACGGAATGTCGTAACTTTGTGCTTTGCCCGTCCCGCTGTTTAAAAAGAAAGCTTGCACAACCTTGCCTGCAATATTCTCCGAAACAAGAAGTCTTGTACCTGCGCCGGATTGAGCGTCAGGGAGCTTAAGCGTGACGTAGTCAATAGCTGGAGTATTAAACTGCGCGTTTGCCTTAAGTCTTGGAACTGCGCTATTTGCAGCTGCGCTAATCGTGACATAGACACTACCATCGGTGGCAGTCACGATATAGCGCTTTCCATTGCTTGGACCAAATGCGATGGCAGATTGAAAAGCTGGCATAAATACCCTCGAAATTTAAATTAAATCCAAATGCCGTCCGCTTTCAAAAAGCGAGAAGATCAGCGGCATGACTTGTTGTGGCTTTTGAGATCGTATGCAAATTACTGTATTACAGTTTCACTTGACTATAAGAGCAGCTGCCGAGCTAAACGCCAACCTTGGACCTGCTCGATGATGTCTTGCGCGCTACTAAAACTCTTGATGCCGGGACCGAATTTTCGCCGTTGAATAACAGGCGCATTACCGCCGATCCAGATTTCAACAGCAATGGGGAGCAGAGATCTCAGGTGATCTAGCCCTGTGGTTATATCCTGTGATCGTTGATGCGCAGTGAAACTCAACGCCACTATGTCTGCCTTCAGTTCGATTGCAGCTTTTTCAATTTCTGCCAGTGGCGTGCTACATCCAAGCGAGAATGTTTTGCACTGAGCAATCCCAAAAAAACATTCAGCCATAAGCAGCCCAAGAGAGTGCATTTCCTGAGGAAATGTCGTCAGCAGCACTTTGGGCAGCGCTTTTGAGGCCGGTCGGTCAACTTCTAATTTTGCGATTGATTGTCTCAGAACAGTCGATACGGATTCCGTGTACAGATGTTCCTCGTACACCGCTAATTCACCAACGAGCCATGCCTCGCCCACCTGCCTAGTGAGCGGTACCAAAACCTCCATGATAGTCTTTTCAACCCCGATATTTTCGATGGTGGCGCGCAACGAATCGCGCAAGCTTTCAAACTCATGGCGCTTAATCATCGATATCCATTGTGGATTCCCCTCAATATTCTGGGGTGACGAATCTATTTTTGCACTTGCTGGATTTCCCTTGGAAGACAGTAAGGTCGCAAGCTCAGCCTCATTGAGCGAGACCAGCTGTTTAGGTCTACACCCCACGTCGAGCAAGCGTTTCATGAGAATCAAACGATTCAGGTCGCTTAAGCTATATAGTCGCTCGCCATTGCTAGACCGAACCGGCGATGGAAATCCGTAACGTCTCTCCCACACCCGCAAGGTGTCTTTCCCGATTCCAGTATCGCGTTCTATATCCGAGATAAGCAGCTTCGTACTTATGTCCATGTTTTTATGTGTATAAACTCAGTGCAGATTGGCATCAATCCAAGATATCTGGCTTGGTAAGCAGCGATCTTTCAAGTCATAACTGGCAACAACCGTATCGCGCGCATTCATACCGATTCGATCACGCGTCTTCGCGTCCTCAAGTAATTCACAAACAGAATTCAAGATTGCCTGTTCGTCGAAAAAGTCTACTAACAAGCCATTTTCAGCATGTCGAATTACCTCTTGTACAGGCGCTGTAGCACCCCCGACAATCGCACAACCTGCACTCATGGCCTCTAGCAAACTCCAACTTAAGACAAATGGATAGGTTAGGTAAACGTGTACCCGAGATAACTGAAGCAAGGCTATAAAGTCTGGATAGGCCAAGCGCCCAACAAATTTTATGCGCGACCAGTCGTGCGCCGGTATGGCGGAGCGTATTTCATTAGTCATGGCTTCTCGCCAGCTAGCGGAATTCTCAGGTCGTCGACCATAGCTAACGTCATCACCGCCAACAATCAGGATGTAAGCGTTCGGCCGCCTTCTTAGAAGCTCCGGCAGTGCACGCATAAACACATGAAAGCCCCGATAGGGCTCGAGGTTGCGGCTGACGAAGGTGACGACTTCATTATCTTTAGTTAACTCGAGTCCGCTTTTTAGCGAGAGACGTACATCTGAATACGGTTTTATCACGCGCGTGTCGATTCCATCATGAATGACAGTAATTTTGGAGCGAAAGCGTTCGGGAAAGGTACTTGCCTGCCAGTGCGTTGGCGCAATGCCTGCATCAGCAAAATCGAAGTGAGCGAGATTGTTCAGGTTTTTCATCCTAACCTTGCAACTCTCGTCACCGATTGGCGGAAACTCGGGGTCAAAATCGATATCGCCACCCGTTGTTTGATAAAAGTACTCGCAGTAGATTACGAGCCGCGCGTTTGGCCAGACATCTTTCAGAAATAAGCTTTCTCCCCAGCCGGGGTGCGCAACAATCAGATCTGGTGTGAAGCCCTCATCACGCAACTTCAAAGCTGCATGATAGCAAGCCTCACCGCGGATTGCCTTGGTTTCTAGATCGACTACCCAAGGGTGTATCCCAGCGGTACTCCCTCGCTGTGCGACGTATGGAACGATCTTGACCTTCCTCCATTCAGCCATGCTGGATTTTTTCATCACCATGGCCACGACCTGATCTCCACGCGCAGCCAGCGCAGGCGCAAGTTCTTTAAACTGACCCGGGAAATTCTGGTGGATGAAGAGAATTTTTTTGGACATCCGGTTTTTAAGAAACCATGATTTTTGTAGAAGCGGTACCGCAATTCCCGGGATATACCAAGCTATCGGCTAACATCTCTTCGCCTAGCCAGCACCGCTACCCGAGATGACGTGAACGGTAATCGGTTGAGCAGCTTGAGATTCAATCGATGGACCGCTGAGACCAACTTCTAGAGAATGAAGTCGGCGGCAATTAAATTGACCTGGCCGGTGAGTTTGATGATGAGCTCGGCATTCGTGTCGCCCGTCGAATCGGCAGACACAATCGTGTTTGTTCCGTCATACGCCGTCCACACAGAATTAGCCGAAGCAGTCGACTTAAATGCGAACGCTTGATCGCCTTTAGCAGTGGGGTTGGCATCGATCGCCGCTAGGCTAATCTTGTCGCCCGCCATAAAGTCAGTAATCGTGTCGATACCGGCAGATGAAGAGGATTCCGCGATCGAGGTGTAAATGAACGTATCCGCACCGGATCCACCCGTCAGCTCGTCAGCACCCGCACCACCCGTAAGCCGATCAGCGCCGGCGTTGCCGTTCAGTCGATCATCACCAACATTACCGATCAAGATGTCCGCACCGCTCATCCCAGTGAGCACGTCAGCATTGGCCGTACCCGTCAGGCTCAGAACTTTCGTCGTGATCGCTTTGCTAGCCACACTCGTCACTGCCTCGGCTGTACCCCGCCCGTCGGTATAGCTCACAACCAAACGCACTTGCTTACCCCTCGAGTCATTGGAAAGCGTATAGCTGACGCCACTGCCGACCGTACTCCAGCTGCCGCCGCTGAGCATCTCCCAGCGATAGCTGAAGGCCCCCAGACCATCAAGATCGGTGATCTTTGCGGCCGCCGTCAGCGTGCTGCCCTCAACCAGAGTACCGACGATGGTCGGCACGCCTACCGGCCTGTCGTTCACGTTCGCAACCGGCGCCGTCGCCGTGCTATAGACCACTTCTGCGGTCTTTTGCAGATCAACGTACGACACCTTCGCGCGTACCTGCGATCCGATATCGCTAGCGACTAGTTTATACGTTGCCGCATTCGCCTTGGCGATGTCGACCCAGTTGTTACCGACCAGGCGCTGCCACTGCAGCGTGAATTTACCCAGACCATCGACATCGGCAATGGTTGATGTAGTGAGCGTCAGCGTGCTGTACTCCGCAGCCAAGCCCGTGACGGCCGCCGCACCGGTTGGCGCATTGTTCACGTTCGCCACCTTGGCAGTGACAACACTGGTGAGACTCTCCGCAAAGCCACCACCATCGGTGTAGCTCACGTTGACTGAGATCATCGCTCCAACATGGCTCTGCGCTAGTTGCAGCGTGCTGCTGGTTGCCCCCGCAATCGCCTTACCATTGGCCAGCCACTGGTAGCGCAAAGCACCCAGCCCGTCGACATCGGTGATGGCCGCGTTCACCGACAGCGTCGTGCCTTCGGTTGCAGCACCCGTGATCGTGACGCTGCCCTTGACCAAGTCGTTCACGTTCGCCACCGTCTGTGCCGACGTGACATTGACTGATTCGAGATAGCCCTTGGTATCCGTGTAGCTGACTGTCAAGCCGATACGACGGCACTGCCATCTCTAAGCCACTGGTAGCTAAGTACACCCATACCGTCAGCATCGGCAATAGGCGTCACCGCAGACAGCGACGTGTTCTGCGTCAGCGCACCGCGAATACTCAAACTACCCGTCGGATTGCTATTGGGCAGTAGCGTAATGCTCGTGTCAGCAAATCGGAGTGCCTCGATACCAATCAAAGTATCGATACCATCACTAGCACCGACTGCTTGCACAGTGACACGCCCACCCGCAGATTTAAGGATGTAGTTTGCACGGTTACCCGAATAAGCTGCCGTGTCGGTGCCACCGCCACCATCAATGGTGTCATTACCTGTACCACCAACAAATACATTACTTACGCCGTTACCAACCAGCTTGTCATCAAAGTCACCCGCAATAACGTTCTCAATGCCCGATAACTGGTCAATACCAATACCTGCAGCATCGTTACCCGCCGTCGCATAGGCTTGATTAATCGAAGCCGATAAATCAACCGTAATACCCGCCTGGGCACTGCTGTACTTGATCGTATCGATACCATCGCCACCGACATAGGTGTCATCCCCAGCACCGTCACCACCAATCAGCAAATCGTCGCCTGCATCACCCCCAACAACGTCGTTGCCCGAGCCACCATACAGCGTATCAGCGCCGTCACCACCAATTAAAGAGTCAGCTCCTGCGCCACCAATCAACTCATTAGCTGCGGAATTACCCGTCAGCTGGTTATTGCCAGCGTTACCCTCGAGCGTCGCAAGGGAAGTGGCATCACCAATCTCGCCAGCGTCGATACCCTGACCAAGGACATAGCGATTCGCCTGAGAAAACATCAGATAGACCACATCAAGGTCAAGCGGGGAACCCGAATCAGTAACCACATCGTCCGGGTTGTCGATGTAGTAGACGTCGTTGCCCTCGCCACCATCCATCGTGTCCGCACCAGATGAGCCATCCAGCGTGTCGTCACCCGCACCACCAAACAACCAGTCGGCACCAGTCCCACCTGTGATCAGATCATTACCATGACCACCTTGTAACGTATCGTTACCCTGCTCTCCCTCAAGCTCATCATTACCGTCATCGCCCGTCAGTAAGTCATCACCATAATTGCCATAAAGCCGATCATCACCGAAACCGCCATAAATAACATCGCGACCCGTACTTCCAATAATGTCGTTATGGTAATCGTCACCAAACAGCGCTAGGTTCCCAAAGCTGTCGTTTTTTGAAGTGGGGGTGAAGTTGCTTCCGATCTCAGCAGTGGCGGCGCTAGTTATAGCCTCTTGGTAGTTATACCCATCCAAGAAATTTGCTGTCACCGTGATCAATTTACCGATGTCGGAGCGCTTTAGAAGATAAGTCGTACCGGTCCCAATCTCCGAGGCCCCAGCCTTCCAAACATAGGTGATCGTTCCAACACCATCAGCATCTGTAAATGAGCTTTTTGCAGTAAGCGTGGCACCCGGCTGGATATCACCTTCGATTGACAAGTAGCCGACAGGAGAATCGTTTGTATTGGAAACGACTAGCGTCGTCTCACTGGTGACGCTCTCATCTGAACCAAAGGTATCCGTGTAACTGGCAACCACACTGATTGCTTTACCAACATCGGATTGACCAAGGGTATAGCTTGAACCTGTGCCCAGCACAGTTGAACCGGATTTCCACGTGTACGTTATGGAAGTAAAGCCATCGAGATCAACCAAAGAATGCGAAGCAGTAAGTGTTTGCCCCTGAAAAAGCTGTCCAAGAATTGTGACGCCACCAGTAGGTGAATCGTTTACATTTTCGACGTAGCGGGTAGAACTGCTCACGCTCTCTTGGTTTCCGCGGCCATCTAGGTAAGAGGCTACGACAAAAATCGATTTCCCGACATCGGCCTGCGACAAAGTGTAGGTACCCCCGGTAGCAAGATCTACAGATCCAGCTTTCCAAACATAGGTAACCTGACCAAGTCCATCTAGATCAGCCAATGAGTCAGCTGCAGAAAGTCTTTGTCCTTGCCGGAAATCACCCGCAATCGTAACCGTACCGGTTGGCGTGTAGTTTGGTGCTGCACCAATTTCGAAAGCAGACACCTCGAGGTAAATATTCTTGTTTTTGTATTGGTCCTGAAAGGATTCAGGTTGGAATCTCAAGCTATATTTCGTGTCGAATGCAAATCTTGAGATAGTCGGCGTGACCTCAAGAACATTTCCTAAGATTTTTCTTTTCGCCCAGTCGGCGCTCTCACCGAAATCAAAGCTCTCTACTAGGTATGATGACCCTTTCTTATTGAAGGCGTACAACTCAAGCCTACCCGACCACAAAAGAGAGAGTGGCTCGTCAAACTCAATAAGAATTCTTCCCGGGGTGATGTCTTCACCATTCGGGTAGTCTCTTTGAACCGATACGATTGCTGGTGGCGCAAGTTCCGGCGCAGGGATCGATCTGAAAGAAACTTCAGCTTCCTGAATTTGGTTACCAGCAGCATCTCTAACCGCATCGGCGGCCAAGCTAATTGTATATTTATGATCGTAGAAAGGCAGCGGACTTGACGGCTTCAGAACGAGTTGATTTGCCGCAACTGTGACGTTAAAACTCAGTATTGAGCCATGCTCCGACCGAACGTAAATAGGCCCAGACCCAAGCTGAATTGGTTCATCAAAGGGGACAAAAATTGTCTCCGCGATGTGCGCCGATGCTAATGTTTGTATTGTTAACTTTGGCGCGAGTGTGTCTGGAGGAGGTTCGGTAGCAAAAGATAGTGCAGACTCCAAAAGCGGCACTTGATTACCACTAAGATCTTGCAGCGCTCCTTTTTCTACAGAGACTCTATAGCTTGTACCGTAGGCCAGAGGGGCTGTCGGCAATAACTCCAAGCTCTGACCATCTGCACCGACCCTTAGGCGATTACTTCCCGACCCAACTGCAAAAGACTCCACAACCGAAGGAGTCGAGCCCGTTAACTTTTCTAAACGAACGATTCCGCTGGTTACAAGCTGAATCGCCTCATCGAAGCGAACCGAGATTGCAGCATTTACATCCACGGGTGGCAAGAATAAATCCATCGGCCGCGGAGCAGAGAAGTCGACCTGCGATACTGGAGCAGTGGCGGCGCTTGTAACCGTTTCAACCGTTCCGTACGCATCAACATACTTCAGGCGTACGGACAATGAAGTGCCGAGATCTGCAGCCTGTAATGTATACACGTTACTGGTAGCGCCTTGGATCTCCTGTCCGTTGCGAATCCACTGGTGGCTACCTTGAATTGATTGGCTGGGGCCATTATCAAGATCAACAATATTATGAGACGCTATTAGCTGCTCGCGTTGCGCAGGATTCACTTGAATCTGAACAGCCCCAGTCGGCAAGTCATTCACATTCCTAACCACGACTTTTTGTGTGGTCTGAGTACTTGCGACCCCGTCGGAAAATGTCCAAATTAGTTCGATTGCACTAGGCGGAGCATCGCTCGTATGCTTGTAAGTGATGCTGCTGGCTACCGCATTGACGAGAGCCTCGGTGGGCACAGACTGTTGATCGATTTCATTGAACCGAACAAAATCAATCGTGAGGCGGCCTGCATTAATCTGCCAATTTGCGAACTTATAGCCGTAGGTTCCCCAGGAAGTAATCGAGCCTGAACTTGCATTGTTGTAGGAGATATAGCCTACACCCTCAATAACAGACCCATCGCCAAAGGAGAATCCATCTGAGGAATTTGCGCCGCCCTTTCGCTCGAGGGTTAATCGGGTACCGGAGAAATTTCCTTTCCCTCCGTTTAGCGAAGAGAGCTCACTATCAGAAACAGTTACCGTTCGATCAAGTGGTGTATAGCCGATATCTTCCACATGTTCGGTCGCCTGAATAGAGTTGACCCACGTGCCGGATGTATGAAGGGTTGGATCGAACTTTCCGTCAGGTGTCAGCCGTACAATTCCTTTGCTACCAACGAGTAGTATTTTTCCGTCAGCCAGCACGGTCATGCCCTCACCTGAGCTGTTGCCGTAGCTACCGTACTGCTTGCGATACACAGTTAGATTCAGGAGGACTGTGCCATTGTTTCCAAAGCTTGTATCGATGGTTCCATTTTTATTGAACCTTGTGATGAAACTGTCCGACGCACTGCCGTATCCAGGGGCGTCGGTACTCCCGGACACCAGTATCTTCCCGTCTGCTTGTATGGCGGCCGATGACAAGCTTTCACGGCTAGCCTGAGACGATCCGACCCGAGTCCCTAGCCCCCACTTAATAACGCCAGATTGACCGAAGGACGAATCGATCTGCCCATTTGGGCTATAGCGGGCCATGCTGATGTCATATTCAGAGGTTGCTACGAGAACCAGATTACCAGTAGGGGTATCTTGCAAAACTATAGGCGCACATTCCGGGCTTAGGCTTCCAAGCTCCGTCGCAGTCCTTCGACCACCACTTGCAAAGTTTGTATCCAAATTGCCAGCGGAGGTAAATCTAAGCAGAACCGCACTCGTTCCAACATAGCCTCCAACGACTAGCTGACCAGAGGAATTAAGAACTACTGCTGTGGCTCCTTCAGCCCATCCAGAGTTGCTGGAAAAGCTCTGGAGATGCTTTCCATCGCCACTAAAGGTTGAGTCAAACCCGCCAGCATTAGTGAATCGAAATAATGCGAAATCATGAGCCGTACTGGATGTGGTGGTACCCGTACCTACCAGAACAGCCTTCTGATCCGACGTTAAAGTGAGATGTCCGCCATACGCAGCGCCGGTAGTTCCTTCAATGTCGATTTTGCCGTCAGAACTGAACGAGGTATCCAGGCTTCCATCTGCGTTGAACCGAGCTATGAAAAAATGATTCCTGCCGGTGCCTCCGCTGCTTGTAGACGCCTGATTGTTTAGAGAACCAGAAACTAATATTTTCCCGCTGGCATCAACTACCAGGCTTGACACACTCTCATCTGATGACGCGGATGAATATTGAGAACCAAAAAAATTTACTAGCACCTTGCCCGAGGCACCGAAGGAAGTATCCAACGTGCCATTGGAGTTGTATCGACTGAGCACTAAGTCGGCGCGGTAGGTAGACGGTGAGGTTAGTGAATGGGCAACCAAAAATCTACCATCACTTAACACTTTTACCGCACGCCCAGCCGCCCCAACGGGGTTAGCAGAAACAAGCTGTTGAAAAGTGGGGGCAGTATTGCTCATGACTCAATTTCTAGAATAAGACGTTATTCGCAAGACTTCCTTCTGGCCTCGCAGAATCAAGGAGGCGATTTCATTGATTTCCAGCGCAAGTGCGTTCACACCGCCGGCCTCCCTTATGAAGGCATCCGAGGAAGTAATGTTTGGTGTAGCGCCTGCTTGGTCTGACGGTCGACACACAGCCCTCATAGGTGGTCCACCTAGACAGCTCATAGATGCTACTACATCCAGGTTTGTCTAGGACAAAAAAGATACTGAATATAATAAGAATCTCAAGCTTTATTGTCATCTTAAAAACGTAATTAGAATGCTTGGCGGATTTATAGTGCCTTATTGATAAACATAGGCGCAGTTAAAGTCGAAACAGTGGGCTGAGAAACCTGCAGTTATCAAATTGGATACCTACGAATCAGGGGCCTCATGGCTGCTAGAATGTTCGCGCAACCTTCAATCTCCCGGAGCAAGAAGCGATTTGCAACTACAGGCACCAAGACAAGTTTTGAAAACATTTTTCGCTCACAGGGATAGGCCTTTTGCAGCAGATAGCATTACGCTGACGTTTTGACTAAATCGCGAACCCGTTTTTTCCCCACCAAGGATTTGGCGACCCAATTTATGGGAAGCGCCAAATGATGTTTGCCGCCAATTCAAATAACTCTGAACTCTCGCAGCTAATCTGGCGCTACCTGCCACTCTTCAAACGAGTCGCGCTCTTCAGCTTCATTATTAGTATCCTTGCGCTTGCACCTACTATTTTCATGCTGGAGGTCTACGACCGTGTGATCAACAGCAGGAACGGTACGACGCTACTTATGCTGTTATTGTGGGTGCTTGGCACCTATCTGATCATGGAATGGCTTGACGTCGTGCGCAGCAAGCTGATGTACCAAGCGAGCGAGCAATTCGATGTCTCGTTACGAAAGCGACTGTTTAACGCTAGCTTCGAAGCGAACTTAAAAAGCCCCAATAGCGGCACACTTCAAGTATTCAATGATTTGCGCGCAGTGCGCGATTTCATCGCATCCCCAGCCATCAATGCGATCATGGATGCACCAGCATCCATCCTGTACCTATTGATTGTATTTCTCATTAGCCCTTGGTTAGGGCTGGTGGCGATGCTTGGCGCAGTCGTACAAGTCATCATCGGTATACAAACTGAGCGCAAAACCATGCCCGCCCTGAGCGAAGCCAATAAGGCAGCGATTAGTGCGCAGAACTATGCGAACGGTGTCCTGCGCAATGCGCAAGTCGTGAGTGCGATGGGAATGTCTGCCCCGATACACGACCGATGGATGAAAAGACAAAGGCTGTTTTTAGCTAAGCAGGCCGAAGCATCGGATACAGCAGGGTTCAACAGCGCAACTGCAAAGTCAATCCAGTTGCTGCAAAGCTCACTGATCTTGGGCCTATCGTGCTGGCTTACAGTCAAGGGCATGCTGCTGGGTGGCGGTGCCATGATGATCGTGGCGTCGACCCTCGGTGGTCGGGTACTCGCGCCGGTTGCGCAACTGATTATGCAGTGGCGATTGGTGGTGAATGCGCGGGATGCCTACCAGCGCTTGGATCGCTTTTTAGACGCCGTTCCAGAACGGCAATTCGGGATGGCGCTGCCTCCGCCACAAGGTTACCTTCAGGTTGAGAACATCACTGCTGGTGCTCCCGGCAGTCCCTATCCCATTGTCCGCGGCATAGATTTCTCCATCACAGCGGGTGAGACAGTTGCCATCATTGGACCATCGGCTGCCGGGAAAACGACGCTCGCAAGACTCCTAATTGGGCTATGGCCCACGCTGTCAGGCAAAGTCAGACTTGATGGCAATGACATCCACGCCTGGAGCAAAGCTGAGGTAGGACCTTTTCTAGGTTACTTACCGCAAGACGTTGAACTATTTGACGGCACCATTGCAGAGAACATTGCACGTTTTGGTGACGTTGATATGGAGCAGGTGCGCGAAGCGGCTGCACAAGTTGGCTTGGATGGCATCATCGAAGCACAACCTCAAGGTTACGACACGCGTGTTGGTGAGAACGGCATAAAACTATCGGGCGGACAGCGACAAAGGGTTGCGCTGGCCAGAGCCATTTATGGTTGGCCAAAATTCATTCTGCTTGATGAACCGAACTCGAGTCTTGACCAAGCTGGCGAAAAATCACTGCTTGATACTCTTCTGGCGCTTAAACGGCGCCGTAGTACCGTTATTGTCATAACCCATCGCTCCTCGGTTTTTCCAGCGGTGGACAAGATTCTTATTCTTCGCGATGGTCAAGTATCTGGCTTCGGACCACGTGATGAGGTCCTTGCGGCACTCAATAAAGCGCGACAAGCGCAAGCTGGGGCCAATAGCGTGCCAATACAGGCATCCAGAGGTGGCGTGTGAACCTGAAGCACTATCTCTCCCAAAGTGAGCTTGGAAGAGGACTTTGGACCTTCCGAAGGGAAGTGCTGTGGGTCGGTTTATTCAGCTTGGTGGCTAACTTGCTGATGCTTACCCCGACCTTGTACATGCTACAAGTTTTCGACCGAGTGATGCTGAGCCAGAGCGAGGTCACATTAATCGCCGTCACTTTAGTCATGATTCTGTTCACGGTAGTAATGGCGATTGCCGAGTGGGTTCGATCACGATTGCTGGTGCGTGCTGGCGTGCGATTTGATCAAGCGCTGAACGCACGCATTTTTGACGCTAGCTTCTCGGCTCACCTCTCTCAAGATGGCGGGAGTTCGACGCGTTCATTTTCCGACCTTACTAATCTACGCCAATTTTTAACTGGTAACGGCATATTCACTTTTTTTGATTTACCTTGGATGCCAATTTACCTCGGCGTGTTGTTCCTCATGCATCCTATGCTTGGCTGGGCTGGCATTTTGTTCACATTGATACTGACGGCTTTAGCATTAGTT
>JAPLQC010000020.1 GCA_026399895.1 Burkholderiales bacterium
CATCTTCGCCCTGGTCGAGCAGATGAAAGCGGTCGATACCAGCGGCGTTGAGCCGCTCGCTCACCCGGTGGCCGTCTGGCGCGATAATCTGGCCATGCGTCTGCGCGAAGATCGGGTCACTGAACCGAATCGCCGGGACGACTACCAGCAACCCGCCCCCAGCGTGCAAGACGGCCTGTATCTCGTGCCCAAAGTGATCGAGTAAACCGACTCAACCCACGCTACTCGACGCCCACACACCCATCTGCAAGGCGCATCTCGCGATCAAGAAACACGCATGCAAACACTTAAACAATTGTCAGCGCTGCTGAAAAGCAAACAGCTTTCCGCCACCGAGCTGGCGCAGTCCTACCTCGACCGCATCACGAGCAGCGACTTGAACGCCTTCATTAGCGTGAACCCTGAGCAGACCTTGGCGCAGGCGAAACAAGCGGACGCTCGTCTCGCGCGCGGCGATGCTGGCGAGTTGATCGGCTTGCCTATCGCGCACAAAGATATTTTCGTGACCTGCGGCTGGCCATCCACCGCTGGATCGAAGATGCTTTCCGGCTACAACAGCCCATTTGATGCAAGTGTGGTGGAACAGTTCCGCACGGCAGGCATGGTGACGCTCGGAAAATTGAACTGTGATGAATTTGCTATGGGTTCATCCAATGAGAACTCCTATTTCGGTCCGGTGAAAAATCCTTGGGATAAGGCCGCTGTACCCGGCGGCTCGTCGGGTGGCTCGGGGGCTGCCGTCGCTGGCGGCCTGACACCTGCGGCCACCGGCACTGATACCGGCGGCTCAATTCGTCAGCCTGCTGCACTGTGCGGTATCACTGGGCAACTTGTATTGAGAGCGATGCTGAGGATTTCACTCGCCATCTCGGCGATTCACTCAAGGGCCTGAAAATTGGCATCCCCAAGGAATATTTTGGCGATGGCCTTGCTGCGGATGTTCGTGCCGCCATCGAAGCGGCATTGAAAGAGTATGAGAAGCTAGGCGCAACGCTGGTCGATGTGTCGCTGCCGAAGACATCGATGTCGATACCCGCGTATTACGTGATCGCACCTGCCGAGGCCTCCTCTAATTTGAGTCGCTTTGATGGTGTGCGCTATGGTCATCGTGCCAAGGATTACACCGACTTGAGTGATATGTACCGCAAGTCACGCGCCGAAGGTTTTGGCGACGAAGTTAAGCGACGCATCTTAATCGGCGCGTATGTGCTCTCTCATGGTTATTACGATGCCTATTATTTGCAAGCGCAAAAAATACGTCGTCTGATCGCCAATGACTTCCAACAGGCTTTTCAGTCGTGCGATGTGATCATGGGACCCGTCGCCCCGAGCGTGGCCTGGGACTTGGGTGCGCGGGTGAATGATCCGGTCGCGAACTACCTCGCTGACATCTACACTTTATCGACCAGTTTGGCAGGCTTGCCGGGCATGTCGATTCCGTGTGGATTCGGACAGGGTGAAAAAAATGCACATCGACCTGTCGGCCTGCAGTTGATCGGTAACTATTTTAATGAGGCCAAGTTGCTGAATGTAGCGCATCAGTTTCAACTTGCCACCGACTGGCACAGCCGTCGTCCCGCCGTCTAATAAGGATTGATGATCATGCAATGGGAAGTCGTGATCGGTCTTGAGACGCACGCGCAGCTCACCACCGAATCAAAAATATTTAGCGGCGCGCCAACTGCCTTCGGCGCGGAACCAAACACCCAGGCTTGTCCGGTCGATTTAGCGCTGCCGGGCGTGCTACCGGTATTGAATAAAGGAGCGGTCGAGCGCGCGATTCAATTTGGCCTAGCGATCGGCGCTCATATCGCGCCGCGATCGATTTTCGCGCGCAAAAATTATTTCTACCCCGATCTTCCTAAGGGCTATCAGATTAGCCAATACGAGATTCCGGTCGTGCAGGGCGGAACTATCAGTTTCGTCCTCGAGAAAGATGGCAAGTCAGAAGTAAGAACCGTACAGCTGACCCGCGCCCATCTGGAGGAAGATGCGGGCAAGTCGCTGCACGAGGACTATCACGGCATGACCGGGATTGACTTGAACCGTGCGGGTACGCCGCTACTCGAAATTGTGACCGAACCCGATATGCGCAGCGCCGTCGAGGCGGTCGCCTACGCGAAAGCACTACATTCTTTGGTGGTGTGGCTCGGTGTCTGCGACGGCAATATGCAGGAAGGCTCGTTCCGCTGCGACGCCAACGTGTCGGTGCGTCCGGTCGGACAAAAAGAATACGGCACCCGCTGTGAAATAAAGAATTTGAACTCTTTCCGTTTTCTGGAAGAAGCCATCAACTACGAAGTGCGTCGCCAGATCGAATTGATCGAGGATGGCGGCAGCGTGGTTCAAGAAACCCGCCTGTACGACCCCGATAAAAAAGAAACACGCTCAATGCGCAGCAAAGAAGATGCGATGGACTATCGCTACTTCCCCGATCCGGATTTGCCGCCGCTGATGATCGCGCAGGAATGGATCGACCGCGTGAAGGCATCGCTGCCGGAATTACCGGGCGCAATGCGCGAACGATTCATCAATGATTACCAGCTGTCCGAATATGACGCCATGGTGCTGACGCAGTCGAAAGCGATGGCCGCGTATTTCGAAGCGGTGGTCGCTGCAGCGGGCAAGGAACAGGCAAAACCGGCAGCGAACTGGTTGATGGGCGATGTATCGTCCACGCTTAACCGCGAAGGTATTGATATTGCTGCGTCACCAGTCAGCGCCGAACAGCTATCGCTGCTGTTGAAGCGCATTGCCGACGGCACGATCTCGAACAAAATCGCGAAAGAAGTGTTCGGCGCGATGTGGGAGGCGAAGTCAACGTCGGCTGCACTCGCGGATGAGATTGTTGAATCGAAAGGTCTAAAACAAATTTCCGATACCGGCGCTTTGGAGAAGATCGTCGACAAGGTACTGGCTGCCAACGCAAAATCCGTTGAGGAGTACAAGGCCGGTAAGGAAAAAGCTTTCAACGCGCTGATTGGTCAAGCGATGAAAGCGAGCAAGGGCAAGGCGAATCCTGCGCAACTGACCGAGCTACTGAAGCAGAAGTTAGGCTGAAGTGGCGCCAAGTCAGGCCATCACGCCTAGGTGAAATCGTCTTCTCGCTGATGGTGAATTGCGAGAACTCACTGAGTACGCATACAAACTGCGTTGCCGCGCCTATCGGGTGCTACGCGATGTACCAACGACATACCCGCTGCGGAACACAGCAACTCACTTGGTAACAACAGGGCAGTCTCGATGTCATTCACGGACCTCTCATGCTGCCCTCATCAGGAACACCTGCCGCCACCCCTTCCTCCGTGCCCCTGCCCACGCCAGAGGTATCGTTAAACCAAAACAATGGACACACGGCATCGGATAAAGCCGGCGAGTCGATCGTATTCAAGCAGGGCGCGCAGAAAGAAAACCCACTGCCAATATCTGATTCCGCCGGATTCGCCCCCACATTGCATACCGCCCCGTCACTGCAGGTGCGCAGCGCGACGGGGCCCAATGCAGCGACGGCAATTAATACGGAACCTCAAATGATTGCCGAGGGTGTGTTTATCGGTGAGGGTCGGGCAAAGAGCGGCGAAAAAGTGTTTCTGAGGATGGAAAGAATTACCGAAACCAATAAGCCGGCTTGGGAAAAATACTGCAAATCCACTTGCGAATTGACTCTCGAAAGTCGCTCTGCGCTCACTTATGCAATGCGTCACACGAAAAAAATCGTCGGCACCGATGGTGAAGTCCGCTTTATCAATGACAACTATGAAGAGTTGGTAGACAGGCTTGGCTTCAGCAAGGAAGAATTTGATGCCTTCGTCAACCTGTGCGGTAAAAACCGCTTTTTCTGGGCGCGGGAAAACAAGGTCAAAATACAATCCATACACGCCACCTTCGCCGGGGCCGTACATCTCAGCCTCAACACTCAAACAGAATGCTACGTTGTTTACGCGTCAAAAACCGCAAACTTCCAGATACCTTGTGGAAGCGAACTACTAGCTTCCTCTAAACCCCTGACCTTCAAGGAATACATCGATCTCTACAGCGATCTTCTGATTTGTGTTGGAGCCGACCGTAGACACGATGATTCCATACACAGCAAAGGTATGTTCAGGAATCCGCACAGCACCATCGCAAAAACTCACACGGGTTTATCAATGGTCGTGCGCGGGTTCACCGGCGCGGTGGCGCAAAAATTTTTGCCTGGTGTGCAGACCTTATGGTGCAAGCCCCTGTCATCAATGCAGTACATGATTTCTTCGTCATTGCAGCCGGAGGACTATCAGATTTCGGGCTACTCTCATGAAGAGGCACTCAGTGCCGCTGACGAATCGCTCCGCGACGGCGCTGTGTTTGAGATGCCCCTCAACTCCATCAAGATCAGTGCGCTTGATCGGCTCTATAGGAATCACGACTCGACATAATGACCGCATGAAGCGACAAGCTGGCGCTTGCCTGGCCTTCGATCAGGCAACCCCGTACTTCTCGCGATAGGCCGCTACCGCCGGCTTGAACTGCGCCAGCTCGGCGCTAGCACCAGGCCCTGAGAGATAAGCGAATAAATCATTCAAGTTCGCGATCGGGATCACCGGCATGCCGTAGCTTTGCTCAACCTCCTGCACCGCCGACAGCTGCGACAGTGCGCCCTCGGCGCCGCTCTTCTCCATGCGGTCGAGTGCAATTAGCACTGCGCACGGCGTCGCGCCGTGGTCGCGGATCATCTGCACCGACTCCCGTACCGAAGTGCCGGCAGAGATGACGTCATCGATAATCACCACGCGGCCTTCGAGCTTGGCGCCGACAATGGTGCCGCCTTCACCATGATCTTTAGCTTCTTTGCGGTTGTAGGCGAACGGCACGTTGCGGCCTTTTGCAGCCAGCGCGACGGCGGTGGCTGACGCCAGCGTAATGCCCTTGTACGCGGGGCCAAACAGCATGTCGAAGCCGATACCTGAGTCGATTAGCGTCTGGGCATAAAACTCGGCCAGCTTGCCAAGGCGCGCACCGTCATTGAATAAGCCCGCATTAAAGAAATACGGTGAGTGGCGTCCCGCCTTGGTCACAAACTCGCCAAAGCGAAGCACGCCGGCGTTGACGGAAAACTCGATAAACTGCTGACGAAGCTGGCTCATAAATTTGCTCGATAATTTACGCTAATGAATTACGCTAATGAATTAAGCTGGTAAGTTAAGCTGATAACTTCGGCTGATAACTTCGGCTGATAACCTAGACTGATAACTTAAGCTGATTATTGTAGCCTGCCCCGATACCCTTCCTGCCCGCGCCATTCTCCGAAGTTAAGTATTTGATACAAAGTCGAACTGATGAAAATTATCTCCGCCAATCTCAACGGTATACGCTCAGCCGCCAAGAAAAGATTTTTCGACTGGATGGCCAAACAAAATGCAGACTTCGTTTGCGTGCAAGAGCTGAAGGCACAGCAAGCCGATATGACGCCTGAATTTTTGGCACCCGCAGGTTTTCATGGCCACTTCCATTATGCAGAGAAAAAAGGCTACTCAGGAACCGGGGTCTATAGCCGCCTGAAACCGAGCGCGGTGACCATCGGCTTTGGCAACGAAGAATTCGATGCCGAAGGGCGATATGTACAGTGCGACTTCGACAAGCTATCGGTTATTTCGCTTTACAGTCCTTCTGGCTCGTCGAGCGATGAGCGGCAACAAGCGAAGTTTCGCTTCATGGATGCATTCATGCCGCATCTGGACTCCCTACGACAATCGGGACGCGAGATCGTGATCTGCGGTGACTGGAATATCGCGCACAAGGAAATCGATCTAAAAAACTGGAAAAGCAATCAAAAAAATTCTGGCTTTCTTCCAGAAGAGCGTGCATGGATGACGCAGCTATTTGACGAGCTGGGATGGTGCGACGTGTATCGACAACTGTATCCAGACACCACGGGCGAGGCCTACACCTGGTGGAGTAATCGCGGACAAGCTTGGGCCAACAATGTTGGATGGCGCATCGACTATCACGTCGCTACGCCGAAAATCGCAGCAAGTTCGACGACGGCGGCTGTGTACAAGGAAGAGCGGTTCTCGGATCACGCACCGCTGATCATTGAATACGATTGGCAATCGTAGTTCAGCGCGCTCGTTTTATGTCAGCATTGCTTTTCCGCGAACTTGAAAAAGTCCCGTCAGCGGACGTTTAGGATGAAAGCGGCTTATGTTTCGCGCGGCTTTTCATTCCACGGCGCTATCTTTGGCAGTAACAGCATGCCAGGTATCGCGAGTGCGAAGCAAATCAGGAAGAAAACAAACCAACCAGTCTGCGCCACCATGAAGCCGGTGAGCGCATTGAAAAAAGTGCGCGGCACAGCAGCCAGACTAGTGAAGAGTGCGAACTGGGTCGCGGTATAGCGCTGGTCGGTGGTAGTCGCGATATAGCCGGTAAATGCTGCGGTACCTAAACCAACCGCGAATGCCTCCAAACCAATCACTAGGCCCAGCAAGAGCGTATTCGGTTCTGCAGCGACAAGTGCCGGGTCGGCGACAGGGCCGGAGCCCAAGCCAACTTGCGCCAACAAGGCGAAGCCCAGAATCGCGACCGCTTGCAGTACGCCGAAGATCCATAGCCCGCGATTAACCCCGGTCTTTTCTAACCATATTGCGCCGAGAATGCCGCCTGCCAAGCTAGCCCAAAGACCCGCATTCTTGGCAACCAATCCGATCTGCGTACGGGTGAAGCCAAGCTCCATGTAGAAGGGCGTGGCGAGCGCCGTCGCCATGGAATCACCGAGTTTGTACAAAAAGATGAACGCCAGAATGAGCAGTGCATGCGACCAACCGCTGCGCTGTACAAATTCACGAAACGGCTCGACTACGGCTTCTCGCAAGGTGCGCGGTGGTGTGCCATACATTGCCGGCTCATTGATTAACAGCGTGGTCAGCACACCAGGCAGCATGAACAATGCTGTGATGCCGAACACCATCTGCCAACTCATAAAGTCCGACAGAATCAGCGATAGCGATCCCGGTATCAACGTGGAGAGCTTGTAGGCATTCACGAACAGCGCTGTGCCTGAGCCTTGTTCTTGCTCAGTCAATAGCTCACGTCGGTAAGCATCCACGACGATGTCCTGACTGGCCGACAAGAACGCCACCACACCCGCCAGGACAACGATAGCGCTCAGTTCAATCTGCGGTGAGAAAAACCCGAAGCTCGCAATAGCAACGAGTAGAGAGAGCTGGGTCACTAACATCCAACCGCGGCGACGGCCGAGCAATGGAATATTGAAACGATCCATCAGCGGCGACCAGAGGAATTTCCAGGTATACGGAAAACCCACTAAGGCGAATAAACCAATCGCTTTCAGATCAACTTGTTCTGCTTTTAGCCAGGCAGCTAACAAGTTGTAGAGCAAGAACAGCGGCAGGCCAGAGCTGAAACCCAGCATGACGCAGATCGCCATCTTGCGATTGGCGTAGCGACGCCATCCCGGCGGATGTGGCGAATGGGGCGTCTGCGAGTCTGCGCTTGAGTCACTCATGGCGTGGGGTTATTGAACGCACCAAAAACCATAGGCGAATTGATTGGTTCAACTCGCGCCATCATCGCTTCCGCAGACGGAACACCGCGAGACTGCCGCGCCAGTGCGGCAGGAAGCTCACTGGGTTACCTTCCTCGCTAAGCGCAACAAAGTCCACCACCTCCAACCCGACTTCACGCGCCAGGTCTTCAAAATCGCCAATGGTGGCGCAGCGCAAATTCGGCGTGTCATACCACTGGAAAGGCAAGCTCTCGGACACCGGCATACGCCCCATCATTAATGACCAGCGATGCGGCCAGTGCGCAAAATTCGGGAACGAGACGATCGCCTCGCGACCGACACGTGCAATATCGCGCAGTACCGGCTCGACATGTTTCATCATCTGCAGTGCAGATAAGCAAAGGACGGTATCGAAGGCATCGTCGGCAAACATCGCCAGACCCTCTTCAATGTTTTGCTGAATGACATGCACATCACGCTCGACACAGCGCGGAATCTTGTCATCATCAATTTCAACGCCGTAGCCATTACATTGTTTATTGTGCTGCAGATAAGCCAGCATCTCGCCATCGCCACAACCTAAATCAAGCACGCGCGTGTGCGGTGTCACCCAATGGGCAATCAACGCAAGATCGGCACGCAGCCCACTGACCGATGGCATGATCATGCGGCTTCTCCCAGCGCTGCCGGTAGACGCTCACCGAGCTGCCGCCAAACTTTATCGTAGTAGGCACGCACCACGCTCATGTAACGCGCATCATCAAGCAAGAAAGCATCGTGCCCGTGCGGGGCATCAATTTCAGCATAGGTAACGCGGCGCTGATTATTGACCAAGGCCTGCACAATCTCTCGGCTGCGGTCTGGTGCGAAGCGCCAGTCGGTGGTGAATGACACCACCAGAAATTCAGCTTGGGTATTGGCCAATGCCGCGTCAAGTTCACCGTCGTGCGTGCGCGCCGGATCAAAGTAATCGAGCGCCTTGGTGATCAACAAATAGGTGTTCGCATCAAAGTACTCAGAAAACTTATCGCCTTGGTAGCGCAGGTAGGATTCGATCTCGAAATCAACGCCATACCCAAACTGATAATCTGCATTGCGTAAGTCGCGGCCGAATTTTTCAGCCATGTCGTCATCCGACAAGTAGGTGATATGACCAATCATGCGCGCAACGCGCAGCCCACGCTTGGGCACGACACCGTGCGCATAGAAGTCACCGTCGTGATAATCAGGGTCAGTCAAAATTGCCTGCCGCGCAACGTCATTGAACGCAATGTTTTGCGCAGATAGCTTGGGCGTGGAAGCGATCACCAGACTATGTGCAATACGGGTTGGGTAGAGCATGCTCCACGCCAGCGCTTGCATGCCACCGAGTGAACCACCCTTGACCGCCGCAAATTTCTGAACGCCGAGACGATCTGCCAGCCGCGCCTGCGCGTGCACCCAATCCTCCACGGTCACTACAGGAAAACTCGCGCCGTAGGGTTTGCCGGTTGCGGGATTGTTGTGCATCGGGCCAGTCGACCCAAAGCAGGAACCCAGATTATTGACGCCGATAACGAAGAAACGATCCGTATCCAGCGGCTTGCCAGGCCCCACCATGTTGTTCCACCAGCCCTCGCTCTTGGGCTTACCCTCGTAGCTACCGGCGACATGGTGCGAAGCATTCAAGGCGTGACAGACCAGCACTGCATTCGAGCGGTCTGCATTCAATGTGCCATAGGTTTCGTACACCAAGGTGTAATCCGCCAGCGCAGCGCCACTTTGCAGCGGCAGCGGCTCGCCAAAATGCATGGATTGTGGTGTGACAGTACCTATGGATTTCATCTTGAACGGTCAATAAAAAAGCCCGAGAGCACTGGCTATCGGGCTGGACTCGTATCGACTCGAGCTCGCTTTAGCCGTATTTGTCCGGGAAGTTCCCGCGCGCCCGCAAGCTAAGGTCAAATCGGCGCATTGCGTCAAGGATAGCGAAAGCGAGAGTACCCGTCAACGCTCACCAACTTCTCACTTAAATCCTGCTTAGCTTCTCCATCGCATCAGCGATCGCCGCAGGCTCATAGACTTTCAGCACCTTTTTTGCAGCGGGCTCTAGCTGACTGAGATCGCTATTGAGTATTTCATGCTTCACCGACAGCAGCTGGGCCGGATGCATTGAGAACTCACGCAAACCCATGCCAAGCAGCAGTCGGGTCAATTTGGTATCTCCGGCAATTTCGCCGCAAACCGCTACCGGTATGCCGGCTTTAGCGCCCGCCGAGATGGTCATGAACAACAATTGCAATACCGCTGGATGCAGCGGGTTATAGAGATGCGCAACCTCGTGATCCACTCGATCAATGGCCAGCGTGTACTGAATCAGATCATTGGTGCCAATCGACAAAAAATCGAGTCGCTTGATGAACAAGGGCAGCGTCAATGCCGCTGCGGGAATCTCGATCATCGCGCCGATCTTGATCTCTTGATCAAATTTTTTCTTAGCGTCACGCAGCTGCTGCTTCGCTTGCTCAATCATGCTCAAGGTCTGATCGATCTCGAAGGCATGCGCCAGCATCGGGATCAACAAATTAATCGGGCCATACGCTGATGCGCGCAAGATGGCCCGCAACTGTGTGAGGAACAACTGCGGCTCGGACAGGCAGTAACGAATCGCGCGTAAACCAAGCGCGGGGTTGAGTGCGGTTTCTTCATCCTTGTCGAGCGGCTTGTCAGCGCCGACATCAAGCGTACGAATGGTTACCGGCCGCCCCTTCATCGCTATCACTGCCTTGCGATAGGACTCGAATTGCTCATCCTCGGACGGTGTGCGCGAGGCTTGGCCGCTATGCCCCATGAATAAAAATTCAGAGCGAAATAGTCCAACGCCAACGGCACCCGATTCCAGGGCACCGGCGCAATCTTCGGGTAGCTCGATGTTGGCCAGCAGATGAATGAACGTGCCGTCGCGTGTGATCGCCGGCGTTTTTTTCAGCTTGCCGAGCTTCTTGCGCTCACGCAGCAACTGCGCCTGTAGTTCACGGTATTGCTCCAGCACGATAGGCGCCGGATCAACGATCACCGTGCCCGCGTCACCATCAATGATGACCCAGTCTTCGTCGTCGATCAGCTGCGAAGCATTCGACATACCAACGGCTGCTGGTATGTCGAGACTACGCGCCACGATAGCGGTATGCGAATTCTGGCCGCCGAGGTCAGTCACAAACCCTACAAACGCGCGATCACGAAACTGCAGCATGTCAGCCGGCGAGATGTCGTGGGCAACAACTATCATCTGCGGCACATACTGATCTTCAGAGGCCGCAGGTACAGTAGGAAACGACTGCTCCGATCCGGTTAAGATTTTGAGAACACGCTCGCCAACCTGACGAATATCGTTTTTGCGCTCACGCAGGTAAAGATCTTCGATCTCGTCGAACTGCGCCGACAATGCATCGATTTGTGACAGCAGCGCCCACTCAGCGTTGTAATGACGGCTGCGAATCATGCGCAGCGGTTCTTCAGAAATAATGGGGTCCGACAAGATCAGCGCATGCACATCGATGAATGCCGCTAACTCGGTGGGCGCATCCAACGGCAAATCGCGGCGCAGAATACGTAGCTCTTCATTGACGCGCTCAATCGCGCTACTCAGGCGATCGACTTCGGCTTCGAGGCGCTCCTCGGGCACGAGGTAATGTTTGACATCGCGTGCCGCTGGCCGCAACAGATGCGCCCGACCAATCGCGATACCTCTCGAGACCGGTATGCCGTGCAGCGTGAATGATGCCATCGCGTACCTATTCGCTCTCGCCGAAACGTGCCTCGATCAACTGCACCAGTGCGTCCATGCAATCTTGCTCGTCAGGCCCTTCGGTCTCGATCGTGACATGACTTCCCTTACCAGCCGCCAGCATCATCACACCCATAATCGACTTAGCATTCACACGGCGCTGGTTGCGGGTCATCCATACCTCGCTCTGATGCTTCGCTGCTAGCTGGGTCAGCTTGGCCGACGCGCGCGCGTGTAATCCGAGTTTGTTGATAATTTCGATGTCTCTGCTGATCATGAGTGCCGTGTTTGAAAAATTTAAGTTGGTGACAGTTTCACTCGGCCATCGACGCGACAAGCACCATTTTGGCCACCTGCCAACGCCATCTCGAGGACAACATCCAGCGTATCGTGGCGGTAGGTGATTGCACGCAGCAACATCGGCAGGCTAATACCGGCAATCACTTCGACCTCGCCCGGTGCGCATAACTGCAAAGTGCAATTGGCCGGCGTACCGCCAACGACATCAGTAATCACCAGCACGCCACTACCATCATTAATACGTGCAATGGCTGCATGCGCCAAGACACGAACCTCATCGGGGTTTTGATCCGCCATGACATCGATGGCCTCAACCTGCGCCGGAGTTGCGCGAAATACATGGCTAGCGGCAGCAATAAACGCCTGCCCAAGCGGCGCGTGAGTCAGTAGCAAAATGCCGACCATCAGTTATCGCCCGTGATATGTCTTTATCGTGATTCTTGAGATTCGTCGCGCTCGAGCGCATCGATAAACATCGCAGCAACATCACACCCAGTTTGCTGCATGATTTCCTGAAAGCAGGTCGGGCTGGTAACGTTAATCTCGGTGAGATTCGCGCCTATGACGTCCAATCCTACCAGCATCAAGCCGCGCGCCTGCAGTATAGGTGCCAAGGTTTCGCCGATCTCGCGCTCACGCTCGGACAATGGCATCGCAATACCGGTACCACCTGCGGCGAGATTGCCTCTAACCTCACCCGCCTGCGGCACACGTGCCAAACAATAGGGCACGACCTTGCCCGCAATCAGCAACACGCGCTTGTCACCGTTGACGATCTCCGGGATGTAGCGCTGCGCCATGATGGTACGACGGCCATTATCGGTCAGGGTCTCGAGGATGGCGCCGAGGTTCATCGCATCATCACGCACACGGAATATGCCCATTCCACCCATGCCATCGAGTGGCTTGAGAATAATGTCCCGATGCTCAGCATGAAAAGCGCGCAGATGCGCAGCATCGCTGCTGACGAGTGTGGGCGCCGTGAACTGCGTGAACCCGGTGATGGCGAGCTTCTCGTTGTGATTCCGAATCGCCGCCGGGCGGTTCACCACACGCGCGCCCTGTGTCTCAGCCAGCTCCAACAAATGGGTGGCGTAGACATACTCCATGTCGAACGGCGGATCAGTGCGCTCAACCACTACATCAAATTCATTGAGCGATTGCTGCACAGTTTCTTCGACGCGATACCAGGCGCCGATCTCACCCGTGAGCACAATCCGCGACGCCTTGGTCAATACACGGCCATCGCGAATGAACATATCGGCGTGACCGAATGCATACATTGCATGACCGCGCGCACTCGCCTCACGCATCATGGCGTAAGTAGAGTCCTTCTTCAGATTGAAGCCGGACAGCGGGTCGCAGGCGAAAGCGATTTTCATGCGGCTTGACCGAGTGATTAGTAATCTTCCGGGTTCGGATCGGTGCGCTCAATCTCCAGCGATGCCGCCAGCAAGGCCAAGCGCGCCACCACGCCATACATATAAAACCGGTTAGGTGCAGCTGTGCCCGGCTTAGCACCCAGATCGGGCAGTGAGTGCTGCTGCGCGAAAGCCAGCGGTACGAAATGCGCTCCAGGTGAATTCAGGTTTTCATCAACCCCGCGCTCGGCATGCACACGATAAAAACCACCGATCACATAGCGATCGATCATGTATACCACTGGCTCGGCGACCGACTCATTAATTTGCTCGAAGCTGTGCACGCCTTCCTGCACGATCACATCACTCACCTCGAGACCTTCTTTCACCACGGCCATCTTGTTGCGCTGCTTGCGATTCAGATCTTTCACTTCTGAAGCGTCACGCACCGTCATGATGCCCATGCCATAGGTACCGGCATCCGCCTTGACGATGACGAAAGGTGCTTCCTTGATACCGTACTCTTTGTACTTCTTGCGAATCTTGGTGAGCACCGCATCAACGCTTTGCGCAAGGTGCTCTTCACCCGTACGCTCCTGAAAATTGATGCTGCCGCATTTCGCGAAATAGGGATTCACCATCCATGGATCAATATCGATCAGCTTGCCGAATTTCTTGGCAATCTCATCGTAGGCCGCGAAATGATTGGTCTTGCGTCGTACCGCCCAACCGGCATGTAACGGCGGCAGCAAGGTTTGCTCATGCAACCCCTCCAAAATTTTTGGAATACCTGCCGACAAATCATTGTTGAGCAAGATAGTGCAAGGGTCGAAGTTTTTAAGACCCAGCCGACGACCATTGGCCGAGCGCTCGAGCGGCTCTAGCGTGAGCGTGCCACCCTCTGGCAGTTCTAACGTGGTCGGGCTCTTGATGTCCTCAGACAATGAACCCAGCCGAACATTGAGACCAGTCTGGCGAAAAATCTGGATCAAGCGCGCGACGTTTTGCAGGTAGAAGGTATTGCGTGTGTGCCGCTCAGGAATCAGTAACAGGTTGCGCGCATCCGGGCAGTATTTATCAATCGCCGCCATCGCTGCTTGCACGGCAAGCGGCAGCATTTCCTGTGCGATGTTGTTGAAACCGCCTGGGAATAAATTGGTATCCACCGGCGCCAGCTTGAAACCGGAGTTGCGCATATCCACCGAACAGTAAAACGGGGGCGTGTGCTCCTGCCACTCGAGCCGGAACCAGCGCTCGATGACTGGGGTAGCGTCAAGAATCTTTTTCTCGAGTTCGAGCAACGGGCCGTTCAGGGCCGTGACCAGATGGGGAACCATGGAAAACCTTGTGAATTCGGGGCGCGCGACGCGCGCAGGGGGATAGATTCTAACGGAATCGGTCAGCGTCGCCCGACGCGATGCCCAAGACTCCGATGCTGATCATATCCTTGGGCGGCGCTAGTAAAGTTTCTGAGCGGCTGAATAGAAAACGCCCTCTTGCGAGGGCGTCTAAATAGGCTCCGAAGAGCCCGTACTGCGGGGAGATCAGGAATGGTAGGCAGTCTCGCCGTGGCTGGAGATATCCAGACCCTCGCGCTCTTCCTCTTCGGTGACGCGCAAGCCAACGATCATGTCGACCACTTTGTAGGCAATGAAAGCAACCACGCCGGACCAGATCACGGTTGTCAGGACCGCCTGCAGCTGAATCCAAAGCTGGCCAGTGATCGAATACTCTGGCGATACGGCATTCGCGACATAGTCGTAGATGCCAGCGCCGCCGAGGCTAGGCGAGGCGAACACGCCGGTCAGCAGCGCGCCGAGGATACCGCCGACGCCGTGCACACCGAACACATCCAATGAATCATCCGCACCGAGCAGTCGCTTCAGACCGTTCACGCCCCACAGGCAGACGACGCCCGCCAGCAAACCGATCACCAAACCACCCATCAGGCCGACCAGACCAGCCGCAGGAGTGATCGCCACCAAGCCCGCAACCGCACCGGAGGCGGCGCCCAGCATGGAGGGCTTGCCCTTGAGTACCCACTCGGCGAGGCTCCAGGAAACCACCGCTGCCGCTGTTGCCAGCAAGGTGTTGGCGAAGGCCAGTGCAGCCGAGCCATTTGCCTCGAGTGCCGAACCAGCATTGAAGCCAAACCAGCCCACCCACAGCATGGACGCGCCGACCATGGTGAGCGTCAGCGAATGCGGTGCCATGGCTTCGCGGCCCAGACCGACGCGCTTGCCGAGCATGAACGCACCGACCAGACCCGCCATCGCCGCGTTGATGTGCACCACGGTGCCGCCAGCGAAGTCCAGCGCACCTTTCTGCCACAGCCAGCCAGAAGCCGCGGTGGCTTTCTCGGCAGCAGCTGCATCAGTGAACGCATCCGGGCCGGGCCAGAACCAGACCATGTGCGCAATCGGCACGTAAGAGAAAGTGAACCAGAGCACCATGAACAGCACGACTGCGGAGAACTTGATCCGCTCGGCGAATGAACCGACGATCAGCGCGCAAGTGATGCCGGCAAAGCTGGCCTGGAAACACGCGAACACCATCTCGGGGATGACGATGCCTTTACTGAAGGTGGCGCCCGGTGAATCAGGCGTCATGCCCTTCATGAACAGGCGATCAAGGCCGCCGAAGAATGCGCCGCTCTCGGTAAATGCCAAGGAGTAGCCATAGATGAACCACAGCACGGTGATGAGCGAGAAGATCATCATCACTTGCATCAGTACCGACAGCATGTTCTTGGCGCGAACCAAGCCGCCGTAGAACAACCCCAAGCCGGGCAAACACATCATGATCACAATGATGGTGGCAACCATCATCCAGGCGGTATCGCCTTTGTTGGGTACCGGGGCTGCCGCTGCCGGAGCTGCCGCATCAGCGGCGGGTGTAGCCGATGCAGCAGCTGCTGGCGCAGCTGCAGGTGCCTCGGCCGCAGGTGCGGCTGCGGCCGGTGCAGTATCTTCAGCCGACACGATCGGCGTTGCACCGATCGCGAACAGCAGCAAGCCGGCGCTCGCTAGGTTAATGAACCACTTTTTCATTTGCATACCCCCTTAGAGTGCTTCTTTGCCGGTTTCGCCCGTACGAATACGGACAACTTGCTGCAGGTCGAAGACGAAGATCTTGCCATCGCCAATTTTTCCGGTACGTGCAGCATTTTCGATCGCCTCTATCGCACGCTCGACAATCGCATCGTCGACTGCTGCCTCGATTTTTGTCTTTGGCAGGAAGTCGACCACGTACTCGGCACCGCGATAAAGCTCGGTGTGTCCTTTTTGGCGCCCGAAGCCCTTGACCTCAGTGACGGTGATACCTTGCACACCGATGGCTGAGAGCGCTTCGCGCACTTCATCGAGCTTGAACGGCTTGATGATGGCAGTGATGAGTTTCATTTCATCCTCGTTTGACGTTGATCAGAATGCTTTGGTCGCGGAGACGACAACTGCCTCACCGGCAACTTTGGTACCGTTCCAAGTGAAGAAGGCTGTGTTACCCGTCGTGTTTATGTAAGCAATCGAGCCTGTTGCGAAGCCAAAATCGTTAGTCAGGCCGAGTTTGAAGTCCTCGTAGTTGCCGGCAGTTTGACCCTCAAAGTGCTGTCGTCCTGCGTGCGCATTCAATACCCACTTCTCCATCAATGGAAAATTTACGCCTGCGTCAATGTAATAACTGCCGCGATCTCCTGTCGCGAAAGTGTCAGTTAGGGCATAAGAATATTTCAAATAAACCGGACCATATCCCAATTGGCCATAGGCCTCTAGCGTATTAGCTGCCCTACCGATCGCAGTAATTGACTTCAAACTTTCGCCGGGAAAGTAATAATAGGCACCGCCAACGTCATAAGAAAATCCGGCGCCCAAATCGCCCCTCTTACCGCCATAAAAATCAATCTCCACTGGGGCAGTATCGTCTCCTCCAAATGTAAGCGCGTTGGCCTTCACCCACTTTATATTTGATAGAAATGCGCCCGCGTAGAGTCCAGTAGGGTTGTTGGTGTAGTCGACAGTGAACTGCAGTGCAGCCTCTTTTTGGGTCTGAGAAATCCCACGAAAGCGATAGTCGGATGTTAAGGTGGCCGAGTAAGCAAACTGGTGATCAGGAGCCGCAGCCTCCTGGGCAAAAGCTCCATGGCTAAAAAAAATAGGTGCTAAAGCGCTGGCGAGAATCAATTTTTTCATTGGATTTCCTTTTTTTTGGATCAGAGATAAAAACCTGCGTCACGTTGAACGTGTTTGCCCGTAGCAACCTAGCAGGACGTGTGCCAACAAGGATCAGGGGAAATGCTTGCCAAATCTGCTAATTCCTTTAGCATTCGCACCCAGATTCCTCGCTTTCCCACTTCAAACCGCACCGCAACAGGGCAGCCGCCTCAAGGTGGTGCAAGCATCCTAAACCAGTCATGAGCCACGGCCCGAGTTTTCTTGACGAACTGCAACATCGGATCCGCGAGGTGCTGCAGCAATCGCCCGCCAAAGATCTGGAAAACAACCTGCGCGCGATGCTGCATCAGGGCTTTGCCAAGCTCGATCTATTAACGCGCGAGGAGTTCGAGTTGCAGGCCGAAGTGCTGGCGCGCACCCGCGCCAAGCTCGAGGCGCTTGAGCGTCGGGTTGCCGAGCTCGAAACACGCCCTAAAGACTGACCCCACCATGGCACTGGCCGTCCTGCGCAGCCGCGCATTGGCAGGCATGCGCGCGCCCGAAGTCACGGTCGAGGTGCATGTCGGCAGCGGACTCCCCACCTTCACCATCGTTGGGCTGGCGGACACCGAGGTGCGCGAGTCACGCGACCGGGTGCGAGCTGCGTTACGCAACTCGGGCTTTGAATTTCCGGCGGGTCACATCACGGTCAATTTAGCGCCAGCCGATCTGCCAAAAGAGTCTGCGCGCTACGACTTGCCGATCGCGCTGGGCATACTCGCCGCCAGCGGGCAACTGCCGAACGACAAGTTAGATGACTATGAATTCGCCGGTGAGTTATCGCTGTCGGGCGAGTTACGGCCGATCCGTGCGGCGCTGGCGATGAGCGTGGCGGTTCAGCGCACATCGGGGCAACGTCAGCGCGCATTTATTCTGCCGCGGGCGAATGCCTCGGAAGCGGCGCTAGTGCCGGATGCGCGCATTCTGCCGGCCGACTCTCTGCTGCAGGTCTTCGCCCATTTCACGGCGACCGATGCGGCGGCACGTTTGGTGGCGATGTCACCGGTGTCTGTCGCTACGAGCGCAAAGTGTGCCGACTTCGCCGATGTGCGCGGACAAACGCAAGCAAGACGTGCGATGGAGATTGCCGCCGCCGGCGCACACAGTTTGCTGATGGTCGGCCCGCCGGGGTCGGGTAAGTCGATGCTGGCGTCGCGCCTACCTGGCATCTTGCCGCCGATGACACAAGACGAGGCTCTGGACAGCGCGGCACTGCAATCGATTGCGGGTGGCTTCTGTGCATCCCGCTGGCAGCAGAGACCGTTTCGCGCACCGCATCACACCGCTTCTGCGGTGGCGCTGGTGGGTGGCGGGGCAGTCCCCCGCCCGGGCGAGATCTCGCTGGCGCATCATGGCGTGCTGTTTCTGGATGAGCTGCCCGAGTTTGAGCGCAAAGTACTCGAGGTACTACGCGAGCCACTGGAGGCGGGCCATGTGACTATCTCGCGCGCCGCACGACAAACCGATTTTCCGTGTCGCTTTCAATTGGTGGCGGCGATGAATCCCTGCCCGTGCGGCTATCTGAGCCATCCACAGCGCGCCTGTCGCTGCACCCCGGATGCGGTTGCGCGCTATCAGGGCCGTATCTCTGGCCCGCTACTAGATAGAATCGACATGCAGCTCACTGTACCCGCAATGAGCACGGCCGAGATGCTGGATGCGCCGACGGGTGAATCGTCGGCCAACATCGCGCACAGGGTGGCAGTCGCACGTGAACGGCAAATCGCGCGACAGCAAACATCCAATGCACTGCTGTCATCAAATCAGATTGATCATCACTGCCAGCCCGACGCTGGCGCTACTACGCTGCTACGCGCAGCAATCGAGAGATTGCATTGGTCGGCACGTGCTTATCATCGCGTACTAAAAATCGCGCGCACGATCGCCGATTTGGAAAACTCTCCGCACATCAGCAGCGCACACGCAGCTGAAGCGATTCAATACCGGCGCGCGCTGCAATCGGCGGCTTGAGTCGTGCAGCGCGTCCAAATAGTGGGCGCTGTTAACATCGCCCGATGAGCACCACCCCGGTTTACCTGCAAGGCCGAACGGCAACCCGCGTGGTGCTGGTATTCGGGTTAGCTTATTTTTTGTCGTATGCGATGCGCGCCATCAACGCCGTCATCGCCCCTGCGCTCAGCGCCGACTTGCACTTAACCAATGCCGATCTTGGCCTGCTCTCTGCAGCCTACTTCATGGGCTTTGGTCTGATGCAGCTACCCATCGGTGTCTGGCTTGACCGTCACGGCCCTCGCCGCACTGAGTCGGCGCTACTACTGTTTGGCGCCTTGGGCGCAGCGATCTTTGCCTCCAGCGACACGCTTTCGGGCGTGTGGGTTGGGCGCGCCTTGATTGGGGTGGGCGTATCAGCATGCCTGATGGCTGCGTTTAAAGCGTTTCGTGTTTGGTACCCACCAGAGCGCCAAAGCCAACTCGGCAGCTATATGCTGGTGATTGGTACCGCGGGTGCGCTATCGGCGACGGTGCCTGTCGCCTTACTGCTGCCCGTGGTGGGCTGGCGTACTATTTTTTCCGGTGTCGCGGTGGCGCTGCTTTTGGCTGCGTGGGTGCTGTTTAGTCGCTTACGCGATGTCGAACAATCGATGCCTATGCACGACCTCGCACGCGCGCCGAGCGGCAACGCGGCTTCGCCGTCTTCAGCTAATGAAGCGCCGGGTTATGGCGCTATTTTTGCGGATCCTTACTTTCGCAGAATGGCCTTGCTGGGCGCAGTGCATCAAGGCGGTTTCATGGCACTGCAATCGCTCTGGGCTGGGCCTTGGATGATGACGGTGCTAGGTATGTCGGTGGAGCAAACTTCGCATGTATTGTTCTTGTTTAATCTAGCGCTGCTGATTGCTTATCTTGGGCTTTCCTGGTGGGCGCCACGCTATGTGGCCTACGGTCAGCGCACTGGCTTGCCTGTGCTGCGGGTGGTTGCAGTGGGTTTGTCGATATCGGTGCTGGTGCAAGGGCTGATGGTGCTACTGCCTTACGAGAGCAGTTGGTGGCTATGGATGATTTTTGCCGTCGTCATTACCGTCACCACGCTCGGCCAAACCCACGTCAGTCTGGCATTTCCAACCGCATTGGTCGGACGCGCCAACAGCGCGTTTAATCTGACATTGTTTGTCGGCGCATTCTCAGTGCAGTGGGGAATCGGCTTGCTGGTGGATCTGTTTGTTTCGTATGGTTGGCAAAGCGCCGCCGCCATGCGCATGGCGGTCGCGTGCTATCTCTTCGTACAAGTATTTGCGCTGTGGCGCTTCATGCGTCAGTGGTCAATTGAAGCGCCTGCCATCGCGTTGCAAAAGGGCTAAATTTGCCTGCCCAAGGCCTATTGACCATGCTACGCTTGATAAATTGTTAACCAATGCGCTGACGAGGCGCTGATTGTCGGAGAGTTGCTTCATGCTGGTCACGTTCAAATCCAAAGCCGCCGCAGACATCCTGATGTACTCGGTTCACGCCAAGCCGATACTCGATTTGCTCGGCAAAGATATCGAGCGCGGTGTTATTACAGCGGAAGAGACCGGGCAAGCGGTTGAACGCCTCGAATCGGAAATTGCTGCGCGTAAGTTATCTGCGCCTGCGCCCGACGAGCAAGATGACAGCGACAGCGATGCCAAGAAGGGTTTGAACGAAGTAGTGAGCTTCGGGGCACGCGCCTATCCGCTGCTGGAAATGCTGCGTGCGGCGCATCGGGAACAGGCGTTTGTGATGTGGGGCGTGTAGTGGTGAGAGTAGTGAGGCATGTAGTCGGTCCTGTAGTCGGATATCGGTGGGCGACGATGGCGGGTGATGAAGGACTAGGCCTTGTCTGAATCGCTTTCCTTGGCACTGCATCATGCAGCGCATGTGCTGACCAAAGTGGAGGCGGGCCAGGCCTTGCCGGCAGCGCTGGCTGATGTGTTCAATAGGCACACGCTGAGCCCAGCGAGCCGCGGCGCCATTCAAGATATTTCCTATCGCAGCATGCGGCGCTGGGCTTGCGCCCACGCGTTGATGAGCCTGCTGGCCAGCAAACCGCCGTCGCCAGCGCGTCTTAGCGCGCTGATCTGTTGCGCACTGGCGCTGTTATCAGATGACACACCGCCCTATACCGAGCACACACTGGTTGATCAGGCGGTCGAGGCCTGCGCGCAAGATCCTGAGCTGAGTCGTGCCAAGGGCATGGTGAACGCTGTGTTGCGGCGCTTTTTGCGCGAGCGCGATTCATTGATGCACACCGTGCTGCGCGACGATGAGGCGCGTCTGAACTATCCGCGCTGGTGGATAGAAGCAATGCGACGTGCATGGCCGCAGCAGGCCGAGGCGGTACTAGAAGCAGGCAATCGCGAACCACCGCTCACGCTGCGGGTAAATACTCGAAAAACAAATGCCGAAGCCTACCTGGCTCAACTCGCTGCGGCGGGAGTCGTTGCGACACGGATTGGTGATTACGCGATCAGGCTAAAGCGCGCGGTGCCGGTGACGAAGATTCCGGGTTTCGCGGAGGGTCTGGTCTCGGTGCAAGACGCTGCTGCACAACTAGCAGCGCCCTTGCTGCAGGTTGAAGAGGGCATGCGGGTACTGGACGCCTGCGCTGCCCCCGGTGGCAAGACCGGTCATCTACTCGAGCTCGCCAATTGCGACGTGCTCGCACTTGACCATGATGCGCAACGTTTAAACCGTGTCTCAGACAATCTGAAACGACTGTCACTGCACGCCAAGTTACAAGCGGGCGATGCCCGCTCAAGGGATTGGTGGGACGGTCAGCCTTACGACCGCATTCTGGCCGATCTGCCCTGTACCGCCTCGGGCATCGTGCGCCGTCATCCGGATATCCGCTGGCTACGCCGGCCCGAAGATAGCCAGCAGCTGGCCAAGCGCTCGGCCGAGATTCTCGACAACCTGTGGGGCATGCTGCGACCGGGCGGATTGCTGCTGATCGTGACTTGTTCTGTGTGGCCGGAGGAGTCCGAACTGCAAGCGCAGGCCTTCGTCCACAGGCAGAACGCCGAGCGGCTGGAGGCGCCCGGGCAGCTGCTACCGCAGGCAGACGATACTTCCGATCACGACGGCTTGTTCTATGCGCTACTGCGAAAACCAGCGCTTTGATACTATCGCTCAAATTTTCCTCGGGGCATTAGCCCGTTCTTGAGCGTGATCCATCGATTTTTACTGCTGTTCTGGCTGCTCTGGCTGCCAGCTTGGCTACCTCTTTCCGCACATGCTGCTGAGGGCATCGAGTTTGTCGAGGCCTCGCTGGAGCCTGGCGAAGAAGGCTACCGCTTGACCTCGCGCTACTCGGTTGAGTTGCCGCGCTCGGTCGAGGACGCCTTGTCGCGCGGTGTGCCGCTGTATTTCACGCTGCAAGCCGAGATCACGCGCTACCGCTGGTACTGGTTTGACGAAGTTACGGTGAAGGCAACGCGCAAGATTCGCTTGTCTTATAACGTTCTGACCCAGCAATACCGTGCGTCGATCGACGGTAGCCTGCATCAGAATTTTTCTCGGCTCGACGACATGCTCTCGCTACTGCGACGGCCAGGGCGATGGCTGATCGCCGATCCGGGCGCGCTCGGCCGCGGTGGTAACTACACTGTGGCGATTCAACTCGCGCTCGATGTCTCCGAATTACCGAAGCCGATTCAGGTCAGTGCCATGAGCAGTGATGAGTGGCGTTTGTCCTCAGGCTGGAACAAATTCGTCTTCCACGCCGAGGCGAAATGAGACGCTCGCTGCGATACTTGCTGCTGGTGTCGGCGACAACCGTCGGCGTGCTCCTGTTCCTGCTCGCGGTCGCGAGTGGCGATACACAGCTGTTTGACTCCTACTACTCGTGGGTGCTCGGCGCCAACGTAGTGGTTGGTGTCGGCTTGCTGGCCGTGGTGCTGTTTCTGCTCGCGCGTTTATACAGTCGATATCGGCGCGGGCGGTTTGGATCGCGACTGATGGCGCGCATGGTGCTGAATTTCGCCATGATGGGCATCGTGCCGGGCATCGTTATTTATCTGGTGTCGGTGCAGTTCGTGTCACGCTCGATAGAGTCATGGTTTAACGTCAAGGTCGAGAGCGCGCTGGAGTCGGGTTTGAATTTGGGTCGTGCTGCACTTGAGTCATCCCTGCGTGATCTGCAGCTAAAAGCTGCTGGTGTCTCTGAAGAGCTGGCCGACATGTCGGATAGTCTGATCGTTGCCCGGTTGCCGAAAATCATCGAACGCAATCAATTGCAAGAGGCGATCGTCGTCAGCGCTAGTGGCAAGTTAGTAGCAAGTTCCAACACAAAATTGACTCGGCTACTGCCCGAGCTTCCAACACCATCCATGCTGGCGCGCGCTCATTCCTCCGAGGGTTATGGCGTGATCGATGGCATACCGGATACAGATAGAAATGGCGCAAGCGCCGAGCAAATCCACTTGCGTGTGATCGTACCGATACGCAGTGATGGCTCTTCATTCAAATTACGCGGCGATGCTCGATACCTGCTACTGATTCAGCCCGTTCCGGAAAAGCTATTCGCGAATGCCGAGGCATTGCGAGTGGCATATAGCGAGTATCAAGAACGCTCGTTGGCCCGAACCGGGCTCAGGAAATTTTTTCTGGTGACGCTCACGTTGGTTTTGCTACTGGCTGTGTTTGCAGCCATGGTGAGTGCGTTTCTTCTTGCCAGCGATTTTGCGCAACCGTTGTTGTTATTGGCAGAGGGCACACAGGCGGTCGCCGAGGGCAACTTATCGCCGCGACCTATCGTCGCTACGCCAGATGAATTGGGCACACTGACCCAGTCATTCAACATGATGACCATGCAACTCTCCGACGCACGTGAGGCGGTGGAGCAGAATCGGCGAGCACTGGAAGACGCGAAAGCCTATTTGGAATCTGTGCTGGCGAATATGTCGGCCGGTGTGATGGTGTTTGATGAGCAGTGGCTGCTAGTGACTTTCAACGCGTCAGCCAAACGCATCTTGCGATTAGATCTGAAACCGCTGTTAGGCCAATCGATGTCATCGATCGTTCCGCTAGCGGCGTTTCGTGAGCCGGTGATGCGATCGTTTAGTCGGCTGAGCGCGCAAACCGCCGCCGAAGGGTCCGGCGCTGATGCGCAGCATTGGCAGCAGCAGATCGAGATTCCCCGCGAGAGCAGAGACGTGTCCGATACCAGCGACATCACCCTGCTTGCACGTGGCTCTCACTTGCCGGTAGGCACTGGCAGGGGCTACATCATTGTGTTTGATGACATCACCGATGTAATTTCAGGCCAGCGATCGATCGCATGGGCCGAGGTGGCGCGACGGCTTGCGCATGAGATCAAAAACCCGCTGACGCCGATACAGTTATCGGCCGAACGTCTGCACATGAAGCTGCAGCCGAAACTCGCTGGCGACGACGCCGCCCTACTGGAGCGCGGCACCAACACCATCGTGAATCAGGTCGTGGCCATGCAGCAGATGGTCGATAACTTCCGCGACTACGCCAAAACCCCGCCTCCCTTGCTACAGCCGCTCGATCTGAATGGTTTAATTTCGGAAATACTTGAGCTGTACTCGGGAATGGCAATTTCGGACGCGATACACACAACATTGCAGCCAAACCTACCGATCATCCTCGGCGATGCAACTCAAATGCGACAGGTGGTACACAACCTCTTGCAAAACGCACAAGACGCGGTTGCAGATATCCGACGTTTTGAACGCAGCCCTGAGATTCGGATTGTGACCGAAGCCTTTGACTACGCAGACGCCGATGGTCAGCATCGAACTGCAGTTCGTCTTACGGTCTCGGACAATGGCCCAGGCTTCGATCCCGCGCTCATCAAGCGTGCCTTCGAACCCTATGTCACCTCTAAACCGAAGGGGACTGGGCTCGGTTTGCCGGTAGTGAAGAAAATCATCGAGGAACACGGTGGACGTATCGAGGCGCAGAACCGGAAAGATGGCCCTGGCGCCAAGGTACTGATTTTATTAATGAAACTCGCAAAATATTCAGTTTGACAACTTTAGTTGTAAAAAATACAATCCTGCGATATGGCAACGTTGTGATGAGTTAAAGAGGCGCCCCCATGGCAAATATTCTGGTGGTTGACGATGAGATGGGAATCCGTGAACTGTTGTCCGAAATCCTGGGCGACGAGGGTCACGTCGTCACAACAGCCGAAGACGCGAACGCTGCCCGCGAAGTGCGCTTGGCCAGTACACCGGACTTGGTCCTTCTGGATATCTGGATGCCGGACACCGACGGCGTCACCCTGCTGAAAGAATGGCAACGCGATGGGCTGCTCACCATGCCGGTGATCATGATGTCTGGCCACGCGACGATTGATACGGCGGTTGAAGCCACCCGTATCGGCGCGATGAATTTCCTAGAGAAACCCATCTCGCTGCAAAAATTGCTGCGCACCGTACAGCAGGGCCTGACACGCGGACAAGAGCACGCGCGCGGCACGATGTTGAACGGTACGAACCGCAGCTTACTGGGTCAAGACAAGCTCTCGCTGGCGCCGCAGCTGCAACAAATCGGCAATGGCCATCTGAATGGCATGCACTCGTCCGTCTACCCCGGCGCCGAGAATGAATTCCGCGTCTCATTTGAATTGCCGTTGCGCGAGGCACGCGATGCTTTCGAGCGCGCCTACTTCGAGCACCATTTGGCACGCGAGGGCGGCAGCATGACGCGAGTGGCTGAGCGAACCGGCCTGGAACGTACCCACCTTTATCGCAAGCTCAAGCAACTCGGCGTAGATACCAGCAAGGGCCCGGCAAAGAAAGCCGGATGACCGAACTCTCACTGGTACTGGGCGGCAGCGCCGACGATAGGGAACGCGCCATTGCTGCAGACCTCCCTCCGGGCTTGGCCTGCGCAGCCATCATCGAAGGACTGCCGAGCGGTGCCGCACCACTGAATGACATACCGCCCGAAGTGTCGTTAGAGGTAATTCGCGTTGCGCCCGGTTGCCCTTGTTGCACAGGCAATCTCACGATGCGAGTCACGCTGAACCGCGTACTTCGGCGATCGCCCGCAAGGCTCTACCTCAGCTTGTCGGACGCCACGCACCGAGAGCAGGTTTTGATGTTCCTGCAAACACCGCAATATCTGGATCTGCTGGCGATCGGCCCGGATCTGCAGTGCGCTTAATGGAGCTCGCAATGGAAAATGCTGCACCAGACCGCGCGCCACCAGCAAAGATCGGGCGCACCTATTGAAATCTCGCGACTAACCTCCACCCTAGACAGTGTGATTACGATGTCTCGCCCACCTGAGGAGTAAACCGCATGAATCTGATCTATAACAGCGAGCAGTACTCGGTTGTTGAGTTTCGAGCTGAGGCGGGCATGGAGGCCATGCGCTTCGGTGGATATGAAATCCTCGACAAACCGGCGCGCCGCGAGATTTTCCTTGCGGGTGAGTTGGCTGAAAACTTTCGACAGCATGTGCGAGAGTTAAGCGCTCGGCAACCGACAGAAGAAGAGATTGATGAATTCCTCGATAGCTACAGCCCACTCATGGCGCAGCCGGTGATTGTTCAGTAAGCTAGCGCTGGCTGAATCTTTTTTCCCTTTGTTGTTGTACCCATTCATGCCCGCTTCAGCGGGCATGTTTGTTTCTGATGAAGACACCATCGCGCGCCGTTACCAGTAATCAGACCGGACTACACCCTCGCTTAGCCGAGCTTGTCGATCGACATGCGCGTTGCGAGTTTCTCCGACCGTTGACGCCGGCTGGTCTTGAACCCTTCGAACGAGCCATCGCCGTTTGGCGATCGCACGGCGGCTCACTGATCATCGATGCTGGTTGTGGCGTAGGCTTATCCACGCGCAAGCTGGCGCAACAGTTTCCAGATGCTTTCGTCATCGGCATCGACCAGTCGGCGCATCGATTGCAGCGCCACACACGTTGGGAGGGAATTGAACCGTCCAACTTCATTACCGTACGCGCTGATCTGGTGGACTTCTGGCAGCGCATGGCGCTCGCTCGCATACATCCTGTTCGGCATTACCTGCTCTACCCCAACCCGTGGCCGAAAAAAGCGCAGCTGCAGCGCCGTTGGCATGGCCATCCGATATTCCCAGCGCTCTTACGTCTGGGCGGTCATCTCGAATGCCGCAGCAACTGGAAAACTTATATTGATGAGATGGCCTTGGCGCTCACGCAACTCACCGGACTTGAGATGCTTACCGAAGAATGGCCTGTCGACCCCGCTGAAGCGTTAACGCCATTCGAGCAAAAATACGCGGCCTCGGGCCACACCCTGTGGCGCTGTGCGATCCAACTGCCGCCATCTGATTGAGTCGCGCCGGCTTGTGATACCGTCCTCGGTATCCAAGCTTAAATCGGAATTTTTATGTGCCAGCTTCTCGGCATGAACTGTAATGTGCCGACCGATATCGTGTTTAGCTTTACCGGTTTCGCGCATCGTGGCGGCCGCACTGACGAACACAAAGACGGCTGGGGCATCGCCTTCTTTGAAGGCGCCGGCGTTCGGCTATTCGTCGATCATGAGTCTGCGGTTGCCTCGCCCGTAGCCGAGCTGATCAAAAGCTACCCGATCAAATCAAAAAACGTCATTGCGCACATTCGCAAGGCGACGCAAGGACAGGTCGCGCTCGAGAATTGCCATCCCTTCATCCGCGAGCTGTGGGGTCGCTACTGGGTGTTTGCCCATAATGGCGATCTGAAAGAATTTTCACCCACGCTCGATGGCGCATTTCGCCCGGTGGGCACAACCGACAGCGAACGCGCATTTTGCTATCTGCTACAGCAGTTACGACGCCGCTTTGGCGATACACCACCACCACTGGACACGCTGCGGCAAGAAATCGATCAACTCACAAGGGAAATCGCCAGCTTTGGTGTTTTCAACATGATGCTGTCGGATGGCACAGCGCTATTCGCACATTGCTCAACGCGGCTGCACTATATCGTTCGGCAGCATCCGTTCACCCAAGCCAAACTGTCTGACGAGGATCTCTCTGTTGATTTTTCGGAAGTCACCACACCGAAGGATCGCGTGGCTGTGATCGTCACCGAACCGCTCACCACCAACGAGACCTGGCATTCATTTGAGAGCGGAGAGTTGAAGCTCTTTATCGACGGCGCGCCATTGTGAGATGACATAGGCGTGCAAGCCTGTGCACGCTCCTCAAGAGCCGCCAACAACGCTAGTTGCGTTATTGGCGGCTTTGAGATCAGAGATTAGGCGCGAGCCAGCGCTGTAACAAGTCCATCGACACCTTGCGCCGAGACGCCATATCAGTAAGCTGATCTTCACCGATTTTGCCGACCGTGAAATACTTCGACGCCGGATGCGCGAAGTAAAACCCTGAGACCGCTGCGCCAGGGAACATGGCGTACGACTCGGTCAGACTCATACCAATATCCTCTGCTTCAAGGATACGGAACATATCTGCCTTAACAGTGTGCTCCGGGCAAGCAGGGTAGCCGGGCGCAGGTCGAATACCGCGATACTTCTCACTGATCAGTTGCTCATTGCTGAGTTTCTCATCTGCAGCATAGCCCCATAAATCCTTGCGCACACGCTCGTGCAAGTATTCAGCAAAAGCTTCCGCCAAGCGATCCGCTAAAGCCTTCAACATGATCGATGAATAATCATCACCGGCATCTTCAAAACGCTTCTCGTGTTTTTCGATACCAAGACCGGAGGTGACTGCAAACATGCCGATGTAATCGGTAACGCCTGAATCTTTTGGCGCAATAAAATCAGCGAGGCATTGATTCGGACGCGCCACACCTTCAATCACTGGCTTTTCATTTTGCTGACGCAAGCCGTAATAAGTAAACGCGACCTCGCTCTTGGTCTCGTCCGTGTAGATCTCGATATCATCATCACCCACGCGGTTGGCAGGTAACAGCGCTATTACGCCATTCGCGGTCAGCCAGCGGCCCTCGACGATCTTTCTCAGCATCGCCTGTCCCTCGCTGTACACATGACTCGCCGATTCACCGACAATGGGGTCAGTCAAGATGGCAGGGAAGCTGCCGGCCAGATCCCAGGTCTGGAAAAAAGGCGCCCAGTCGATGTACTGCGCGAGCAGGCCAAGATCGGTATTACGGAAATGACGCCGCCCGATGAACTTCGGCTTCAAAGGTGCGCACTCGCCGCTGAACTCCAGTTGCATCTTGTTTTGCCGCGCCTTCGCGAGCGATAGCATCGGCAAGGCTTTCTTACCGGCGTGCTGAATACGAATACGCTCGTAGTCGGTCGCGATCTCGTCGAGATAGCGACCGCGCGTTTCGTCGGTCAGCAGCGACTGCGCTACCGATACTGAACGCGACGCATCCGCCACGTAAATCACCGGGCCTTCATAGTTGGGCGCGATTTTTACTGCGGTATGGGCACGGCTAGTGGTTGCGCCACCAATCAGCAAAGGTATCTTGCGCTCGCGGAACCAAGGGTCGCGCTGCATCTCTTTAGCGACATGCGCCATCTCTTCCAACGACGGTGTGATCAAGCCAGACAATCCGATGATGTCGGCGTTTTCTTCTTTCGCTTTGGCGAGGATCTCAGTGCAGGGGACCATCACCCCCATGTTCACCACCTCAAAGTTATTACACTGCAGAACAACGGTGACAATATTTTTGCCGATGTCGTGCACATCGCCCTTCACCGTCGCAATGACGATTTTTCCTTTGGGCTTGGCAGCCTGACCGGTGCGGCGCTCTTCTTCTGCTTTTTCTTCTTCGATGAAGGGCACCAAATGCGCCACCGCTTGCTTCATCACACGCGCTGACTTCACCACCTGCGGCAGGAACATTTTTCCCTGGCCGAACAAATCGCCGACGATGTTCATACCATCCATCAGCGGGCCTTCGATCACATGAATCGGACGACCGCCTTTTGCGTCCACTTGTTGGCGAGCTTCTTCGGTGTCTTCAACAATCCACTGCGTAATACCGTGAATCAGCGAATGCGACAGCCGTTTTTCAACCGGCGCTTCTCGCCACACTAAATTCTGTTCTTCTTTTTTGCCGCCCGCTTTCAGCGTCGCGGCGAACTCGATCATACGTTCGGTTGCATCGTCACGACGATTCAACACTACATCTTCAACACGCTCGCGCAGCTCGGGGTCGAGATCGTCATACACACCCATCATGCCGGCATTGACGATGCCCATGCTCATGCCGGCCTTGATCGCGTGATACAAGAACACGGTATGGATCGCCTCCCGCGCCGGATCATTGCCACGGAACGAGAATGAGACATTCGAGACGCCACCAGAAACTTTGGCATGCGGCAGGTTTTCTCGTATCCAGCGCGTAGCTTCGATGAAATCGACTGCGTAGTTGTTATGCTCGTCGATACCAGTGGCGATCGCGAAGATATTCGGATCAAAAATTATGTCTTCCGGCGGAAAACCCACGCGCTCGACTAAAAAGCGGTAAGCGCGTTCGCAAATTTCGATCTTGCGCTGGAAAGTGTCAGCCTGCCCGGTTTCATCGAAAGCCATCACGATCACCGCCGCGCCATAACGCCGGCACAACGTGGCCTGTCGCAGAAATTCTTCTTCGCCCTCTTTCAGCGAGATCGAGTTAACGATGGCTTTGCCTTGTACGCACTTCAGACCTGCCTCGATCACACTCCATTTGGAGGAGTCGATCATGATCGGCACGCGTGCAATATCCGGCTCGGACGCGATCAGATTCAGGAAGCGCGCCATCGCAGCGACCGAGTCGAGCATCGCCTCATCCATATTGATGTCGATGACCTGCGCGCCATTTTCAACCTGCTGCCGCGCAACCGCCAGTGCCTCTTCATACTGCTCATTGAGGATCATGCGCGCGAAGGCTTTCGAGCCCGTGACATTGGTGCGCTCACCCACATTCACAAACAAAGAGTCTTCGTCGATGGTGAAAGACTCCAAGCCAGACAATTTCATCTGGTGAAGGTGTGTTGGCACTGAGCGCGGCGTTATGCTGGCAACGGTGTTGGCAATTTCTCGGATGTGATCGGGCGTGGTGCCACAGCAGCCGCCGGCGATATTCACAAATCCACTGTCCGCGAACTCTTTCAGCAAAGAGGCGGTGATGTCCGGTGTTTCATCAAACCCGGTGTCTGACATCGGGTTTGGCAAACCGGCATTCGGATAAATACAAACAAAGGTCTCAGCGATCTTGGACAACTCTTCGGCGTAAGGACGCATCAGCGTTGCACCCAGCGCGCAGTTGAGGCCGATGGTGAGCGGCTTGGCGTGTCGTACCGAGTTCCAGAAAGCAGTGACAGTCTGTCCGGACAAAATTCGCCCGGAGGCATCGGTCACCGTACCCGAGATCATTATCGGTAAACGTGTACCGGTCTGCTCAAAATACAAATCGATCGCGAACAATGCCGCTTTGCAGTTCAGTGTGTCAAAGACGGTTTCGACCAACAGCACATCGGACCCGCCCTCGACCAGTGCAGTCACTTGTTCGTGGTACGCGGCGACCAACTGATCGAAGCTGACATTGCGCGCGCCTGGATCATTGACGTCGGGCGAAATAGAAGCCGTCTTCGGCGTCGGGCCTAAGGCGCCAGCGACAAAGCGCGGCTTGTCGGCGGTGGAATACTTATCGCAAGCGGTACGCGCAATGCGCGCTGCTTCGAGATTCATCTCACGCGCCAGATGCGCCATGTGGTAATCGTCTTGCGCGATCGAGGTGGCACCAAAGGTATTGGTCTCGATCAGGTCGGCACCCGCAGCAAGATATTGCTCGTGAATCTCTTGAATAATGTGCGGCTGCGTCAGTGTCAGCAGCTCATTGTTGCCTTTGACGAAGACGTCTTTGCCGGGCACAGAGAAATCAGCGAAACGCTGACCGCGATAGTCTTCTTCGCTGAGCTTGTAGCGCTGGATCATGGTGCCCATTGCACCATCAAGAACCAATATGCGGCGTGACATCAGCTCTCGCAGCTGTGTCTCTACTGGGGAAATAGCGTCGCGTTTCATCGTGTATGGTAGCTGCGCTGTTAGCGCAAAATAAAAAACCCGGCCTGCATTAGCGAAGCCGGGTGTGCGTTCCGCTTTAGCAGTATTTCTTGGGGAAGCCTCCCCCGCGCCCGCAAGCTGGTATTGACAGAGTCAAATCGGCGCGTTGCGAATTATACGGGAAATTAGCTCGGTCGCTGCAGCCGTTGCCCTGCCTCCATCGAGAACCCTTGCAGAAAATTTACCGCCGCAAGACGTTTGCCGCCAGGCTTCTGTAATTCTGTCAGCAATAAAGCATCTTCGCCGCAAGCGACGGTCACGCCACGCGCGTCAACTGCCAAAACAAGACCCGGTTCGCCGGTCCCTGCAACCCGCTCTGCGCACCAAATCTTCAAGACGCTATCGTCCAATTGCACCGACGCACCTGGGGCGGGGTTGAATGCGTTAACTCGTCGCAGCAGCGTGCTTGCCGGCAGTCGCAGATCAAGCGCTGCCTCATCCTTGGAGATTTTTGCGGCATAGGTCACGCCCTCGTCTGGCTGCGGCGTGGCAGTGAGGCGACCCTCGGTTAAGCGCTGCAAGGCATCGACGATCATGCGTCCGCCCAGCGCGGCGAGTCGGTCGTGCAATGCGCCTGTGGTGTCCTGCGGCGAAATCGGCTCGTGCGCTATCAGCAGCATGTCACCCGTGTCCAACCCGGCGTCCATCTGCATGATAGTGATGCCTGTCTCGGCATCACCCGACTCAATCGCGCGGTGAATTGGCGCAGCGCCACGCCAGCGCGGCAACAGCGAAGCGTGAATGTTGATGCAACCTTGCGGTGGTATGGCAAGTACGGAGGGCGGAAGTATCAAGCCATAGGCGGCAACGACCATCACATCATGCGGCGTTGAAGCCAGTAGCTCATGCGCTTGCTTGGCCTGATCGGGAAACTTGCCGTCCAGGCGCAATGAGGTCGGCTGTGCCACCGGAATCTGATGCTGCAGCGCGAATTGCTTGACCGGCGAGGCGTGTAGCTGCATGCCGCGTCCGGCAGGACGATCAGGCTGGGTCAGCACCAAGGGGATTTCTATACCAGCGGCGTGTAGGGCCGCCAGTGCAACTGCGGCGAATTCTGGCGTGCCCGCAAAAATGACACGCATGATTAGCGTACCGCTTCTGCTTGACGCTCTTTCTTCAGCTCGCGCTCTTCTTTCAGCAACTTGGTCTTGATGCGATTGCGCTTGAGTGACGATAGGTATTCAACGAAGACTTTGCCTTTCAGGTGGTCCATCTCATGCTGAACACATACCGCCAGCAAGCCGTCGGCATCGAATTCTTGCAGCTTGCCGCTGGCATCATGCGCTTTGACGCGCACACGCAGAGGGCGCTCAACGCCATCAAAAACACCCGGCACTGAAAGACAGCCCTCGTCATATACCTGGCGCTCATCGCTGGCCCAGACAATTTCAGGATTCACCAACACCAGTAATTGATCGCGTGTGTCGGAGACATCGATCACGATCACTTGCTCATGCACATCCACCTGCGTTGCTGCCAGCCCGATACCGGGCGCGGTGTACATGGTGTCTGCCATATCGGCGACAAGTTTCGCCAGTCGCTCGTCGAATGAGCTAACCGGTTTGGCGATCGTGTGCAAGCGCGGATCGGGATATCGCAGGATGGTTAACAGTGCCATACAACTTTTGCGCAACAGTCGCTAAAAATTCAGCGGTGAACAGTGTGTAAGGGGGATGCGCTCATGCACAATCGGCGGCGAATGTGCAGATCGCAAGTCTGCAAAAACATTTCTCACCAACCCCAACAAGCGTGAAAAAACGATGACGAAGTCTAGCATAGCCGCGGTGTGGCTCGCTGCGGCTGCACTGTCCCTGGGTGCTGCGGCAAACGCAGCCAACCCGTGCGTAATCCTCAGCTCCGCGCCCGACTCGCATACCGTGCAGCAAGGCGATACGCTGTGGGATATTGCTGCGCGGTTTCTGCAAAATCCCTGGTGCTGGCGTGAGGTTTGGTCTAATAACCAAGTGCAGATTCGTGATCCACATTGGATTTATCCCGGTCAACGCATCGTGCTGGATCGTACGCTTGGCGTGCTAAGCGTCGCGGCTGTTGGCGACAAGGCGACTGCGACGCCAGCGGTAAGCAAGTTGTCGCCGACAGCGCGTGTCGTCATAACAGCGCACAAGTCTGCCATACCGGCGATTGATCCTAGGCTGGCATCGCTAGCAGCTCGCTACCGCTTGGTCTCTGCAACAACGGTGGCCGATGCGCCGCGCATTGTTGGCTTGTCAGAAGGTCGACGCTTACTGTTACGCGGCGACATTGTTTTCACGACCAAGCCACCCATCGCTGGTGAGACATTCGACGTCATGCGCGCACTGATGGCGCCGGCAGCGTTAGATGGCGGCGAGCTGCCGGCGGTGCCCCTGTTACGCATTGGTCAAGTCCGTCGGCAGGCAGAAAATCCAACGCAATTTTTGGTCGTGCATGCAGATGCTGAGCTTAGTCATGGCGATCTATTGCTACCCGTGGCGACGCAGCCCCCGACCATTCTGATGCCACAGGCTGCGCCGCCGCTGGAAGGCAAAATCCTGGCGGTATTGCGCGAAAGCCGCTGGGCTTCGCAGCATGATGTGGTGGCGCTTGATCGCGGATTGGCGGATGGTCTTCGGGCTGGCAGCGTGGTCGAGGTCCTGCGGCCAGATAGAATGGGAGGTCATGAAAATCGTTCACCCAAGCCAGCCGCATCCTCTGCACAAACTGCCTCCATCGGAGCGCTACTGGTGTTTGAGGCGCTTGAGCACGAAGCACTGGCGCTGGTTATGCGAAGCCGCGACGCCCTTGGCGTGGGCTATCTGATTCACTCATCAAGCCCCAATGAGCGACCGTGATGTTCTTGCAGCCTGGCTGCAATTAATGCTGACAGACGGCGTCGGAACGGTGACTGCGCGCGAGTTGCTGTCACGTTTCGGTTTGCCAAGCGACATCTTGTCAGCAGGTTTCTCTGCGCTACAAAAATGCGTCCCTGAAAAAATCGCGCTCGCGCTGGCCGGCAAACCGGATGCGCCGATGCAGTTGCAGATTGATAAAACACTCGCATGGGCTGCGGAACCCGGCAATCATGTGATCACGCTGGCTGATGCAAACTATCCTCAGGCACTGCTCAGCATCGCTGATCCGCCACCGCTGCTCTACGCCAAAGGCCGTACTGAATTACTGTCACGGCCCGGTGTCGCGATTGTCGGTAGCCGCAACGCGACCGCACAAGGCATGCAGAATGCCGAACGCTTCGCGCAGACCCTGAGCAATGCGGGATTGTGTGTCATTTCCGGATTGGCGCTTGGCATTGACGCAGCGGCGCACGCAGGCGCATGTAGCGCAAGCCATGAACACGGATCAACCATTGCCATCACCGGTACCGGGCTTGATTTGGTATACCCCGCTAAACATCGCGCGCTGGCGCATCGCATTGCAGAACATGGCTGTCTTCTCAGTGAATATCCGATTGGCACAGCTGCGATTGCGGCAAATTTTCCGCGTCGCAATCGACTGATTAGCGGTATGTCGCTAGGTGTGCTGGTGGTAGAAGCCGCGCTGCAATCAGGTTCGCTAATTACCGCGCGTAGTGCCTTGGAACAAGGGCGTGAAGTGTTCGCGATTCCGGGATCAATCCATTCGCCACTGGCAAAAGGCTGCCATCAACTAATCCGTCAAGGTGCCAAGCTGGTTGAGTCTGCGCAAGATATTCTGGAAGAGTTACAACTGCATGCCTTAACTCCAGCGGTGCAGCAGGCCGTCACTACGTCAACACGCTCCACGCCGGATGCTGCTGTGAAGGTGCAGCGTCCAAGCACTGGCGTACCCGCGGCTGTGGATGAGCACGCACGGCAAGTGATGCAGGCCGCAGGCCATGACCCAACCTCGGTGGACCAGTTAGCGGAGCGAACAGGTTTGGCGGCGTCTGAGATTCAAGCGACCTTATTACTGCTTGAACTTGATGGCAGCGTTGAACGAATGAGCGATGGACGCTATCAAAAACTCACGTCGTAAAAATTTCTGCCGCTAAAAAACTGTGTCGCTGCAACTCAACTACTGGCTCGACCGATTTGCCGTAGCAAGCGTCGAATACGTCATTCGTCGAATGACTAATGCGTCGAAAGCAACTTGGATTTTGGCTCCCGAAGTTTTTTATAGCCATTGAAAATGGGTGTAATCGGGCTCCCTTCGAAAAAAGCTGTTTTTTGTTTTATCAAGCATCTGGCCAGACAAAAAAGCTAAGCTGCTGAAATAAAACAGAAATCTTTCTTGATTGCGTCATTACGCTGCTCGCCACCGAGCGCTTTCTGACATTCTGACTTGTGCGTAGGAAAAGATGCCGTTACAGTATAAGAATGTTTGAGGTGCTTGTTTACCTTTACGAAACTTATTACCGACCCGACGCCTGCCCTGATTCGGTGGCTTTGGCGAAGAAACTGTCGGCGGTAGGTTTCGAACAGGATGAGATCTCGCGTGCGCTAGGCTGGTTGACCGACCTCGCCGAAACCACGAATGAGATGTTCAGCCAGCAGGCCCATCAGACGGCCTTTTCATTCGGCTCGCGTGTTTACGCCGACAAAGAGTATGAAATGCTCGGCTCAGAAGCGATCGGCTTCATTGAGTTTCTCGAATCAGCGGACGTCATCAACACCATTCAGCGCGAAATCGTCATCGAGCGCGCCTGTGCGGTGAATGAATCGCCAATTCCTCTCGACAAACTGAAGGTTATCGTGCTGATGGTCCTCTGGAGCCAGGGCAAAGAGCCTGACAGCCTGATGTTCGACGAATTGTTCGCCGACGAAGAAAACACCCATCCGCCGCTGTATCACTAAACGAGCGCAAAACAGGGTCGCGGCGAACCTCCCTGGCCGGCCTGCTTGCGAACTGCTTGACAACCCGCTTATCATTGGCCGCGTTTGGCTGCCGAACCCGCCGGTTCAGGCGCTGCCCCTGCGCGAAGCTCCGGATTTGCGCCAGCTCCGACCGGCGATGAAAGCACCGCCGCTGTCCAATTCTTATTCACTATGACCAAAACACTCATCATTGCCGAGAAGCCCTCTGTCGCGAACGACATCGCGAAGAGTCTTGGCGGGTTCACCAAACATGATGAGTACTTCGAGTCAGACAACTATGTGTTGTCCTCGGCGGTCGGTCACCTAGTCGAGATAGCGGCACCTGAAGAGTACGACGTCAAGCGGGGCAAATGGTCGTTCGCCAACTTGCCTATGATCCCGCCGCATTTCGCGCTCAACCCGATCCAGAAAACCGAATCGCGCCTGAAGTTGCTGAACAAGCTGCTCAAGCGTAAAGACGTCGGCAGCATCATTAATGCCTGTGACGCGGGCCGCGAGGGTGAGCTGATCTTCCGGCTGATTGTGCAGTACGCGAAGGCAAAGCAGCCAGTGCAAAGACTCTGGCTGCAGTCGATGACGCCGGGCGCAATTCGTGAGGCATTCACGCATCTGCGTGACGACGAAGAGATGCTGCCACTGGCCGACGCTGCTCGCTGCCGCAGCGAGGCCGACTGGCTAATCGGCATCAATGGCACGCGCGCGATGACCGCATTCAACTCGAAAGAGGGCGGTTTTTATCTCACCACCGTCGGTCGGGTCCAAACACCGACGCTATCCATCGTGGTTGAGCGTGAAGAGAAGATCAAACAGTTTCAGTCGCGCGACTATTGGGAAGTCAAAGCCGAGTTTGTGTGTGCTGCCGGCATCTACGAAGGTCGCTGGTTAGATACCAAATTCAAAAAAGATGAGGCGGATCCTGAGCAGCGCGCCGAGCGGCTGTGGAGCAAGGCCGCAGCGGATTCGATCGTCGCCGCCTGCCGCGCCAAGCCCGGCAATGTGAGTGAAGAATCAAAACCGAGCACTTCAATGGCGCCGGCACTGTTCGACCTCACGAGTCTGCAACGTGAAGCGAACGCGCGTTTTGGCTTCTCTGCCAAAAACACGCTCGGGCTGGCGCAGGCACTGTATGAGCGGCATAAGGTGCTGACGTATCCACGTACCGACTCTAAGCACCTGCCCGAAGATTATCTTGGCACCGTAAAGCAGACCTTGGAGTCGCTGGGCGAGATCAATAACTACTACCCGTTCTCCGCGCAGATACTGAATAAGAACTGGGTCAAGCCGAACAAGCGTATTTTCGATAATACGAAAATCAGTGATCACTTTGCGATCATTCCGACCGGCCAGCTGCCAAAGAGCTTGTCAGAGCCAGAGCAAAAGCTCTACGACTTGGTGGTTCGTCGCTTCATGGCGATTTTCTTTCCCGCCGCTGAGTACTTGGTGACCACACGCTTCACCGAGGTGTCAGGCCACCAGTTCAAGACCGAGGGCAAAATCTTGACCACGCCCGGTTGGTTATCGGTGTATGGCAAGGAAGCAGTCGACCCGAACGCTAAAGAGGGCGAGACTAGCGGCACCTTGGTCGCTGTCGCGGCCGGCGAAAAGGTCAAGACCGATAAAATCGAGCCGCATGCCTTGGTTACCAAACCACCGGCGCGCTATTCGGAAGCCACGCTGTTATCGGCGATGGAAGGCGCAGGCAAATTTGTCGATGACGAAGAGTTGCGCGATGCGATGGCCGGCAAAGGTCTGGGCACGCCAGCCACACGCGCAGCCATTATCGAAGGGCTACTGAACGAAAAATATTTGATCCGCGAAGGTCGCGAGTTAATTCCGACTGCGAAAGCCTTTCAGCTGATGACGCTGCTGCGTGGTTTAGGTGTGGCCGAATTGACAGCGCCCGAGCTGACCGGCGAGTGGGAATCGAAATTGGCGCGCATGGAGCGCGGAGAAATTAGTCGTGAAGCTTTTATGCGCGAGATCGCGCAGATGACGCAGACCATCGTCAAGCGCGCAAAAGAATACGATAACGACACCATCCCCGGCGACTATGCAACGCTAACGACGCCCTGCCCGAATTGCGGTGGCGTTGTGAAAGAAAACTACCGTCGCTTTGCCTGCACAAAGTGTGAGTTCTCTATCAGCAAAGTACCCGGTGGACGGCAATTTGAAGTCCCTGAGGTTGAAGAACTGCTTACTCAGCGCACGATTGGCCCGCTTCAAGGTTTTCGTTCGAAGATGGGACGGCCTTTCGCCGCGATTCTTAAAATCTCCCACGACGCAGACGCCAGCAACTACAAGCTTGAGTTTGATTTTGGACAGAGCAGTCTCGACGACGAGTCTGCAGAACCTGTCGACTTCTCGGCCCAAACACCACTAGGCGCATGCCCGAAATGTGGCAGCGGTGTGTACGAGATGGGCCTGGCGTATGTGTGCGAGAAAACCGCTGCCAGACCTAAGGCCTGTGATTTCCGCAGCGGCCGCATCATCTTGCAACAAGAGATTTTGCCCGAGCAAATGGTGAAACTCTTGAACGAGGGTCGCACCGATCTGCTACCTGGATTCGTTTCGCAGCGGACACGTCGTCCGTTCAAGGCTTATCTAGCGCGCGGCGCGGATGGCAAAGTCAGTTTCGAATTTGAAGAGCGCAAACCGAAAGCAGGCAAAGAAGGTGCCGCTCAAGCGAAAGCCGGCTCACGTGCTGCGGCAAAAAAACTGGCGCCAGCAGCGCCGGCAAAGAAAGCTGCTCCAAGTAAAACACCGGCCAAGAATGCAGCCGCCAAAAAAACCGCTGCAAAAAAACCCGCCGCGAAGAAAGTGGCAACAAAGAAAGTGGTTGCAAAAAAAGCGGTCGCAAAAAAGGCCGCCTAAATCCCTCGTTGCCAGCGCTTGCGTTCGCGCGTCAACGATTCACGAACAGCTGAATCATTCAGCGCGGACATCTCTTTACCCTCATGCGCCAAGCGACTGAATCTACGCGCCTAACGACGGTGCTGCTCGCCAGCGGCATCATTTTGTCGTTGGCCATGGGCGTGCGTCATGGGTTTGGGTTTTGGCTGCAACCAGTGTCACAGCATCATGATTGGGCACGCGATACCTTTTCACTGGCGATGGCACTACAGAATCTGATGTGGGGTGTTTTCGGGCCAGTGGCTGGCATGGCAGCAGATCGCTTTGGCGCGCCCCGTGTGGTCTTGCTCGGTGCCTTGCTTTACATGGGTGGGCTGCTGGCGATGGCCAACGCTGTTCAGCCTTCGGTCTTTGTGATCGGGTCTGGTGTCCTGATTGGGGCAGGACTGTCATGCACGGCATTCGGTGCTTTGTCGGGTGTGGTTGGTCGCACCGCGCCGATTGCCCAACGCTCATGGGCTTTTGGTGTGCTTGGTGCAGCTGGCTCATTCGGACAATTTGCGATGGTGCCAGTTGAACAGCTCTTGATAGCGAATACTGGCTGGCAGGGCGCTCTGTATTGCTTAGCTGCCGCGGTCGTGGTGCTGATGATTCCGCTGTCGTTCATGCTGCGTGAGCCTCCCGAGTTGCCAAGTCCCGGCACGGCATCCCAAAGTATTTCCGAAGCAATGCGCGAGGCATTCGCACACCGACCGTTTCGATTGCTGGTGGCGGGCTATTTTGTTTGTGGTTTCCAGGTGGTGTTTATCGGGGTGCATCTGCCGTCGTATTTGAAAGATCGTCTTCGTGTTCTCGCCTTTGTCACCGACATCCGTCTATTTATTCGCGGCTTCCATGGGGCTGTTGTGGTTGTCTACCGTGCCGCTGACCAATGGCGTGATTGCCGGTATGTTTGGTGTACGCCATCTGTCGATGTTGTCGGGCTTTGTTTTTTTCTCGCACCAGCTGGGTAGTTTTTCGGGTGTCTGGCTCGGCGGTTACCTCTACACCGTGCAAGGCAGTTATGACACCGTCTGGCTGATCACGATCGCACTTGGCCTAGCCGCTTGCGCGCTTAACCTTCCGATTAGCGTGGCCGCGGTAAAGCGCGAGCCGCAGACTGCATGAGACCCCGTCTGCGCCTTAGCTTGCTCGGCCTGATTCTCGCAGCCGTCGCGGCAACCGCCTTTATGAGCTACCTGCGTCCGAACTTCGTGGTTTCGGTCGCGAATCAATTGTGGCTCTGCTTCTGAGCCAAGCGCCGGTAAAATGGCGGCGTGAACCTGACACTCTCCGAACTCGAACAAGCCATTAACTACTGGCGCCGCATGCGGCCGTCGCAGGGGGAGGAGCGCGCCCTGTCGGCTGAAGTGAACGCACTGGCAGATGTGTATGCGCTGATGATCTTCCATCGCGCCGCCACCTTCCCGCTCGACGACCTGGCCCCCGTCGCGCGCGAACTGATTGAGGCTTGGCGGCGAGCACGCGAGGGTAACGTCGCCTAAAGCGAGAACGACCCCGGCACATCTTCTGCCTATTTGCACCTACTCACTTCTACTTCGTCTCATCTGCTTCTATTTGCATCGATCTGGTCGGATTTACGCACATTTGTACGGATTTGCGCCAGCCGATCGTTATGCCGTTTGGCTTGGCCAACCGCTGACCACTGGGCGCCTGCCCCGCGTGGTAGGCATCACTGCCGCTGCTAGATAGATTTGGTAGGGGATTCGCGGCTGCATTATTTGACGCGCCGCACAAAAAATCCTTGACTTCCCGTTATTTGGCCCTAAAATCCGGTTTGTTGCGGCGCACAATGGCCGCTTAATTCACCGAATTCAAGGAGAATCACATGCTCGCAAATCAAGAACAACTCAGCAAAGTTGCCAAGAACTCTATCGACGCTCAACTCAAGGCAATGCACGAACTTGCCAACCAAGCGCTGCACAGCGTTACTGCACTGGTTGAGCTGAATATAGCAACCGCCAAAGAATCGATGTCGCAAACCTCAGCGGCGGCGGCGCAGATGCTGGCGGCGAAAGACCCACAAGCACTGATCGACGCTACTTCGGCACAGGCACAACCCGGCGCAGAAAAAGCGCTCGCCTACGCGCGCCACATGGCGTCGATCATGGCCAAAGCTCAAACCGAGTTCACCAGCGCGACCGAAACCCGCATTGGTCAGAGCACACGCCAAATCAATCAGCTGATCGACGAAATGTCGAAATCTGCTCCGGCTGGTTCGGAAAATGTAATCTCACTGCTGAAAGCCAGCGTTGCCAACACCAACGCCGCCATCGAGCAAATGGTCAAAGGTAGCAAGCAGGCGCTTGCGACTATGGAAAGCGGCTTCGAAGAAATCAGCAGCCAGATGTCGGCAGCCAAGCCAAGCCGCGCGAAGAAATAACTTCAGCAGTCGGTGACGCCATTAAAACGGGCCGCGATGCGGTCCGTTTTTTATGCAGCCCGCGATTGGTTGTCGACGATTGATTTTGACACTGCCTCGGCGACACGAATCCCATCAATCGCCGCTGACATGATCCCGCCCGCATAGCCCGCGCCTTCGCCGCCGGGGAACAGCCCGCGGGTATTAACGCTCTGCAGGTCGTGACCGCGGCGGATTCTGACCGGTGAAGAGGTTCGGGTCTCGACACCGGTCAGTACAGCATCTTCTAAGGCAAAGCCTTGAATCTGCCGATCAAATGCCGGCAGTGCTTCTCGTATTGCTTCAATAGCGAATGTCGGCAGCGAGGGCCCCAAATCACCTAATCGAACCCCCGGCTTATAAGACGGCAGCACGCTACCGAAAGACTGTGATGGCCGCTGTCGTATGAAGTCACCCACCAGCTGACCCGGCGCGCTGTAGTCGCCCCCACCAAGTTGAAACGCACGCGACTCGAGCTCACGCTGGTAATTAATACCTGCGAGCGGGCCACCGGGGTAATCCTCTGGCGTAATGCCCACCACGATGCCAGCATTGGCGTTGCGCTCATTGCGCGAGTATTGACTCATACCATTGGTCACCACTCGCCCGACTTCGGACGTCGCCGCGATGACCGTGCCGCCAGGGCACATACAAAAACTGTACACCGACCGACCATTGCTCGCGTGATGTACCAGCTTGTAATCAGCGGCGCCGAGCATGGCATGACCGGCAAACTTGCCGAGGCGTGCACGATCAATCAGTGACTGCGGATGCTCGATGCGAAAGCCTATCGAAAACGGCTTGGCTTCTAGGAAGACGCCGGCATCGTGCAGCATCTGGAAAGTGTCGCGCGCACTATGGCCGATTGCGAGTATGGCGTGACGGGTATGTAGCTTGTCGCCATTGGAAAGATGCACCGCGCGTAACTGGCCATCAACAATATCGAGTCCATCGACTTTTTGCTCGAACCTGAACTCGCCACCGAGCGAAACAATTTCTGCGCGCATCAACTCGATCATCTTTACCAGCCGAAATGTACCGATGTGTGGCTTGCTAACGTACAGGATTTCAGGCGGCGCATCGGCTTTGACAAACTCTTCCAACACCTTGCGCCCGTAGTGCTTGGGGTCGCCGACCTGAGTCCATAGCTTGCCATCAGAAAAAGTACCTGCGCCGCCTTCGCCGAACTGCACGTTTGACTCCGGGTTCAGCTGATGCTGGCGCCAAAGCGCGAAAGTGTCTTTAGTGCGTTCTCGCACCACCTTGCCGCGTTCGATGATGATGGGACGAAAGCCCGCCTGCGCCAAAATCAACGCCGCGAACAACCCACATGGACCGAAGCCAATCACCACCGGGCGTTCCGATAAGCCGGCAGGAGCTCGCGCCACAAATCGGTAATCCATATCGGGTGTGATCATCACCTTCGGCAGGCGTCGCGAAAGCGCGGCTGGTTCGTCACGCAGCGTCACGTCGACCGTATACACCCACTGTATGGCGGATTTCTTGCGCGCATCGACACCGCGACGATGCACCTGTAAATCAAGCAAGTCATCTTCCGTTGCACCCAAGCGCTGGAGGACTGTGTCACGCAGCGCGTGCTCAGGGTGATCTAACGGTAATACAAGGTCGGTGACGCGCAGCATGTAAGGGTCCGGTTAAAACAAGGTGACGGCGCATAACCGCGCGTCATCATCAATTGTACCGAAGTGGTATCGCCCGATTTGTAGGATGAAGCGATGGCGCGCTATCATTCGCGCCTCGTCTGGCTTGCGCTCCATTGCATCGTTGTCCGCAGCGCGACTTCCAACCTTGAAAGCTTGATCACAATGTCTCAAATGTTTCCGCAGTTTTGCGCGCAGCCATGAAATCCGCACATACCGTTTCGAAGGATTTGCTGCCGCACGATTGTTACAAGGTTCGGCTTTCAACAGTACATGGCAACGGCGTATTCGCCACACGCAAAATTCCTGCGGGTACTCGAATCATCGAATACTGCGGAAAGCGCATCAGCGAAAAGCAGGCGGATCAGCGATTTGGTCTCGACCCCGACAATCCTCACCATACCTTTTTCTTCAGCCTGGAAAGTGGCCGACTGATTGATGGTGGCGATAACGGTAATGACGCGCGTTGGATCAATCACTCGTGCGAACCGAATTGCGAGGCGCAAGAAACAAAGGGTCGGGTTTACATCCACGCGTTGCGAGATATATCGCGCGGCGAAGAGCTCTGCTACGACTATGGTTTGGTGGTTGAGCAGCGCATGACTAAGGCGTTAAAAGAAGCCTACGCCTGCCGATGCGGCAGCGATGACTGCCGCGGCACCATGCTCGCACCGAAAACCCGTGCCAAGTCGGCTCGCTAGCAAAGACCGGAAAAACTTTGCGGACTGCTTCTGCTAACTGCTTCTGCTGACTTATTTTTCTGAATACCGCATCTGAATACCGCAGCCAAATAAAGCAACCGGCTAAGGCTGCTCGCTAATTTCTGAGCACGCCATAGTTAGTCAAGCGAAGCGACCTCTGCTTACCAACGCCCAAGGTCCTCGCGTGCGAGGTCAAGGAATTCGGTACGCATCGCAAGGTTATCTTGTAGCTCGCCCAGCATGGCCGATGTAACGGTTTCTTCACCGGCAGTACGAATTCCGCGACTCTCCATGCAAAGGTGACGGCAGCGGATCACGACCCCGGCCGCACGTGGCTCCAACATCTCCATCAAGGCATTCGCAACCTGCATGGTGAGCCGTTCTTGTACTTGTAGCCGCTTCATGAAGCAGTCGACCAAGCGCGTCAGCTTCGACAAGCCAACAATTTTCCCCTTAGGCAGGTAGCCGATCGTTGCCTTACCAAAGAATGGGGCGAGGTGATGCTCGCAATGACTGTAAACCGGAATGTTGCGCACCACGATCAACTCGTTGTAATGCTCGGCACCATCCTCGAAAGCCTTCATGACGTCTGCTGGGTTTTGCTTATAACCCGAGGTCCAATGGGCCCAGGCATTGACCACCCGCGCCGGCGTCTCGACAAGACCATTGCGATCAGGGTCTTCCCCGATGCTGATCAGAAACCGCCGCCAGTCTTGCTCAGTAAATTTCTCAGCCATCGTTCATTTTCCTTACGGTCGCTCGACGCCGCGGTCGAACATGTCATTATTGAACTGTCTACTTTGATTGACATCGTAACCGAATTTCACGCCTAACACATCGAAATGTCCGGCCAACTTACGAGGTAGGGCTTAAGTTATGCTGTTGTCCTTTCCGCATCCCGTTTTAGATCGACTACCGGAGCCCGCAATGCCTTCAAAACACGTACTCGCAACCCTAGCCTTTGTCATGTTGCCGCTGAGCGCGCTATGTGAGCCATTTGCCTACGTACAAAACGAGAAGTCGGGAACGGTATCAGTGATTGATACCGCAAGCGACACGGTCGTTGGAGAGATCAAGGCGGGTGATAAGCCACGTGGTGCCGCGCTCTCGGCTGATGGGAAGTGGTTATTTGTCAGCGACCAGCCCAACAATATGTTGGTGAAGGTTGACACCGAAACGCGCGAGGCAGTTGGGAAGATTGAGCTGGGCGAATCGCCGGAAGGTGTTTCCAGTTCACCCGACGGGAAGTGGATCGCCGCGGCTTCGGAAATCAGCAATTCAGTGAACTTCATCGACGCGGCCAGCGGTAAAAAAATGTACGCCGTCAAAACGCGCGGCAAAAACCCGGAACACGCTGTGTTTAGCCCGGATGGCAAATGGATGTTTGTGTCCGCCGAAGATGCCGACAGCGTCGACATCATTGATGTCAAGCGCCGCAAGCAGGTGGCGTCCGTCAAGGTCGGCGATAGGCCACGCGGGATCGCCTTCCGGCCTGACGGCAAGGTCGCTTACGTCGCTTGCGAGATCGCCAGCACGGTGTATGCGATCGATGTCGAAAAGCGCAAGGTTATCAAACAGATAAAGACGGGTAATTTTTCTAACGGCGTGGCCATGGCACCCGATGGCAAGCGCGTGTTCATCTCAAACGGGAGGGACGCCACTGTGTCTGCCATCGACACCACCAGCCATGAAATCCTTGCCACCATCCCGGTCGGCAAGCGCCCTTGGAATATGGCGATCACACCAGACGGCCGCAAGCTTTACGTGGCAAATGGCCGCTCGAATTCGGTGACGGTGATTGACGCGATTGACCTGAAAGCGATATCGGAAGTGCAAGTGGGCGAAATGCCATGGGGCGTAGTTATTAAATAACTATTGCTGGCGCTGCATTCGAAATAATCACCGCGCGTTGCTCACTCCGATGCTTAGTTTTTCGGCGTTGGTTGTCGGTTTGATAGCGCGGCTTGATCGGTCTCAACAGCTTGAAAAATTTTCACTTGTAGCCCGTATTGAGCAACCCCTATAGTCCGTGGCCCACTAGCATTGCAGAAGCTTTTTCATCGATATTGTGTAAACACTATCAATGAAAGTTTTGCCGCGTTAGCGGTTACAAACCGTGTTGTTTATAAAAACCAATCGGAGAATAAATTGGCCAAATCCAACGTTTTCGTAAAGAGCGCACTTGCATCGGCACTGCTCATCGCCTTCTCGGCATCGAGCTTTGCAAAAGATGAGAAGCTCGAAAAGATCTCGGGTTTCAGAACTTCTGGCACTGAGATCGATATCCCTACAGTGTCACAGACCGGCGCAAATGCCGATCGACTGAAGGCAAACCTGAAGAAGATCAAGTTGCCAGCTGGCTTCAAGATCGAACTCTACGCTGTCGTTCCTGATGCGCGTTACATGGCTGTTGCACCATCGACCAACATGCTGTTCGTTGGTACACGCAAGACCACCGTGTGGGCAGTTACTGACCGCAACGGCGACATGAAAGCTGACGAGGTCAAGCCTTTCGCACCTTCCATCACCTTCAAGAACCCGAACGGCGTTTGCTGGACCAAAGACGGCTTCCTGATCGTGGTCGAATCGAACCGCGTGCTGAACTTCCCAGCAGCTGAATACTTCTACGAAGGTCCGGACGTTGCAGTGATCACTGCAGTTGATCATGGCGGTCTGATCCCAGTCGCAGAAGAGTCCTTCAACCACACCGGCCGTACCTGCAAAGTTGCGGACGATGGCAAGGTCTACATCACACTCGGCCAGCCGTTCAACGTGCAGCCGAAAGACAAGATCGACCTGTACAACAAGACCGGTATCGGTGGCGTTATTCGCTTGAACCCATTCGATGGCTCGGGCAAAGAAGTGTACGCAATGGGTATGCGTAACCCAGCTGGTCTGGACATCAACCCGAAAGACAAGACCATCTGGACTACCGACAACCAAGTTGACGGTCTGGGTGACGACGTTCCACCGGGCGAACTGAACCGCATCACCGCTGCTGGCCAACACTTCGGCTTCCCGTTCTACAACGGTAAGTTCAAAGTTGCTGGTTCGCCTGCTGCACCTGAACTGAAAGATATGCCAGAACCAGCCGGCATGATCTTCCCACAGGTTGAGTTCCCAGCTCACCAGGCACAGCTCGGCATGTCGTTCTACACCGGCAAGTCGTTCCCTGCTAAGTATCGTGGTGGTATGTTCATCGCTTCGCACGGTTCGTGGAACCGTAAAGAGCCGAGCGGCTACCTGATCAACTACGTGCCAGTCAAAGAAGACGGTACAGCTGGCGCAGCTGAAGTCTTTGCTGAAGGCTTCCTGGACCCAGAGACCAAGCGTGCTATCGGCCGCCCAGTTGACGTTGCCAACCTCCCAGATGGCTCGATTCTGGTGTCGGACGACTACGCTGGCGCGATCTATCGCATCAGCTACGCTGGCGCAGCAGGCGCACCTGCTGCTAAGGCCAAGAAGAAGCAGTAATTTGGATAGCTGCCGAGTCAAAAGCTCGGTAGCCATTTGAATCAAGCCCGCCGCAAACCATTGCGGCGGGCTTTTTTGTAAGAACCTACTTGTTTTCGCGAATACAAATATGAAAAAAGCTTTTTATATTCTTTTTGGGATTGTTGGAGTGACCCTGTGCGGGCCGACTGTGGCAACAAACATTGCTGCAGGTGCCTCTGTCGCGCAAAGCTGTGTCATGTGTCATGGTGACAAAGGTATATCGACAATGGCCGGCACGCCCTCCCTCGCTGGGCAGTCAGATCTCTACCTCGCGAACCAGCTTCGTGACTTCCGTGACGGCAAGCGTCACAACGAGGTGATGAATGTGATTGCGAAGCCACTCAGCGACGCAGAAATCGATAACGTCTCAGCTTACTTCGCGCAGTTTGAAATCCAGCTGAAGAAAAAAGGTAAATAAGCTTGACGTCAGACGACGCGAGGTCTTAAGGCCGATCGAAACCCCCGCTGATGATAGCGGGGGTTTTTATTTGGGCAGCCATCAAAACACATCTCTGTGAATCGCATTCAATATGGCTTCAATCGCAGGATGCTGAATTTTGCGTTCGTTGGAAATAACGTAAATCTGTTCTCTGACTTGAGTCATGACGCCAACCTCGACAGCACCAAATTGTGACTTCACATCTTGAGCCAATACCGTTGGTGCTGGAAACAGGCCGCGCCCGGCGCGACCGAAGGTGTGTAGCAGCGCATTGTCATCAAACTCGCCAATCAGATCTGGTTGAATATCATGCAGTTCAAACCAATGATCAATTCGGGCTCGTATCGCATTATTTCGAGTGGGCAGTAGCATGGGCGCACCCGTCAGACTTTTCGGAAACCCCTTGCGGTAACGTTCAGCTAACTCAGGCACCGCATACAAGCTGATCTGTGTTTCACCTAACAAGTGACTGAACACTCGTAACGATGAACCGGGCGGCACCGCACGATCAGTGAGCATCACATCGAGCTTGTGAACCGATAGCTTGCCGAGCAAGGATTCAAATTGCTCTTCATAACAGATCAGACGCACGCGTTGCGGGAGCGCAAGCGCTGCGTCTAGCATGCGCGATGCGATCAGCTTGGGCAGCGAATCAGAAATTCCGACCGTTAGGCGCATTACCGGTTCGGTGTCGACATCGGCCAAGGCCTCCTGCAACTGCTCGCCCAGTAAAAAAATCTGGTCGGCGTAGCGCAGCGCCACTTGGCCTGCCTCGGTCAACACCAAGCGACGGCCCTGCGGCTTGAATAGCGCCTTGCCCATGGCCTGTTCAAGCAGGGATAGCTGTGCGCTAACCGTCTGGATCGCCAGACCTAAGCGGTCAGCGGCACGGGTCACGCTGCCCTCTTTGGCGACCACCCAGAAATAATGTAAATGTCGAAAATTAAGGCTCACTGTTAGTTCCGTTTTATCGAAGAGTCGATCTCATTAACTTAGGATGGGCAACAGACGGCTGCACAGCGCATCCCGCAATACCTCGTTAGAATTCTGCCAAATTCGTTTCTGATTAGGATGACTGATGATTGAGTTACTTTCCGACCCGCACACCTGGATTGCGTTCGCGACACTGACCGCGCTGGAATTAGTGCTGGGCATTGATAACGTCATTTTCATTTCCATACTGGTCGACAAGTTGCCGGCGCATCAGCGAGAACTCGCCCGCAAGATCGGCTTGTTCGCGGCGATGTTCATGCGGATTGGTTTGCTGTTTATGCTGAGCTGGATCATTGGCATGACCTCACCGCTGTTTGAAATCATGGGAAATGCATTGTCAGGGCGCGATCTGGTGCTCCTTTTGGGTGGGCTGTTCCTGCTCTGGAAAAGTGTTGGCGAGATCCACCAGCTGATGGAAGGCGCCCACGAGCAACGGAAAGGCGTAGCGCACGCTGCATTTGGGGTAGTGATTCTCCAAATCATGCTGATCGATCTGGTGTTCTCGCTGGACTCCATCATCACCGCGGTCGGCATGGTCGATCGTATTGAGATCATGGTCGCTGCGGTGGTTGTATCCGTGGGTCTAATGATGCTGTTCGCAGGTGCGATTGGCCGCTTTGTTTCCTCACATCCCACTTTCAAGGTGCTTGCGCTTTCATTCCTGGTGGCGATCGGTGTCATGCTGATTGCAGAAAGCTTTGGCACACATATTCCTAAGGGATACATTTACAGCGCGATGGCGTTCTCAGTAATTGTTGAAATGATTAATCTGCGACTTCGGCGGCGTTCTTCACGGCCGGCTGATTTGATTGCCTCGATCGGAGATGAGCAACGTGATGAAAAGGCGTAACTCGGTTTGCAGGGCTTAGCATCTTCAGGATTCCATTCCGTTCATCAAGGAGTCCCTTCCTTGTCAGACGAGGTTTACGGCCTGTAGCTCGTGCTTGAGATAGGCATAAAACACCGGCGCCGCGATGACGCCGGGTATGCCGAACAGCGCCTCCATAACTAGCATGGCGGCTAGCAGCTCCCAAGCCCGCGCATTGATCTGTGTGCCGATAATTTTCGCGTTGAGAAAGTATTCCAACTTGTGAATGGTGACCAGAAAGAGCAATGACGCCATTGCCACGCCGAGTGAGTAAGACAGGCTCACCATCACGATGACCGAATTCGAAATGAGATTGCCGATCACGGGCAGCAAGCCGGCGACAAAGGTCACCAAGATCATGGTCTTCACCAGGGGCAGCTTGATGCCTACCAGCGGCAAAACGATTGCCAGATAAATCGCTGTGAAGGCGGCATTGATGGCGGCGATTCTTACTTGGGCAAACACAACGCGTCGGAATGATTGATGTAGCGTGGCGACGCGCTCATGCAAAGCCGCTGCGAGTGGTTTGAATCTCGGTATTTGCGTGGTGTCGTATAAGGCCGCCATCGCGCCGATCACCATGCCGATCAAAATCTGTACAAATACACGGCCCGTCTGTTGGCCCACTTGAGTGGCTTGTGTGGCGTGGTCGCGTATCCACTGCGTCAACCACTGTTGTAGGGCTTCTGCACTTTGCGGCAGTAAAGCACCAAGCCAATTAGGAATCTGACCGCGCGCCTCTTCGATCAGATCCACCAGCTTTCTTAACAAAACCGGCAAACTACCTGCTTCTGAAAAAAAGAATGAAGCGATCAACCAAACGCCCACACTCAGCAGCACGACGATGGATCCGCTCAGCGTTGCAACAGCCACTAGGCGCGCCGACCGACCGCCAATAAAGCGCGCGAGCTTGGGTGCGAGCAGATGCACCAAGGCGTAGACCAGCAATCCTGCATATAGCGCAGCTATCAGGCCCGCATGCAGCACCAATAACAATGCGATGGCCGCCAGCACCCATGAGACTTGTCGTGGTAGCGATGCGCGGTCGAGTTGATTCATGGTGTTGCGCGATGCATGGGTTCGCTTGCTAGAAAAAAGCCGCTCAGATACTGAGCGGCTTGAATCAAGAAGGCCTCGGAGAAAGGGGCATTACCGTGCGCCCCTGGCTTTCAAACTACGACGATTGCTGGATTCCTGCCAGCAACCATCCGCCCGAGCCTGCGACGGGCTTGGTCAAGATCCATACTTCACTAAAGTGTTCGACCGGTGCATCTACATCTTCACGGATCATGCCGTGGAAGCGTACGCTGGCGATATGCTCAACGGTATTAGATTCAACGCCCAGCATCTCAGCCTCGATGCTCACAACGTCCGTGGTGTTCGATGTGGCACCGCGCTCCGTTAGCTGCATCTTAAATTCGCCAAACATCTCAGGTGTAGTGAACTCGCGGATGTCGTTGACATCAGCACGATCCCACGCGGCTTGCATGCGAATAAAGTTGGTTTTCGCGTGACGCAGAAAGCCGTTCACATCAAAGCCTTCTGGCAGTGCCGGCTGCGATGACTGCCATGTCGGGGACTGGGTCTCACCGAGACCGGATCCGATCTCCGGTGTACGTGCAGGCTCAGACAGCTGCTCACGCTGCATGGGGCCGCCGTAAGCGGGTTGCAGCGGTGCTGGCTGAGACTTTCGGCTGATCATCCGGTAGATGAAGAAGGCCGCTGCGGCGAGCAAACCAATCATCAGGATCGTGCCGATCATGCCAGCCGCTGCGCCACCTAAGCCGAAGTGCGACAGCAGCGCGCCGATACCAAGGCCGAGCAAAGCGCCGCCGATAATGCCGCGCCACGGGCTCGCCGGTGCCGGCGCTGCGGGTTGTGCAGGACGCTGCGCAGGGGCGGCTTGATTAGCCGGCGGCGTGGCCTGCCGGCTGTAGGTCGGGGATGACTTACCAATCGACCCACCACCGCCGAGACGTTTTGCCTGCGCGCTACCCATCAAGACGCTGGTACCCAGCACGGCCACCATCAGGAACGTCAAAAACCTTTTCATGAAACCTCCAGATCACTGAAACAACAAGGGTACTGCGGATTTACTTTTGCCGGATTTACGGCTTGGAGACGAGTATAGGCGAAAAGTTGTTCCGAAAAACATGGCTTCTTTGCGGATGTTTGATTCGGAAATACAGGAACATGGAGAGCTATTGATTGATACGTGCCGATAGTTGAAAGCTATAAAATCAATCTAAACTATCGAAATCTTGTTTCTATAGTGAATGGCTATGATCCGTTGTTCATCAACTTTATGGGAAAAATAATGGCGCTCATCAATACCAGCATCAAGCCGTTCAAAACGCAGGCTTTCTACAATGGCAAATTCATCTCGCTAAAAGAAACCGAAGGGCCGAAACTGGTCGCGCGGCCTGACTAGCAGGCCGCGCTGAACGCAGTGCACTCGCAGCAAGGCGACTTAATCAGCCGCCCACGACTTCTTGCTTGAACTTCAGGCGCCATGCGTGGAGCAGCGGCTCGGTGTAGCCAGAAGGTTGTACCGCGCCCTTGAAGACGAGGTCACTGGCTGCACGGAAGGCATGTGATTGTTCAAGATCAGGCGCCATCGGTCGGTAGAGCGGGTCACCGGCATTTTGTTGGTCGACGATTTTTGCCATGCGCGCCAAAGTCTCTTTGACTTGAGCTTCAGTGATCACACCATGGCGCAACCAGTTCGCAATATGCTGGCTGGAGATACGCAAGGTGGCACGGTCCTCCATCAATGCGACGTTATGAATGTCGGGCACTTTAGAGCAGCCGATGCCTTGCTCCACCCAGCGCACCACGTAACCCAGTATGCCCTGCGTATTGTTGTCGAGCTCTTCCTGAATTTCTTGGGCCGACCAGTTGGGCGCATCGACAATCGGCACCGACAACAACTGGTCGCGTAGCTGTTGCAACTCAGCGGTGTTATCTTGCTGCTCAAGCTCACGCTGGGTATCGAACACATCCACTTGGTGATAGTGCAGGGCATGTAGCACTGCGGCTATTGGCGAAGGTACCCACGCGGTATTGGCACCAGATTTTGGATGTCCGATTTTTTGATCCAACATCGCAGCCATCAGATCAGGCATCGCCCACATACCCTTACCGATTTGCGCGCGACCGCGCAAACCGCAACTCAAACCCGTCAGCACATTGCTACGCTCATAGGCAGCAAGCCATGTCGAGGTTTTCATATGGCCCTTACGCAGCATGGGCCCGCCGAGTAACGAGGAGTGAATCTCGTCGCCAGTACGATCAAGGAAACCAGTGTTGATGAAGGCGACTCGTGCTGCTGCTTCTTGCAGGCAGGCTTTGAGGTTCGTCGAGGTGCGGCGCTCTTCATCCATGATGCCGAGCTTGACGGTGTTCTCTTTCAAGCCGAGCAAGGATTCAACGCGCCCGAACAACTCGACGGCAAACGCGACTTCTTTTGGTCCATGCATCTTCGGCTTGACGATATACACCGAGCCAGCGCGGGTATTGCAGATTGCCTGTGAAGCAGGGCGGCGCAAATCATGCAGCGCGATGGTCGTAGTAACAACGGCATCCAGAATGCCTTCTGGGATTTCTTTGCCATCGCCAATCAAGATCGCCGGATTGGTCATCAGGTGGCCGACATTGCGTAAGAACAGCAATGAACGCCCATGTAGTTTCAGTGTCTTGCCCTCGGCGCCGTTGTACTCACGATCTGGGCTCAGCGTGCGCTGAAATGTTTTACCACTCTTACTCACCTGCTCTACGAGTGTGCCTTTCAAGATGCCAAGCCAATTCTCGTAGGCAGCGACTTTATCGGTGCCATCCACCACTGCCACCGAATCTTCAAGGTCAAGAATGGTTGACAAGGCCGACTCGACAACGATGTCGGCCACGCCCGCGATATCTTGTTTACCGATCGTGCTATTGCGATTGATACAAAGCTCGATGTGCAAACCATTGTTCTTCAGCAGCATCGCTGTCGGGGCCGATGTCTCACCCTGATAGCCGACAAACTTCGACGCATCGGCGAGTCCAGTCGCACTACCGTCTTGCATGACCGCCTTCAGTCGCGCACCATCTACAGAGTACTCGGCAACATCTGCATGCGAGCCCGCTGCGAGTGGCACTACTTGATCAAGAAAACCACGGGCGAACGTAATCACCTTTGCACCACGCACCGGGTTATATCCACCATCACGCGTCGCACCATCAGTCTCGGGAAGGGCGTCCGTACCGTAGAGCGCGTCGTACAGTGAGCCCCAGCGCGCATTGGCGGCATTCAGTACATAACGCGCATTCAGAATCGGTACCACCAGCTGCGGACCCGCAGTGGTTGATAGCTCTGCATCGACATGGTCAGTGGTGACTTTTACTGCTTTCGGTACCGGCAACAAGTAGCCGATCGCCTCCAGAAACTTGCGATAAGCAGGTATGTCTCGAACCGGGCCCGGGTGGGTGCTGTGCCAGGCATCCAGCTCGCTCTGCAAGCGATCGCGCTCGGCCAGCAGCTGTGCATTCTTCGGCGACAAATCATGGACTATTTGCGCGAAGCCACGCCACCAACGGTCGCTGTCGATGCCGGTGCCCGGTAGGACCTTGTCCTCGATAAAGCGGTACAGGATGGTATCCACCTGCAGGTCGTGGCAAGCGGTGCGTGCTGTCATTTGTGATTCCTCGATGAGTTGATGTGTTGTGGTTGTTTAGATTTATCGGCGGGCTTTAATGTCCCCCGCGCTGCCGGACAAACTGAAGCAAGTCATTCAGCGAGCGGCCCTCACCATTCGGTGTGACCCCAAGTACTTCTAACGGTGCTGCCGCGCGGTTCACCCAGAATGTCGGATAACCAAACCAGGCAGCACCGCAAATATCCCAGCCATTACTTGAGACGAATAAACAATCTTCCGCCGCTAATCCCAAGGTGCTGGTACCGAGGCGGTACGTCTCCGGCGCAGTTTTGAATTTTTTCACGGTATGCGCCGACAGTACATGCGTGAACATACCGTCCATGTCTGCCGCTTTGATCACTGGGTCCAGCATTTCCGGGTTGCCATTCGAAAGAATGGCGAGCGTGAGCCCATCGCGCTTAAGCTCGTTCAGTACGTTGAGGTTTTCCGGGAACGGCGTCAGCCGGTTGTACTGATCCATGAGCTGCGATTGCGACTCTGGGCTAAGTGGGAGGCCAAGCCGGCTGCATGCAAATTGCAGTGCGTCGCGGGTGACACTGTCGAACGGCTGATAGGTGTCGGACAGCGTGCGTAGGCGCGTGTATTCAATCTGCTTGTCGCGCCAGAGATTTGCCAAGGCAGCACCTTGCCCAGGAAACTGGCGCTCAGCCTCGGCCGCAATAGCGTAGACGTCAAACAGCGTACCGTAGGCGTCAAAAATAATGGCTTGAAAAGACATGCTGCGCAAGGGCGATTAAACGTCGATGTTCCCCGCCGCGAGCGCATTGGACTCGATGAACGCTCGGCGCGGTTCAACCTCATCGCCCATCAGGGTGGCAAAGATCTGATCGGCAGCAATTGCATCTTCAATCTGCACCCTGAGCAAACGACGCACAGCGGGGTCCATGGTGGTTTCCCACAATTGGTCCGGATTCATCTCGCCCAGCCCTTTGTAGCGCTGTTTGCTCACACCGCGCTCTGCTTCGTCACGCAGCCAGGCCATGGCCTGGCGAAAATCGCTAATTGCGTGCTCACGCATTTTTTCGCCACTGCCGCGGCGGATCAACGCGCCAAGTCCGATCAAGCCCTTGAATGTGGCGGCAGCTTCAAACAACAAGCCATAGTCCGGACTGTCTACAAATTCTGCATCAATGATGCTGAGACGAAGGTTGCCGTGGTGCTGACGCTCAATACGCAAGCGTAGCGCAGCGGACAATGCTTCCGTATTGACGCTGACTCGCACCATTGGGTCATTAATAGCGGCGGCCAATGCTTGTGCGCTGGCCTCGGCGGCCTCTTCACTCGACAAATCCAGCGTCACGCCGTTCATGATCGCGGCGAGCGCTGCATCATCAATGACTCTCGACAAGCGCTGAACAATCGCGTTGGCAGTGTTGTACTTCCTGACTAGCTCATTCAGCGCCTCACCCGCAATCGGGGCAGCGCCTTCTGTTGGCAACAACGCCGCATCTTGCAGCGCGATCTGCATCATGTAGCTAGTCTCTTCGAGATCATCTTTCAGATAGCGCTCATCCTTGCCATGCTTGACTTTGTACAGCGGCGGCTGAGCGATATATACATGACCGCGCTCGACCAGCAGCGGCATCTGACGATACAGCAGCGTTAGTAGCAGGGTGCGAATATGCGCGCCGTCGACGTCAGCATCCGTCATGATGATGATGCGGTGATAGCGCAACTTCTCGATATTAAATTCGTCCGCACCAATCGACGTACCCAAGGTCGCAATCAGCGTAGTGATCTGCTCGGAAGACAGCATTTTCTCGAAGCGCGCTTTTTCGACATTCAGTACTTTGCCGCGCAACGGTAGAATCGCTTGGAACTTTCGATCACGCCCCTGCTTGGCAGAGCCACCGGCGGAATCGCCCTCAACGATATAGAGCTCACACAAAGCCGGATCTTTTTCCTGACAGTCCGCCAATTTTGCCGACAAGCCCAGACCGTCCATCACGCCTTTACGGCGCGTCAGTTCGCGCGCCTTACGCGCTGCTTCACGGGCACGCGCTGCCTCGACGATCTTGCCGCAAATGATTTTTGCGTCGTTGGGTTTTTCCATCAAAAAGTCGGTCAGCGTTTTGGCGACCACCTCTTCCACCGGGCCGCGCACTTCCGACGAAACCAGCTTGTCTTTGGTTTGCGAGCTGAATTTCGGCTCTGGCACTTTGACTGAAAGCACGCAGGTCAGACCCTCGCGCATATCGTCGCCACTGACTTCCACTTTGGCTTTTTTCGCGAACTCGTGTTCTTCGATGTACTTGTTAATCACGCGGGTCATCGCGGCGCGTAAGCCGGTCAGGTGCGTACCGCCGTCACGCTGCGGGATATTGTTGGTGAAGCACAGTACTTGCTCGTTGAACGCGTCGTTCCACTGCATCGACACATCGACCGAAATCGTCGTGCCATGCTCGGACACTCGCTCACCCGTCGCTTGAAACACCGTCGGGTGCAGTACGTTTTTGTTCTTGTTGATGTACTCAACAAAGCCGCGCGTTCCACCTTCAAACGCAAAACTTTCTTCCTTGCCCGTGCGCTGATCAGTGAGCTTGATACGCACGCCGTTGTTCAGGAATGACAGTTCGCGGATGCGCTTGGCGAGTATGTCGTAATGAAATTCAACGTGAGTGAAGATCTCTTCGTCGGCCCAGAAATGAACTTCGGTACCACGCTTCTCGGTATCACCGATAACTTTGATCGGCGATACCGCAACGCCTTCTTGTTGCTCGATCTCGCGATTCTGCGGGATGCCGTGCGCAAACTCCATGAAGTACTTTTTGCCATCGCGCCGGATGGTGAGCTTCAATCGCTTGGAAAGCGCGTTAACGCAGGAAACGCCCACGCCGTGCAAACCACCCGACACCTTGTAAGCGTTCTGATCAAACTTGCCGCCCGCATGCAACTCAGTCATCACGATTTCTGCCGCGCTACGCTTGGGCTCGTGTTTATCGTCCCATTTGATACCGGTCGGTATGCCGCGGCCGTTATCGGTAATCGAGATCGAGTTATCGGCGTGGATAGTGACGTGAATTTCCGTACAGTGTCCAGCCAATGATTCATCAATCGAGTTATCGAGCACTTCGAAAACCAGATGGTGCAAGCCGGTACCGTCGGAGGTATCGCCGATGTACATACCGGGTCGCTTGCGTACCGCTTCCAAGCCTTCGAGGATTTGAATCGACGAAGCGCCATACTGATTAGAAGCGTTAGGATTTTCTGCGGGTGTGGCTGACATGGTGTTCCTGATCAAGCAAAACGTTGGCTAGCGGGTTTCTAAAACGGCACAAAGGGGCCCGATGGCCCCCTCAATGCGCCGCTCGGGTCTAGCCTTAAATACGCATCGGCATCACAACATATTTGAAATTCGGATCATCGGGGATGGTCACCAGTGCTGACGAATTCGCATCGCCGAGCGAGATACTGATGCTGTCGCACTTCAGATTGTTCAATACATCGAGCAGATACGTCACATTGAAACCAATGTCGATGGCGTCACCGGCGTAATCAATTTCCAGTTCCTCGACAGCCTCTTCCTGATCGGCGTTGGTTGAACTGATTTTCAGGCTACCCGGTTCAATCATGCAGCGGACGCCTTTGAACTTGTCGGAGGTCATGATCGCTGCTCGCTGTAGCGAGCGCAGCAGCGCTTCGCGATCTAGCGAGAAATTGTTTTTGTAGGCCTTGGGGATGACGCGGGTGTAATCGGGAAACTTCCCTTCCACCAGTTTCGAGATCAGCTCGATATTGGAGAAATCGAATTTCACCTGGTTGGTGGCAATCGCCAGCTTGACCGGCTCATCGGTTTCTTCCAGCAGACGCTGCAACTCAATAATGGTTTTGCGCGGAATGATCACTTCCTGCCGCGCAAACTCTTGCTCGGTTACGATCTGACTAAAGGCAAGACGGTGTCCGTCGGTGGCGACTGCGATTACGTTTTTGCCCTCAACCACTAGCAGCAGGCCGTTGAGGTAATAACGAATATCCTGCTGCGCCATCGAAAAATGCACCATGTTCAGCAGGTGCTTCAATGTTTTCTGTGGCAGGCTGAACTGAGCGCCAAACTGCTCGGCTTGCGCCACGGTGGGGAATTCTTCTGCCGACAAGGTCTGCAACGCAAAGCGCGACTTGCCGCACTGCAAAGTCATGCGCTTGTTCGTCACCGAGAGTGTCACTTCGGCGTCTGGCAGGGCGCGCAAGATATCAAGCAACTTACGCGCTGCCACCGTGGTGGCGGCCACGTCGCTGCCCGATCCGATCGCCGCATGGGTGCTGATTTGCACCTCGATGTCGGTCGACAGCAGGGTCACTTGATTACCGTCTTTACGGATGAGGATATTGGCCAGAATCGGCAGTGTGTGCCGACGCTCGACAATACCGCTCACGATTTGCAGCGGCCGGAGCAGCGCATCTCGTTGAGTTTTTACCAGTTGCATGGTGGGTTCCTTTCGCAAGAAATGCCTGGTGCTTCTTTAGGTTTAATCATCGCCTAGCGCTGGGTCAGCCCTTCAAGGTCTGCTCGAGCACGTGCAGTTCATGATTGATTTCCGGGTTTTTGCTACGGTCTGCCGCAATCTTTCGCACCGCATGCAGCACCGTGGTGTGATCGCGACCGCCAAACAACTCACCGATTTCCGGCAAGCTTTTTTGTGTGAGCTCCTTGGCGAGATACATTGCAATCTGACGTGGCCGCGCGATATTCGCGGGACGCTTCTTCGAGTACATGTCGGCGACTTTGATATTGAAAAAGTCTGCCACCGTCTTCTGTATGTTCTCCACTGAGATTTGGCGGTTTTGCACCGACAGCAAATCTTTCAGCGCTTCTTTCACAACATCAATCGTGATCTCGCGCCCATGAAATTGCGAGTAGGCGAGGATCTTGCGCAGCGCGCCTTCCAGCTCGCGCACGTTTGAGCGCAAATGCTTCGCAACGAAAAAAGCGACGTCATCATTTAACTTCACGCCTTCTTGTTGCGCTTTTTTCAGCAAAATCGCCACGCGCATCTCAAGCTCGGGCGGCTCAACCGCCACCGTGAGGCCGGAATCAAAACGCGAGATCAACCGGTCATCCATACCAGTAATCTCTTTTGGATAGGTATCGCTGGTAATGATGATCTGCTTCTTGGCTGCGATCAGCGCCTCGAACGCGTAGAAGAACTCTTCTTGTGTGCGGCTCTTACCGCCAAAGAATTGGATGTCATCAATTAGCAGCAGGTCGAGCGAGTGGTAATAGCGCTTGAAGTCATCAAAACCTTTGCGCTGATAAGCCGTTACCACGTCGCGCACGTACTGCTCGGCATGGATGTAGCGGATGCGGACATTTGGGTTGTCGGCGATCGCCTGATTGCCGATCGCATGAATCAAGTGGGTTTTACCGAGACCCACGCCGCCGTACAAGAAAAGCGGGTTGTACGAACTGCCCGGGTTACTCGCCACCTGAATCGCGGCGGCACGCGCTAATTGGTTGGCCTTGCCGGTAACAAAACTGTCGAAGGTCAGAGCTGGATTGATTTTGCTCTGGTCGCGCAGAAGCACATGGTCATCCACAACCTCAGGCGACTCGTTGACTTGTTTAGGCGCGCTCGCGGTTGCTGGCACCGCCGCCGGTGCCACCGGACGTTTGGTAGGCGCCATGCGGGGATCAAGCACGAACTGCACATCCACCGGCGACTGCCAGAACTCGGCTGCAATCGTGGTGATGCGCGCCGCGAACTGGGTTTTCACCCAATCCAGCTTGAAGCGATTCGGGGCGGCGATACGCAGCCGACCTTCCTCGTAGTCCAGCGGCGCAAGCGGCTTGATCCAGGCGCTAAACTGCTGCGGTGTCAGCTCCTGCTGCAACCGTTGAGCGCAGGTCTGCCAGAATTCTTCCATTCAATGGTCCAAACAGAAGCAGCAGCTTGGTGCGCTTCTTGTGTCGGTTAGTCGGAGGTTTCAGCCGATCGGCGGGAGCTCCCCCGCGCTAGCTGAATCAACCGACATTTTACCGCCGCCAGCGCTAGTTATCCACAGGCTGATGAGTGATTTCGTCACGACAGCCCGCCAGCGGGTCACCGTCTGCGGAGGCATTTGAGAGGATCCGTTAAGTAATTGACAGATATACATATTCTGGTGTCTAATCCAAGGTTCTGCGCAACGCGCTGAGACCAAACCGCGACTGGCTCTGTCAGCAGCGTCCTTGTTACAGGTCCGGCGTCGAGTTCGCCCGATTTTTCGCACCAAATAACTTCGCGAGACCACGATGAAACGTACTTTTCAACCCTCTGTCGTTCGCCGCAAGCGCACCCATGGCTTTCGCGCGCGCATGGCCACTCGTTCCGGCCGTGCTGTTTTGAACGCTCGCCGCGCCAAAGGTCGCAAGCGCCTCGCCGTCTGACCCGGCAGCGCGACTCGACCTGCGTCGTCGCATGTCCGGTTCTCCGGAAGGCTACGGCAGGCATCAACGCATCATAAAAACGGATGATTTCTCATCCGTTTTTCGTTTGCGGCCCGTGCATCGAACTGAACATTTCGTGCTTTATCTCCGCCCCAACCCCATCGGACAAGCTCGGCTTGGCGTCGTAGTGGCCAAGCGTCTTGCGCCGCGCGCTGTGACGCGCAATCTGATCAAACGCCTGGCACGCGAGATTTTTCGCAAGGCCTCGCTAGGGGGGGTCGATTGCATTGTGCGGTTAAGCCAGGCACCGGTGCGTCGTCCGTCATCGGCGGCTACCCGGGCGTTGCGGGTAACGTTGGGCGCGGAGTTGCAGGATTTACTGACGCGAAAAGCGGCTATATCGCCATGAAATCGGTTTTGCTCGCACTTTTACGGGTCTACAAGCTCTGCATCAGCCCTTTTCTGGGGCAGAATTGCCGCTTTTTCCCCAGCTGCTCGGATTACGCGCGCGAGGCGATTGCCGCGTACGGGCCGATGAAAGGCAGCTTGCTGGCTGGGCGCCGACTATGTAAATGCCACCCATGGCACGGTGGTGGCTTCGACCCTGTGCCACCCGTCGCCACTATTTGTACCGAATCGCGCTCCGCATCCTCGCAGGCGCATCACTGAATCGCTTTCATCTCCGATAAATCAATGGATATCAAACGTACTGTTCTGCTAGTGGTCTTCTCACTGTCGCTGCTAATGCTCTGGGAAAACTGGAATCGCTACAGCAACCCGCCGCCGCCACCGTCTGCTGATAGCGGGGCTCAGTCTTCAGCTACTGCTGCAGCGAGCAAAGATTTATCGGTGCCGCAGCAAAGCGCCGCCGCGCCGGCGGCCCCTGCCACCACCGGTGATCTACCCGCTAATGCCCCTTCGGCAGCTACCGGCGAAGCGGTGGTACTCACAACCGACTTGTTGAAGGTGGAGATCAACACGCTGGGTGGCGACATCACCCGTGTCGAACTACTCAAGCATCAAGACAGCATGGAAACCGGTAACCCGGTCGTGCTTCTGCAGAGAACCGCCACCCGCACTTATGTGGCACAAAGTGGTTTGATCGGTGGCGACTTTCCCAACCATCGCTCGACCTTTGTTGCGCGCGATGGTGTTCGCTCGTTGAACACCGGCGACACACTACAACTGGTGCTGGACAGCGAGCAAGGCGGCGTGAAAGTCACCAAGACCTACACCTTGAAACGCGGTGAGTACGACATTGGCATCATGCACGATATCGAGAACCGCAGCGCCGCTGCGATTGCACCTTCGATCTACGCGCAGCTAGTTCGCGATGACAGCAAACTCGGTGGCGATTCTTATTTTTACAGCACCTTCACCGGCCCTGCGATTTACACCGACACAGACAAATACCGCAAAGTCGCTTTCGAAGACATCGAAAAAGGCAAGAACCCGGTAGCTGCGCGCACGCCTGACGGTTGGGTCGCCATGGTGCAGCACTACTTTGTTGCTGCGTTCTCGCCCTTGTCCAAAGGTGAAAATGAGCTATTCACTCGGAAAATCGGTCCGCGTCTGTATGCCGTTGGCGCCATCATGCCGCTTGGCGCGCTAGCTGCCAGCAGCAGCGTGTCACACGAAGGCAAGTTCTACGCCGGTCCGCAAGAGTCTCTGATGCTGGAGAAATTCGCTACCGACTTCGACTTGGTTAAAGACTACGGCTGGCTGACGCTGATCGCCAAGCCCATCTTTTGGCTAATGACTCAACTGCACGTCCTGCTCGGCAACTGGGGCTGGACCATCATCTTCCTGACCATTCTGATCAAGCTCGCCTTCTTCCCGCTGTCAGCAGCTAGCTACCGCAGCATGGCAAAGATGAAGCTGGTGACACCCAAGATGACGGCGATTCGTGAACGCCACAAAGGTGACCCGCAGAAAATGAATGCGGCCATGATGGAGTTGTACAAGACCGAAAAAATCAATCCGCTGGGCGGTTGCTTGCCGATCGTGGTGCAAATTCCTGTCTTCATTGCGCTGTACTGGGTGCTACTGGCGAGCGTGGAAATGCGCCATGCCCCATGGCTGGGGTGGATTCATGATCTGTCTGCGCCGGATACGCTGTTCGGCACAGTGCCAGGATTGGATATGCCGATCGGTCTGCTGCCTATCATCATGGCGGTATCCATGTACGTGCAAACCAAGTTGAATCCAACACCGCCCGATCCGATACAAGCAAAAGTCATGATGTTTATGCCGCTGGTGTTTTCATTCATGTTTTTCTACTTCCCTTCGGGCCTCGTGCTGTACTGGGTCGTCAACAACATCTTGTCGATTGCTCAGCAGTGGGTGATTACCAAGCAATCAGAGGCTGGCAAAGCGTAGCGCTTCATTCTCTGCCGCCCTAGAAAAAGTCCGCAGCATTACCGTGCGGACTTTTTTATTGCGACTAGAATCCCTGTATGTTTCCTGATTCTTCTCCCATTGCTGCTATCGCCACTGCGCCGGGTCACGGCGGTATCGGTGTAGTACGTGTCTCCGGCAGTGGCTTGATACGCCTGGCGCAAGCGATCTGTGGGCTTCAATCCGACGCGCTGCAAGCACGCCAAGCAAAGTACGTCAGTTTTTTGGCGGGTGATGGCAGCACGATAGATAGTGGCCTGATGCTTTGGTTTGCCGCGCCACACTCGTATACGGGTGAGGAGGTGTTAGAGCTCCAAGGGCACGGCGGCCCGGTGGTGTTGCATATGCTGCTGAATCGCTGTCTGGAAGCCGGCCTCGACATGGGCTTACGCTTAGCGCAGCCAGGTGAGTTCACCTATCGCGCATTTCAGAACGACAAGCTAGACCTTGCGCAGGCAGAGGCCGTTGCTGATCTGATTGACGCCTCAACAGAAGCAGCAGCGCGACTGGCGACGCAATCACTGTCCGGTGCTTTTTCTAAGGTGATTGCCGAGCTGGTGGATCGTGTTACCCACCTGCGCATGTTGGTCGAGGCCACACTCGATTTTCCCGAAGAAGAAATCGAGTTCTTAGAAGCCTCGAATGCGCGCGGGCAGCTACAAACTATTCGTGACACGCTTGAGATCGTGCTAACCCAAGCAGGGCAAGGCGCCCTGTTGCGCAATGGCCTGAAAGTAGTGCTGGCTGGACTACCGAATGTCGGTAAAAGCTCTTTGCTAAATGCGCTGGCGGGTGCCGATGTGGCAATCGTCACCGCGATAGCGGGTACCACCCGTGATCGTGTCACGCAAACAATTCAGGTCGAAGGCATTCCGATTCATGTGATCGATACTGCGGGAATCCGCGACGATCAAGAGGCCAGCGACGAAGTCGAACGAATCGGCATCGCGCGTACCTGGGCAGCAGTCGAAGAAGCCGACGTCGTGCTTCATATCCTCGACGCGGGTCGCGGACCGACCCGCGCTGATGAAGCGCTGGTCGAGCGACTACCCGCGCGCTTGCCCTTACTGCGCATCTGGAACAAGATCGATGTTTCCGGTCATCGACCGTCACTGGAAGAGCAGGGTGACGCTACCCATCTTTACGTGTCAGCAGCAACGGGGGCTGGTCTGGACTTGCTAAAGTCCGCTTTGCTTCGCGTCGCGGGCTGGCAGCAAACCAGTGAATCAATTTATCTTGCACGCGAGCGACATTTGCTAGCACTGCGTCAAGCGCACGAACATCTGACTATCGCCGCTCAGCTGGGCAGCAGAGGTGATGGCGCATTGGATTTGTTCGCTGAAGAATTGCGACTTGCCCAAGAACAGTTAAGCAGCATTACCGGCGCGTTTACGTCGGATGATTTGTTAGGGGCGATTTTCAGTCGTTTTTGTATCGGTAAGTAGTCGCGCGTGTATCTGCTAGTCCGCGTTCTCGAAGATGCCGTCGGTTTTATTCTTGCGCACCCTATCCCAAGAAAAAACACGCCCATTCATTGCTAAAAAAACGCCCGGCGCGTTTAACTGAGCTACAGCGACCGCAAAGCCCAAGTTGAATAGGGCATCGGAAGACGCTACTCGGAAAGGCACCATGGCGCCGGTCAGCACAATGGTTTTTTGCAAGCCGGCTTGCCCGAGCACCTGCGCGGTCTCGCGCATGGTGTCGGTGCCGTGGATGATCACGATTTTCTTCTCGGCGCTGCGCTCACATGCTGAAAGTATTTGAGCGCGATGGGTGTCATCCATGTCGAGCGAGTCGATCGCCATCAGTGGCTCAACAGTGGTCGGGTCAGTGATTCGTGCTCGTGCTAATGCTTCGGGCAATACACTGTCGACGAAAACAAGCTGGCCCGTGATTGGGTCATAGTGCTTGTCAAAGGTACCACCGGTGGCAATGATGCGTAGGCTCATGGTTTTATCTCAACGAAACCTGGCCATGATAGCGCGATAAAAAAAGGAGTGGCTCCAAAGGAACCACCCCTGAAATGCTGAGCAGCATTCACGTTAACCGTTTACGCTACCCGCCATCCGAGACAAGATGGACCGCCATGGTAAAAGCGGTCACCACATCGAATCCAATGCTAAGTTGGCATGAGTTTATGTTCGGTCTTGCTAATGGTTTACGACTTAGGGAAATTGGTTCGATCATTGCCACTGTTATTCGCCTTACGAACATCCAGTGATGCCAGTAAACTACTTCCTGAAATTAATTAAGATCTTCGCTTGATGAAGCCACTCGCGCCCGGCACCGTGATCTTCCACCGCTACAGAGGTTATGGGGTGATCACCGCCGTTAATCTGATGACCGGTTGGGTATCGGCTCGCTTTGGCAGTGAAGGGCGTACGCTGGATTTGAATTTATCCTGCGATCAGGTTCAACATGCCGATGGTGAACCGATTCATTTTCGGGTGGCGCCGCCGGACCGTATGCCGCATGGCCGTTTAATGGCGATGATGCGGTCCCTTCATCAGGCGGGCTACCAGCGCCTATATCTCTATAGCTGGCCGAAACCCTCCGGGCTTCACTGGCGCTGGCATCTATTCACAGGCAAGCGAGATTGGTACCGACGTAGCCTGCGTGAAGGCTGGTACGGCTCTGGCGCCGAGTACAATCTGAATCCCGTGCTCGGTTGGGGCGACAGCCCGGGCGATTCCGTGACTGAACTTTGTTCAGCATTGGCACGCTTCGACCCACAAGGTTTGGCCCAAGCGCTCGGGCGCGATGAAGATCACGCGCGTTGGTTCGCTGACGTGTGCGATGCCTTACTTCCCAACTATGCGTACTCGCTGAGTGTAGATCGCTCCAACGGCGCAATACCCGATTCTCTTCCGATTATCCCGCTACGCTCCAATGTACCTGCCTACACTGGCCCAGCACTGCCTTGGCCGCCCGGCTGGGCTGCCTTGTGGTCCGGGTCACGGCATCATCTGATGCCCATGATCGATCCGATTCGATATTGACTCCTGGTGTGAGCACTCAGCAACGTTTTACGGCCCCACAAGGCGTGCTACCGATGCGCGATGGTGTTGCACCAAGCTACGCATGGCTACCGCACGGTGATTGGGTGACCTTAGGTTCCTACTTGGCGGTTCGTTTCCCGATGGTGCCCGAGCAGGCCTGGCGCGCTCGCATGGCGCGCGGCGATGTTAGAGATGATAACGGCAGGAAGCTTTCCTATGACGAAAGCTTCGTTGGGGGTCAGAGAATTTTTTATTACCGCGAGCGCATCGACGAGACGCCGATCCCATTCGAAGAAACCGTGCTTTACCAAGACGATGAGTTGATGGTCGTGGATAAGCCGCACTTCGTGCCAGTGACTCCAGGAGGACGTTTTCTGCATGAGTCTCTGCTAGTACGCTTGCGCCGCAAGACGGGCTTGCAAAGCATCTCGCCGATTCATCGCCTAGACCGAGAGACGGCAGGTGTGATGCTGTTTTCGCTGAACCCAGCTACCCGGCCTGTATGGCAAGCGCTGTTTCGCTTTCGACGCGTTCATAAAGTGTATGAAGCACTTGCCCCGGTTCGCGCCGACCTGTCTTCACCACATCTGGTCTCCAGTCGTATCGTGCGGGACGATCAGTTTTTCCGGGTGAAAGAAGTCGAGGGTGAGCCTAACGCGTTTACGCGTGTTGAGTTGATTTCCCATACGGGTGAGGTTGGGCATTACCGCTTACTGCCGGATACCGGAAAAATGCACCAGTTGCGCATCCATATGAGTTCACTCGGCGTGCCGATTTTGAATGACTCGTTTTATCCGATCGCGACCGAGTCCAGCAATGAGGATTTTTCCTCGCCGCTTAAGTTGCTGGCTCGTTCAATTGAATTCGTCGACCCGATACGAGGTATCGAGCGTTCATTTCAAAGCGTGCGATCACTGTGACGGGTCCTGATGTTTCACCGTCCGGCGCCGATAGTCAGGTTCCGCGAAGTGCTTTTGTCGCGCTTGGTCTAGCCGCATTTGGTAGCGGTATGTCGATGCGGGTGGCCGACCCGATGCTGGTGCGCTTGTCATCCGAGTTTTCGGTGACCGTCGGTACGGTCTCTGCTGTCATTACAGCGTTTAGCGTTGCTTATGGCATGGCGCAGTTATTATTTGGTCCACTAGGCGACCGCTACGGGAAATACTTTGTTATTGCGTTCGGTTGTTTGTTTTGCTCGGTAACCACGCTACTTTGCGCTGCCGCTACCAATTTTTCTACGCTGCTGGCTGCGCGTCTGCTCGCGGGAGCGAGTTGTGCCGCATTAATCCCACTATCAATGGCCTGGATTGGGGACGTGGTGCCTTACGAGCGGCGCCAAGCAGTACTCGCCAGATTCATGATTGGTTTGATTCTCGGTAATGGTATTGGGGTCTTGCTGGGTGGTTTCTGTGCGGATTACCTGGATTGGCGTATCCCTTTCTTCTTGATCGCTGCCACATTTTTATTCACTGGCGCCTATCTGTCACATCTACGGGGTCGATTGCCACCCCATGCACTTGCCAAAGGTGACCTACACGGTGAATCATCGCAACCGTTGTGGAAATCTTTTTCCAAAGTTGTTGCCGCACCGTGGGCACGCGTAATTCTGGTCAGTGTTTTTATCGAAGGCGCGCTGGTGTTCGGCACATTAGCGTTTATCCCGACAATTTTGCATCTCCGATTAGGGATGTCGCTAACAGCTGCCGGGTCTGTCGTAATGTTATTTGGCTTTGGCGGGCTTTGCTTCGCGATTTTCTCACCCACCTTGGTGCGCTCCCTCGGCGAAGTCAAACTGATTCGTGCCGGCGCCTGTGTAATGGCAATCAGCATGGTAACTATCGGGTATAGCCCTAGCTGGTGGTTCACCTTACCCGCTTGCTTTCTGTTTGGTTTAGGCTTTTATATGATGCACAACACTTTGCAGATTAATGCCACCCAGATGGTTCCTGCCCGTCGCGGTGCCGCAGTAGCCGCCTTTGCTTCATGCTTTTTTTTCGGACAGGCAGTCGGCGTTGGAGCAACCGGATATCTACTGGATAAAGCCGATAGCGCGCATTTGAGTATTCTCTTTTCCGTTGCGGTCCTAGGGGTGGGTTTACACCTAGCCAGAGCCTGCACGCGGCGGTGAGCGTTGTCTTGGCTTGACGCTTTGCCGGACAAAATCTTGCGTGGCCACTTGTCAGCAAATTAATTCATGCTATATCTCTTGCTTTCGATTCTGCTTCACTCAATTTAATGAGCTTCCTGACTTTGGATTTGAATCTGCTGCGGGTGTTTGACGCTGTCATGACAGAGCAAAACCTCACTCGCGCAGCGCAGCGCTTGGCGATGACACAACCGGCCGTATCGAACGCTGTGAAGCGTCTCCGAGACTCTCTTGGTGACGATTTGTTGATAAGGACAGCTCACGGGGTAAAACCCACAGCACGCGCCGAATCTTTGTGGCCAGCGGTTCGACGTGCATTGGCTGAGCTTGAAGAGGCTGTAGCGCCTCGTAGCTTCGAGCTGGATAAAGCACACGCCACATTCAGAATGGCGATGGCTGACGCTACAGCTGCCCTGATTCTGCCCCCTTTGGTCAGGGTGATTGAACAGGACGCGCCGGGCATTGATGTACGCATGGTGCCATTAACGACACGCGAACCACGGCCTTTACTCTTGCGTGGTGATATTGAACTGGCGATTGGTTTCTTCCCTGGCGTAGTTGCGCAACTTCAAGGCTCTACCGAAACGCCGATTCGACACGAACGACTCTACTCTGGACGATATGTTGCTGTCATGCGCAAGCACCATCCGCTGGCAAAACAAGCACTAACACTTGATCGTTACTGTGAGGCCAATCACTTGCTCGTTAGCTTTTCTGGTCGTGCACGTGGTTTGGTAGATGATGCCTTGGCATCGCTCGGGCGTGAACGTCGAATCTTGTTAACGGTAAATCAATTCTTCACAGCTGGACAGGTTGTCGCAGGCTCTGACTTGGTGATGGTAATTCCGAAACACTTGATTAAAGCCACTGGCATGTCTGAAGCATTGATACATCAAAATTTACCTTTTGACTTGCCAGAGGTTCACATCGATATGTTGTGGCATGAACGCGATGGTAGAAATCCTGGTCACCAATGGTTACGCGATCAAGTACGTCGGTCGAGTCAGCAAACAATGGCAAACTCAATCTAAAGGCGAGTGTTGTTTGCTTGATGGAACCCGGTCAGGGTAACACGGTTTCAAGTCGTAAAAATCTTACTTTGATAGCTCGATCAGCTGGGGTAGATTTAATTAAAAAGGTTTTATATAAGAATAGTAGTAGTTAATAAAGAGTGCTTGTTTTGGTGGATATCTATGTTTTACCTTTGCGTTTCAACGGCTTAAGCGCGGGACAAAGCGTGTATTCCTTGGTTTAAACTGGCTGACAGTTCTTGAATAAAAACACGTGCTTGTTTGCTGGCCCCGGTTGTTCACTTTTCAACCAATGCTTATCCAAAGCTTTGTCCACAGCTAGCAGCAACAATTTTTATGATGATGGTCAGGCTTGAGTTCGAGCATTCACGTAGTGATGGTTGAACTCTGTCTACATGATGGCAAAACGGAGTGACTCGTGCAATTGAAGGAAAGTGTTGGCAACTTTGATTACATCATCATTGGTGCCGGAACAGCGGGATGTGTGCTCGCAAATCGACTCAGCCAAGACAAGGGTAGCAATGTTTTGCTGATCGAAGCTGGTGGCAAAGATGACTATGTTTGGATTCACATTCCTGTTGGCTATCTTTTTTGCATTGATAACCCACGTACCGATTGGCGGTTTCGAACATCGACCGAGCATGGTTTAAATGGAAGAAGTTTGATTTATCCTCGAGGGAAGGTCCTTGGAGGTTGTTCGTCAATCAACGGCATGATTTATATGCGCGGCCAAAGCCAAGATTATGATGAGTGGGCTGCGTTGACTGGCGACGACCGTTGGTCTTGGCAAAAAGTTTTACCAGTTTTCTTGAAATCCGAAGATCATCATGGCGGTGCGAATGAATTTCATGGCGCCGGTGGTGAATGGCGCGTTGAGAAACAGCGCTTGCGTTGGCAGATTCTTGATGCTTTTCGTGATGCAGCAGCCCAGACGGGTATACCCACTATCTCGGACTTTAACCGGGGTGACAATGAAGGGTGTACTTACTTTGAAGTGAATCAGAAAAACGGATTTCGCTGGAACACAGCAAAAGCGTTTTTGAAAAGCGCTAGCAGACAAGGCAACTTGACCATCATGACAGGTTGCCATGTTCAGAAGCTGATTTTAGAAAAAGGCGAGCAGGGTGTTCGTTGCAAAGGCGTCGAGTTTATCGGCGGTGGAAAGCTTTGGACCGCGACAGCAGTCAAAGAAACTTTGTTGTCGGCCGGTGCGATAGGCTCACCTCAAATCCTTCAGAGCTCCGGCATCGGTGCAGCGGAGCTGTTGCAGCAGCATCAAATTTCACCCGTGATTGATTTGCCGGGCGTAGGACAAAATCTTCAAGACCATTTGCAGCTAAGAATGGTGTTTAAAGTAAACGGTACAAAGACATTGAACACCATGGCGAGTACTTGGCTAGGCAAGGCAGCGATCGCCGCAGAGTACGCGCTAAGGCGTAGCGGCCCAATGTCGATGGCGCCGTCGCAATTGGGTTTGTTTACTCGCTCGGATCCTTCCCAAGCACGAGCGAACCTTCAATACCATGTACAACCGCTGTCGCTGGAACGATTTGGGCAACCGCTTCATCCCTTCCCGGCGTTCACGGCGAGTGTTTGTAATTTAAGACCAAGCTCACGCGGTTCAGTAGAAATTACGAGTGCAGACTCCCACCAGCCACCAAAAATTAGTCTGAATTATTTGTCGACGAGTGAAGATCAAAAAATTGCGGCGGACGCAATACGCATAACCCGTCGAATTGTGGGGGCGCCAGCCTTGCAGCGCTTCTCGCCGCAAGAGTTCAAGCCGGGCCCAGAGCTTCACACCAACGATGATCTTGTGAAAGCAGCGGGCGACATTGGCACCACGATTTTTCATCCAGTAGGCACTTGCAAAATGGGGGTATCTGCAGATGCAAGCGCTGTGGTGGATAGTGAGCTGCGCGTACTTGGCGTCAAGGGATTGCGCGTGGTGGATGCTGCCGTTATGCCGACAATCAGCTCCGGTAATTGCAACTCGCCAATCATCATGATCGCCGAGAGAGCGGCCGAACTGATACGGTCGTCGACCAATTTGGCCTAGCATTAGGCTTGGAGTCTGTCGTGCCGTACAGGCGCCCGAGATAGCCACTTAACCAGCGCACCCTGCATTCACAATGGATGACCCAGTAGTGATCACTAACGCGACGCCGTTTTCTCGGCAAGCTATCCTCGTAGCTTACCTCGCATAAATGAGTGTTGGCACAGGGATTGAACCGTATCTGATACTCGCGCTAGCTGCGCTGCTCGCCGGACTTCTGGACGCGGTGGCGGGCGGTGGCGGCCTGATACAGATTCCCGCGCTGTTCGGCGTTTATCCGCAGGCGACACCCGCAACCCTGTTTGGTACCAACAAACTTGCCAGCATTTGCGGTACCGGCATTGCGGCCAGAACCTTCTGGAAAACCGTCCCGCTCGACTTTGCGGTTTTACTGCCAGCGACAGGCAGCGCGCTCCTGTTCAGTTTTGTAGGCGCTTGGGCGATGTCCATCGTTCCACCTGAGATATTCAGAAAAGTCTTGCCGCTCATCTTGGCGCTCGTGGCAATTCATGTGTTCAGGAACAAGGATTTCGGCGCTGAGGCCGGCGAGGGTGTAAGCGGGCGGAAAAAAACGGCGGCGGCCTTGGGGCTGGGTGCGGCGATGGGCTTCTATGACGGGTTTTTTGGCCCTGGCACCGGAAGCTTTCTTGTTTTCCTGCTGGTGAGATTTTTCGGCAACGATTTCCTGCGAGCGTCGGCCTCGGCAAAGATCATCAATGTTGCCTGCAACTTGGCGGCACTCGTCTGGTTTGTCCCTAACTCGGAACCGCTTTGGACGATTGCCGTGGTGATGGCACTGTCAAACATGGCCGGTGCTTGGCTGGGCGCGCGCTTGGCCATCAAGGAGGGGGCGGCTTTTGTCAGGAAGGTGTTTTTGCTGGCGGTGCTTGCATTGATCGCCAAAACAGCGTGGGATGCGTTTGTGCGGTGACTTTGCCCGTGTTTCACGTGAAACAAACGCCGTCGAATCAACATCCTCGGCTTAGGAAAAGGCCATTGTTCCACGTGGAACAGCGTTCGCCTAGCGGGTCTGGGGCGGAGTCTGGCTGGTTTTGACGCTAAATCCCCGTATAATCCAGCCTCTGTTTGACGAGGGTAGTGCCGCCTTACATGGACTTTCCAGCAGAATTTGACGTTATTGTCGTGGGCGGTGGCCATGCAGGCACCGAGGCGGCCTTGGTCGCTGCGCGCATGGGCCGTAAAACCCTGCTGCTGACCCAGAACATCGAGACGCTGGGGCAGATGTCGTGCAATCCCTCAATTGGCGGTATCGGTAAAGGGCATCTGGTCAAGGAAGTTGATGCGCTGGGTGGCGCCATGGCCATAGCTACCGATGAGGCAGGCATCCAGTTTCGAATCTTGAATTCTTCCAAGGGGCCCGCGGTGCGGGCGACCCGCGCCCAGGCAGATCGGGTTTTGTATCGCGCGGCCATACGCCGTCGGCTTGAAAACCAAGAAAACCTCTGGCTTTTCCAGCAATCGGTCGACGATCTTCTTCTCCAGGGTGACCGGGTTGCTGGAGTGCAAACCCAAGTCGGCATCCGGTTTTATGGCCGCTCGGTGGTGCTGACGGCGGGAACCTTCTTGGACGGGAAAATACATGTGGGCCTGAGCCATCATGCCGGTGGTCGGGCGGGGGATGCCCCGGCGACGTCCTTGGCGGCGCGCCTGAGAGAGTTAAGGCTGCCACAGGGGCGCTTACAAACAGGAACGCCGCCGCGCATTGACGGCCGCACAATCGATTTTTCCGTGATGATGGAGCAGGGCGGCGACACTGATCCGGTCCCTGTGTTTTCATCGATGGGGTCGGTCGCCATGCATCCAGCCCAAATGCCTTGCTGGATCACGCATACCAATGCGCGGACCCATGACATCATCCGGGGCTCACTCGACCGGAGCCCGATGTTTACCGGCGTCATCGAGGGCGTCGGACCGCGTTATTGCCCATCGATCGAAGACAAAATCCACCGTTTTGCCGACAAGTCGTCGCACCAGATTTTTCTGGAGCCAGAGGGACTGACAACCAACGAGTTTTATCCCAACGGCATCTCCACCAGCTTGCCATTTGACGCGCAGCTCGAGCTAGTTCGGTCCATCGCCGGCTTGGAGCAGGCGCATATCCTCCGGCCGGGCTACGCTATCGAATACGATTTCTTCGACCCACGCGCTCTGCGGGCCTCACTTGAAACCAAGGCAATTGGCGGGTTGTTTTTCGCCGGACAGATCAACGGCACTACGGGGTATGAAGAGGCTGCAGCGCAGGGTTTATTAGCAGGCATCAACGCGGCGCTGTCCGCGCGAGGCGACGTTGCTTGGACTCCGGGCCGTGACCAAGCTTATCTGGGTGTGCTGGTCGATGATCTGGTGACCCAAGGCGTGCAGGAGCCTTACCGAATGTTCACTAGCCGTGCGGAGTATCGACTCAGTCTGCGCGAAGATAATGCCGACTTGCGTTTGACCCAGATTGGGCGCGAGCTTGGTTGTGTCGGCGATGCTCAGTGGGCCGCTTTTGAACAACGCCAGGAAGCTATCGCGCGCGAGTTGGAGCGGCTGAAATCGACCTGGGTGAGCCCCCGCATTATCGCAGCGGAAGAGGCAGAGCGCGTGGTGGGTAAGGCCTTAGAGCGAGAGTATGCGCTAACTGACTTGTTGCGCCGGCCCAATGTCGGCTATGCGCAGCTGATGTCCATGACGACGATCGACGGCCGCCGTTTTGAAGACGTAAGCGTGGCAATCGATATTGCGGCACAGGTAGAGATCCAAGTGAAATATGCCGGCTATATTGATCGACAAGCCAAAGAAGTCGAGCGGCATGAGCACTACGAGCATCTCAAGTTGCCGGCTGAAATCGATTATCTGGCGGTGCAGGCCCTGTCATTCGAGGTGAGACAAAAGCTCAACCAGTTCAGGCCAGAAACCTTGGGCCAAGCATCGCGCATTGCAGGTGTAACACCCGCTGCGATCTCGCTACTCTTGATCCATCTGAAAAAGCGCGGCTTCAAAACTGCCGAAATCGCCGAGCCCGGCAAGAGTGCGGCGTGAATGACCATCGATCGACAAGCTCTGCGAGAGCAACTCAGCGCCTGTGTGCAACAGCTCGGCTTGGATTTACCCGACGCATGCCAGGAGCAATTGCTCGATTACCTCGCGCTGCTGCAGAAGTGGAACAGTGTCTACAACCTGACGGCAGTGCGGGACGTACAGCAAATGTTGACGCATCACTTGTTCGACTGCTTGGCGGCATTGCACGCATTTGTGGGCGTAAAACGCGTACTGGATGTCGGTTCGGGTGGTGGTTTACCCGGCGTGATCATTGCGATCTGGGCCGCATGGTCAGCGCCAGAGATGCACGTCGAATTGATCGACACTGTGAACAAGAAAACCGCGTTTTTGACGCAAGCAAAAGCGGAGCTGCAACTCCGCAACCTGACAGTGCACACCGGGCGAGTAGAGCAACTAGCGAGCGAGCACTTGTTCGACCTGATCACCTCAAGAGCGTTTGCGGCCCTAAACGATTTCGTGAACTTGTCTGGCCACTTACTATGCGTCGGCGGCAAAATGATCGCCATGAAAGGCCCGGCCTTCGAGTCCGAGCTGACGGCGCTGCCACCAGCGTGGCGGATGCAATCAACAGAAAAACTCATCGTGCCCGCGATGTCAGGCGAGCGTTACTTAATCACTCTGATGCGCACGCATGAAACCAGCAACTAATTCCAAAGAGACTGCCATGGCAAAAATTTTCTGCATTGCCAACCAAAAGGGTGGCGTGGGTAAAACGACCACTGCCGTCAACCTTGCAGCTGGCCTCACCGTGCTGAAAAAGCGCGTGCTGTTGGTCGACCTCGATCCACAAGGCAACGCCACCATGGGTGCGGGCGTTGATAAGGCGAAACTCGAGAGTTCCGTTTATCAAGTATTGCTCGGCATGACCGATGTGAAGAGCGCGTTGCAAACCTCGGAAAGTGGCAACTTCGAGGTGTTACCAGCGAACCGTGATTTGGCGGGCGCAGAGGTCGAAATGATCGACCTCGAGCAACGCGAACTACGCCTGCGACATGCATTGGCGGAAGTGCAGGGCGATTACGATTTTGTGCTGATTGATTGCCCGCCCGCGCTCTCCATGCTCACGCTGAATGGTCTGTGTGCAGCGCACGGTGTGATCATTCCTATGCAGTGCGAGTACTACGCGCTCGAGGGCCTGTCTGATCTGGTCAATACCATCAAAATCGTGCACGCGAAAATGAACCCCGACCTGAAGGTGATTGGCTTGTTGCGCGTGATGTTCGACCCACGCATGATGTTGTCGCAGCAGGTTTCAATCCAACTGGAAAAACATTTCGGTGAAAAAGTTTTCAAGACCATTATTCCGCGCAATGTGCGACTGGCCGAGGCGCCGTCGTATGGCATACCGGGCGTGATTTTTGATCCTGCTTCGAAAGGCGCTCAGGCGTACACAAGTTTTGGCGAGGAGTTAGTTGATCGAATCGCAGCCTTGTAACGACACTCAGAACGAGTTTAGAACTAAGCCTGATTTGCTATACCTCGCACACCAGACACAGCATTCATGATGATCACGAAAAAACCAAAAGGTCTGGGCCGCGGCCTCGACGCACTACTCGGCGGTTCGGCCAGCTTCACGGAAGAGGCAAGCAATACAGGCAATGGCACCGCAGCCCTTCCCATCAGCGCGCTGCAAGCTGGGAAATATCAGCCACGAACAAAAATGGACGAAGCCGCGTTGCGCGAGCTGGCGGATTCGATTCGCGCTCAAGGCGTCTTGCAAGCCATTCTTGTGCGCCCGATTGATAACGCCAACGGCAGCGTCACGCACGAGATCATGGCTGGAGAGCGCCGCTTTCGGGCAGCCAAGTTGGCCGGCCTCACCGAAGTCCCGGTTCTGGTGCGCGAGGTGGATGATCAGGCCGCCGCCGCCATGGCGCTTATCGAAAACATGCAGCGCGAGGACCTCAACCCGATGGAAGAGGCCAGGGGTGTGCAGCGGTTGATCGAAGAATTCAAATTCACCCATGAGCAGGCGGCTGAAGCTGTCGGGCGCTCTCGCAGCGCGGTGTCCAATTTGTTAAGGCTGCTCAATCTGGCCAAGCCTGTGCAAAGCATGTTGATGGCCGGCGATCTGGACATGGGTCATGCGCGCGCCTTGCTGGCGGTCGATTCCGCGACCCAAATAGCACTCGCAAATGAGGTGGTAGCGAAGAAGCTATCGGTCAGGGATGCCGAGAAACTTGCCACCCGCGCCAGCCTTGGTCAGAAAAACAGCAAGACTGGGTCAAAAGCGGAGAAGCCGCGTGATTTGGTCAGGCTTGAGGAGGCGCTATCCGATGCACTTGCCACTTCGGTAAGCATCAAGATCAACGCCCGGAATGCGGGCGAGGTGCTGATTGCCTTCGGTAGCCTTGATCAATTGGACGGGATCACCAAGCGCTTAGGCGCAGAACCAGGTTGAAGTCGTCGCTAGCCCCTTTAGAGCGCCATTATCAAAACAGAAACCCTACCAGCTCAACCACGGATTAACCGCAGCAACTCACAGAATTTCCTTACCTCAGACCGAGAGTAAGTTTGACGCGCGTCTTCTATCCCCCATATAATCGTGGGCTTTGGTCGAGGGATCAATGCGGCATGCGCTGATTTCAATTGGCATCAGCGCGATTTCCTCTCTAACCCCTCCATTATGCTGCGCTTGATCGCGATACAGATCACCGCTACTACTGCGGTCGCGCTACTGGCGGGCCTCTGGAGTGGAGTAAACGCATTTGGTTCGGCATTGCTTGGCGGGCTTTGCTGCGTAGTGCCTAACGGCCTGTTCGCAATGTACTTGCAGCATCGCACAAAGAAACTCGACTCAATGGCGCCGCCGATTTTTTTCATCGGCGAGTTTGCAAAAATCACGCTGACCGTGGCGCTTCTCGCCGCAGTAGCGTTCTGGTATCAGGAATTAAATTGGCTGGCGATGCTCTTGGCGTTTATCGTCGCACTGAAGAGTTACGCGGTTATGTTGTTCAGACACTGAAATGAGTAAGGACATGATCACAGAGGGCGTCAACCACGCACCGACATCGACCGAGTACATTCTGCACCACCTCGGCCACTTGTCGACCAGCCATCAAGAATCCATTATCGATTTTACGATTCTGAACATCGACACAGTTTTTTGGTCGGTGATGATGGGCATCGTCGGACTAACGCTGATGACCGTTGCCGCACGACGTGCCACCTCGGGTGTCCCAGGCCGATTCCAGGCGCTGGTCGAGATGATCTTCGAGTTGGTGAATGACCAGTCCAAAAATATTGTTCACGGCGACCGAACCTTCATCGCACCACTGGCTCTGACCGTGTTTGTGTGGGTGCTGTTGATGAACTCGCTCGACTTCCTTCCAGTCGATCTGTTTGCAGCATTTTTCCGATTGTTCGACATGGAGCCGCATTTCCGTGTGGTGCCAACGGCTGACTTGAACGGTACGCTTGGCATGGCAACCGCTGTCTTGCTGCTAATGTTGTATTACAACGTGAAGATCAAAGGCCTCGGCGGCTTTCTACACGAATTGTTCTGCGCCCCGTTCGGCTCGCACCCTGCGCTGTGGCTCGCCAACTTCGGTTTGAACCTAATCGAGTTCGTCGCCAAAACCGTTTCACTTGGCATGCGACTGTTCGGAAATATGTACGCAGGTGAGTTGGTCTTCCTGTTGATCGCTTTGTTGGGTTCAACGGCCACATGGTGGGGCTTCGGCTTGCATATCGTGGCGGGATCCATCTGGGCCATATTCCATATTCTTATTGTTGTTCTTCAGGCGTTCATTTTCATGATGCTCACGCTCGTCTATGTCGGGCAAGCGCATCAAGGACACTGATCGGTCTATTTGCTTCATTCACCTTTTAACATTGACAATCAAAAGGAGTCTTTATGAGTAACGTCGCTCTGGTTGCCCTGGCTTGTGGTCTGATCATTGGCTTGGGCGCGCTTGGCGCATGCATCGGTATCGGCATCATGGGCGGCAAGTTCATCGAAGCGGCTGCCCGTCAGCCTGAGCTGATCAATACCCTGCAGACCAACATGTTCCTGTTGGCCGGTCTGATTGACGCGGCGTTCCTGATCGGCGTTGGTTTGGCGATGATGTTTACCTTCGCTAACCCGTTTGCGGGCTGATTCAAGCCCATCGGCTCAAGACGCTAGGAAGGCGCATGCGCGCCTTCCCTGTCGCCACCGTTAGAGAGAAGATCACGTGAACCTGAACGCAACGCTGTTTGCGCAGCTCGTTGTATTCTTCATTTTGGCGCTGTTCACCATGAAATATGTGTGGCCGCCGCTGATGAAGGCACTCGACGAGCGTGCCAACAAAATATCGGAAGGCTTGGCCGCAGCAGAGCGCGGCAAGCATGAGTTGGCGGTCGCCGAGAAGCGCGTCCAAGTGGAACTGCAACAAGTCCACGAAGAGGGTAGTCGGCGCATCGTTGATGCAGAACGCCGCGCGGCGGAAATCGTCGAAGAAGCGAAACGACACGCCGCTGAGGAAGCCGCTGGCATCATCGAGGCCGCAAGGCATGACGCTGCCGCTGAGGCAACCCGCCTGCGGGATGCGCTTCGCAACGATGTTGCATCGCTCGCCGTCAAGGGTGCAGAGCAGATTTTGCGGCGTGAGGTCAACGCGACCGCGCATGCCGACTTGCTCGAACAACTGAAAGCCGAGCTATAACCATGGCGGAACTCGCAACCATCGCCCGTCCATACGCCGAAGCCCTGTTTCGCATCGCCCGGACTTCGAACATGAACGCATGGGCGGATACGCTGTCGGTGATGGCTCAAGTCGCGGCAGTCCCGGCGGTCCGGGCCATGTCGCGAGATCCACGGGTGCCGCGCGACGTCGTGATCAAAACCTTTTTGGATGCTTCGAAGCTAGATGTCAGCGCAGAGGCGAAAAAATTGGTCGAGATGTTGGTGGAAAACGGCCGACTCTCCTTATTGCCCTCGATCGAGCATCACTTCCACGAACTGAAAAACGCACATGAGCAAACGGCGGACGCCGAGTTGGTCACAGCGTTTCCCATCAGCGATGCACAGCTATCTTCACTGATGACGGTCTTGGAAAAAAAGTTTGGCAGAAAGCTTAACCCGACAGTTTCCGTCGACCCGCAGCTTATTGGCGGCGTTCGCGTGACGGTTGGCGATGAGGTGCTTGATCACTCCGTGAGCGCGCGTTTGGAACGAATGCACACCGCGCTGGTGGCTTGAACGTCGACATCAATATTTCACGAAATGGCGAGACTGACGCAACAGCGGTCTCCATCAATCAGGAGTTAACATGCAAGTCAACCCGTCCGAAATCAGCGAGCTGATCAAAAGCCGAATCCAGGGCTTGGGCGCTGGTGCAGAGGTCCGTAACCAAGGCACGGTCATCTCGGTCACCGATGGCATTTGCCGTATTCACGGCCTGTCCGATGCGATGCAAGGCGAGATGCTTGAGTTCCCGGGCAACACGTTCGGCTTGGCGCTCAACCTCGAGCGTGATTCCGTCGGTGCGGTGATTCTCGGTGGTTACGAGCACATCTCCGAGGGCGATACCGTCAAGTGCACTGGCCGCATTCTCGAGGTGCCGATTGGCCCAGAGCTGCGTGGCCGCGTGGTTAACGCACTTGGCCAGCCTATCGATGGCAAGGGTCCGATCAACACCAAGTTGACGGCTCCGATCGAAAAAATCGCCCCTGGTGTTATTGCACGTCAGTCAGTATCCCAGCCGCTGCAAACCGGTTTGAAAGCGATTGATTCCATGGTGCCGATTGGCCGTGGTCAGCGTGAGCTGATCATTGGCGATCGCCAGACCGGCAAGACAGCTGTCGCGATCGACACCATCATCAACCAAAAGGGTCAGGACTGCACCTGTATCTACGTAGCGATCGGCCAAAAAGCATCGTCGATCAAAAACGTTGTGCGTGCACTCGATGAGCATGGCGCGCTGGATTACACCATCGTCGTCGCGGCTTCTGCCTCTGAGTCAGCTGCTATGCAATATGTCTCAGCCTACTCCGGCTGTGCCATGGGTGAATACTTCCGTGATCGCGGTCAAGATGCACTGATCATTTATGACGATTTGTCGAAGCAAGCGGTTGCCTACCGTCAGGTATCGCTGCTACTGCGTCGCCCACCAGGCCGCGAGGCTTTCCCTGGCGACGTGTTCTATCTCCACTCACGTCTGCTCGAGCGTGCAGCGCGTGTGAACCCAGATTATGTTGAGGCATTCACGCACGGTGAAGTGAAAGGCAAAACCGGTTCATTGACCGCGCTGCCTATCATTGAAACACAGGCCGGTGACGTTTCTGCCTTCGTGCCGACCAACGTGATCTCGATTACGGATGGTCAGATCTTCCTCGAGACCTCACTGTTCAACTCCGGCATTCGTCCTGCGATTAACGCCGGTATTTCGGTGTCGCGCGTTGGTGGTGCTGCACAGACCAAAGTTATTAAAGGCTTGTCCGGCGGTATTCGTACCGACCTTGCGCAGTACCGCGAATTGGCGGCATTTGCGCAGTTTGCTTCCGATCTTGATGACGCCACCCGCAAGCAGCTGGATCGCGGCGCACGCGTTACCGAATTGCTGAAGCAAGCACAGTACACACCGCTGTCGGTGTCGCTGATGGCGGTCTCTCTGTTTGCTGTGAACAAGGGTTTTCTTGACGATATCGATGTCAAGGAAGTGCTCGGCTTCGAGCATGACCTGCACAAGTTCTTGCAGACCAGCCACGCCGCGCTTCTGAAGCGTATCGAGGACAGCAAGCAGTTGTCGAAGGAAGATGAAGCAGAGCTGATGTCTGCTATCACCGACTTCAAAAAGACGTTCTGATCTCGACCGAGGAGCAAGCGCAATGGCTGCAGGTAAAGAGATACGCGGCAAGATCAAGAGCGTGGAAAACACGAAGAAGATCACTAAGGCCATGGAAATGGTTGCCGCGTCAAAAATGCGTAAAGCGCAGGAGCGCATGCGTTCCGCAAGGCCATACACCGACAAAATCCGCACGGTGTCTGCGCACCTTGCCCAGGCAAACCCGGAGTACACGCATCCTTTCCTCGTCAAGCACGAGAAAAGCAAGAAAATCGGCATCATCGTTATCACGACCGACAAAGGCCTGTGCGGCGGCTTGAACACCAATGCGCTGCGCATCGTGACTAATCAGATGAAGGCGTTTGAGGCAGCTGGCAACAAGATCGAAACGGTCTGCATTGGCAACAAGGGTCTGGGTTTCATGAATCGTATTGGCGCCAAGGTAGTCGCACAGGCAGTCAATATGGGTGACACACCGCACCTCGAGCAGCTGATTGGCCCGGTGAAAATTCTGCTCGACTCGTATGACGATGAACAGCTGGATGCCGTCTACATCTGCTACACACGATTCATCAACACCATGAAGCAGGAGCCGGTGTTCGAGCAACTGCTCCCGCTCACAGCGGACAAGATGGAACCGGTGAATGGCTACAGTTGGGATTACCTCTACGAACCAGATGCGAAATCAGTGATTGATGAGCTTCTGCTTCGCTACGCCGAAGCACTGGTGTATCAAGGGGTAGTTGAGAAAATGGCTACAGAACAGTCAGCACGTATGGTGGCGATGAAAGCTGCAACCAACAACGCAGGCAGCGTGATCGGCGAGTTGAAACTCATCTATAACAAGACGCGACAGGCTGCGATCACGAAAGAGCTTTCCGAGATCGTGGCGGGCGCTGCGGCTGTTTAAGGCGAGTCCCTGGGTCACGCGTAAAGCATAAGAATTCCGAACACAAAAGACTTTTCCAAATTCATCATTAAAGGAAGAACGAACATGGCTGAAGGCAAAATCGTTCAGTGTATTGGTGCGGTGGTCGACGTGGAATTTCCACGTGATGCAATGCCAAAAATCTATGACGCGCTGAAAATGGATGGATCCGAGCTGACGCTCGAAGTACAGCAGCAGCTGGGCGACGGCATCGTTCGCACCATTGCGCTCGGGTCATCTGATGGTCTGCGCCGTGGCGTCTCCATCCGCAACACAGGTGCACCGATCACAGTGCCAGTTGGTCAAGCGACACTGGGCCGCATCATGGACGTGCTTGGTAACGCAATTGATGAGCGTGGCCCTGTCAGCATGGCCAACTCCGCTTCGATCCATCGCAACGCACCCGCCTACGATGAGCTCTCGCCATCGCAGGAGTTGCTGGAAACCGGCATCAAGGTGATTGACTTGGTTTGCCCGTTCGCCAAAGGCGGTAAGGTCGGTTTGTTCGGCGGCGCCGGTGTTGGCAAGACCGTGAACATGATGGAGCTGATCAACAACATCGCGAAAGCTCACTCGGGTTTGTCCGTGTTTGCCGGTGTAGGCGAGCGCACTCGTGAGGGTAATGACTTCTATCACGAGATGATCGAGGCAGGCGTTGTTAACACCGAAGACTTCACCAAATCAAAAGTGGCGATGGTCTATGGTCAGATGAACGAGCCGCCGGGCAACCGTCTGCGCGTTGCGTTGACCGGTCTGACCATTGCAGAATCGTTCCGTGACGAAGGCCGTGATGTTCTCTTCTTCGTCGACAACATCTATCGCTACACCCTGGCCGGTACTGAAGTGTCCGCACTGCTGGGCCGTATGCCTTCCGCGGTGGGTTATCAGCCAACGCTGGCAGAAGAAATGGGTAAGCTGCAGGAGCGCATCACCTCGACCAAAGTCGGCTCGATCACCTCGATTCAAGCGGTGTACGTGCCAGCGGATGACTTGACTGACCCGTCGCCTGCAACCACCTTTGCTCACCTTGACTCCACCGTGGTTCTGTCGCGTGATATCGCGGCGCTGGGTATTTACCCTGCAGTTGACCCGCTCGATTCAACTTCACGTCAGCTCGATCCTAACGTGGTTGGTCCTGATCACTATGACACCGCACGCTCGGTACAGGGTACGCTGCAGCGCTATAAAGAATTGCGCGACATTATCGCGATTCTCGGTATGGACGAACTCGCACCGGAAGACAAATTGGTGGTGGCGCGTGCGCGTAAGATGCAGCGCTTCTTGTCACAGCCTTTCCACGTTGCAGAGGTGTTCACTGGCGCCCCAGGTAAGTATGTGCCATTGAAAGAAACCATCAAGGGCTTCAAGATGATTGCCTCTGGCGAGCTTGATCACTTGCCTGAGCAAGCGTTCTACATGGTGGGCACGATTGACGAGGCCATCGAAAAAGCCAACAAGATGCAGTAATGCCGATTCCCCGCCACGGCGTGGCGGGGTCGCAGTACAGAACGGCAACCCGCACCGATACTCGATAAAGACTTTCCATGGCAAACACCATCCACGTTGACGTCGTCTCCGCAGAAGAGCAGATTTATTCCGGCCCAGCGGAATTTATCGCACTGCCCGGCGAGGCTGGACAACTCGGCATTTATCCGAGACACACGCCGCTGATTACCCGCATTAAGCCGGGAGCAGTACGTATTCGCGTGCCCGGTCAGGAAGAAGAAGAGTTTGTGTTTGTGGCGGGTGGCGTGCTGGAAGTGCAGCCGAATGCCGTGACTGTTTTGGCGGACACTGCGATACGCGGCAAAGATCTGGATGAAGCCAAGGCCAATGAAGTGAAAAAAATGGCCGAAGAAGCGCTGACTAACCAAGAATCCGAAGTCGATTACGCGGTTGCACAAGCTGAATTAGCGATAGCAGTGGCGCAACTTGCCGCCATCCATCGCCTGCGCGATAAGCGCGGTCATTGATGCGATGGATACAAGCGGCGCGGCCAGCCGCTTAACCAAGTAGTGACTGAAAAAGGCAGCTTAGGCTGCCTCTTTCAATGCTGGTCCGCCCATTGCGCTGAACGCGCAATCGCACGCTGCCAAACATCGAGACGCGCATGCCGCTCGGCTGGTGACATTCGTGGCTCGAAGCGATGCTCTTCTTTCCATTGTGCCGCGATCTCCTCTTGAGACGCCCAATAGCCAACACCGAGCCCGGCAAGATAACCTGCGCCGAGCGCTGTAGTTTCAGTGACTTCTGGCCTGACCACCGGAACACCCAAGATATCGGCTTGAAACTGCATCAGCAGATTGTTGCGTGAGGCGCCACCATCGACACGAAGCTCGCGTAAAGGTGTCGCTGAATCTTTCTGCATGGCCGTTAACACGTCAGCCGTCTGAAAAGCAATGCCCTCTAAAGCAGCACGCGCAATATGGCCCGCCTGAGTGCCGCGCGTAATACCCAGCATGGTGCCGCGCGCATAAGCATCCCAATGTGGCGCGCCGAGTCCGGAGAAAGCAGGCACGAACGTCACTCCGTCGCTATCGGGTACCGACGCAGCCAATGCTTCCACATCGTCCGAACTCTTGACAATCTTGAGACCGTCGCGCAACCACTGCACTGTGGCACCTCCCATAAAGACGCCGCCTTCAAACATGTAGTCGGTGCTATGCGGTGACTCATGGCCAGTGGTCCAGCCCACCGTTGTCAGCAGCTGATTATGTGACTCCATGGCGGTACCGGTGTTCATCAAAATAAAACAACCGGTGCCATACGTGCTCTTCACCATCCCGGGTTGATAGCACGCTTGACCGTAGGTTGCCGCCTGCTGATCACCAGCGATCCCAGCGATCGGAATTTCTGCGCCGAAGATCGAGGTTTTAGTGTGTGCTGCTACACCGCTGCTGGGCACGATCGCTGGTAGAACCTCTCGGGGTATGCGCAGCAGGGAGAGAATTTCATCATCCCAGTCCAGAGAATGAATATTGAACAGCATGGTGCGCGAGGCATTGCTGGTGTCGGTAATGTGCGCGCCCGACAGTTTAAAAATCAGCCAAGCGTCGACCGTGCCAAACGCTAATTCCCCGCGCTCCGCACGTGCACGCGCGCCGGGCACATGGTCAAGTAGCCAGCGCAACTTCGTGCCGGAGAAGTAGCCGTCGATCACCAAGCCGGTTTTGCTGCGGAACAGATCACTCTTGCCATCTGCGCGCAGTGAATCACAGAAGGAAGCCGTACGCCGATCCTGCCACACGATAGCGTTCGCAACGGGCTCACCCGTCGCGCGATCCCACAGGACGGTGGTTTCACGCTGGTTGGTGATGCCGATTGCAGCGATGTTGGCTGCACTGAGGGAGTGCTCGCGCAAAACTTGCTGCGTCACTTCGAGCTGTGACTGCCAGATTTCATTGGCATCGTGTTCGACCCAACCGGGATTTGGAAAAATTTGCTGAAACTCTTTTTGCGCAATCCCGTGAATACGACCTGCCCGATTAAACAGAATGGCGCGCGAGCTCGTTGTGCCCTGATCAATCGCCAGGATGAATGAATCTGCCATGTCTCCCTCCGTAGTTTTCATCAGCCGCCAACGGGCATTCTGTCAGCGGCTCATGGAAACTACTTTGAAAAAAATGCGCGGGCCAGCCGCGCATCTAAAAAATTTAGCCAACCAACACGCCGGGCGACACCAGTGTAATGTCGCTCGGCGTTTCGCGTCGATTACTTCACGCGACCTTCTTTCCATGCTTGCAGCAGCTTCTCGTAAGCGATGGTCTCGCCTTTTGGCTTCTCATTGGCGAGCTTCTTCCAAGGGGCATTCTTGTCAGACAGCCACTTGTTAGGATCGCTCTTCTCGTTCAGCTTCGGTGGGCAGTTCTTCATGCCAGCGCGCTGCAGACGGCCGAGCACGTTGTCCATTTCATCTGCCAATGTGTCCATTGCAACTTGTGGTGTTTTCTCACCAGTCACAGCAGTTGCGACGTTCTTCCACCAGAGCTGTGCCAGCTTCGGATAGTCAGGCACGTTGGTACCCGTCGGTGTCCAAGCCACGCGCGCAGGACTGCGGTAGAACTCAATCAGGCCGCCGTACTTACTCGCGTTCTTGGTGAAGTACTCATGACGGATGTCGGAGTCACGCACGAAAGTCAGACCAGTAATCGACTTCTTCAGCGAGGTGCTCTTCGCATTGATGAACTGCGCATATAGCCAAGCCGCTGCCTTACGCTCGTTTGGTGTCGATTTCATGAAGGTCCATGAGCCCACGTCCTGATAACCATTCTGCATGCCGTCTTTCCAGTACGGGCCGTGAGGGCCAGGCGCCATACGCCATTTCGGTGAGCCATCGGCGTTGTTAACAGCCGGTGCTTTGCTCATCGAGGCAGTAAACGCGGTGTACCAGAAGATCTGCTGAGCAATCTGGCCCTGGCCAGGCACCGGACCCGCTTCGGAGAAGGTCATGCCCATTGCTTCTTTCGGCGAGTACAACTTCATCCAGTCGATGTACTTGGTGAGCGCGTAAACAGCAGCCGGCGAGTTGGTTGCGCCACCACGAGCGACCGATGCGCCTACCGGTGTGCACTTGTCAGCAGCGACGCGGATACCCCACTCATCAATTGGCATACCGTTCGGGATACCTTTATCGGCAGTACCTGCCATCGACAGCCAAGCATCCGTGAAGCGCCAACCTAGTGAAGGATCCTTCTTGCCGTAATCCATGTGGCCGTAGATCGGCTTACCGTCGATCGTCTTCACGTCATTGGTGAAGAAGCTGGCGATGTCTTCATACGCTGACCAGTTCTGCGGTACGCCGAGGTCATAGCCATACTTGGCCTTGAACTTGTCTTGCAGGTCCTTACGTGCGAACAAGTCAGCACGGAACCAGTACAAGTTGGCGAATTGCTGGTCAGGCAGCTGATACAGCTTCTTGTCTGGACCCGTCACGAAGCTAATGCCAATGAAATCTTTCAGGTCAAGTTTGGGGTTGGTGAATGCTTTGTCATAGCCCGCCATGAAGTCGGACAGTGGCTCAACAGCGCCATAGCGGAAATGGGTACCGATCAAGTCGGAATCCGAAATCCAGCCGTCATAAATGCTCTTGCCCGACTGCATCGAGGTCTGCAGCTTCTCGACCACGTCACCTTCTTGGATCAGGTCGTGGTTTACCTTGATGCCAGTGATCTCTTCAAAGGCCTTGGCCATGGTCTTCGACTCGTACACATGGGTGTCGATGGTCTCGGACACGACGTTGATCTCGGTAATGCCTTTTGCCTTCAGCTTGGCGGCCGCATCGATGAACCATTTCATTTCTTCCATCTGCTGCTTCTTCGTCAGCGTCGATGGTTGAAATTCGTCGTTAATCCATTTCTCAGCTGCCTTCATGTCGGCCCAGGAACTTCCTGAGGCCAGCATAGCGGCGACTGCAATCGCGCTTAGTTTGAGTTTCACGTGTCTTCTCCTCTTCGCAGCTTCCCTCAACAACCTTCCGACCCCGGTGGGAAGGGGCCCGGGCACGGCTGGGTGATTTCAGTTGCCATACCGTCATGCCGACCAGCATTAACACCACACCGGTGAAAAATATCGCGATCTCGAGCGTCCATGCCATCCAGGCAAATGCTTGTGCCATCGCCATCTCCTTGAATCAGACCCGACCCATCGCGAAACCCTTCGCGATGTAGTGGCGTACGAACCAGATCACCAACGCGCCGGGCACGATGGTGAGTACACCGGCGGCTGCCAGTACGCCCCAGTCCATGCCTGCTGCCGATACAGTACGCGTCATGGTGGCGGCAATCGGTTTTGCCTGAACGGAGGTCAGCGTGCGCGCTAGCAGCAACTCAACCCAGCTGAACATGAAGCAAAAGAAAGCGGTGACGCCGATGCCGGATTTAATCAATGGCAGGAAAATCTTCACGAAAAACTTCGGGAAGGTGTAACCATCGATGTAGGCGGTCTCGTCGATTTCCTTAGGAATGCCGGACATAAAGCCTTCCAAAATCCAGACGGCAAGTGGCACGTTAAACAGCAAGTGCGCCAGTGCGACGGCGATGTGGGTGTCCATCATGCCGAAGGTGGAATACAGCTGGAAGAAAGGCAGCAGGAACACTGCGGGTGGCGTCATGCGGTTGGTCAGCAACCAGAAGAACAGATGTTTGTCGCCGATGAATGAGTAGCGCGAAAACGCATACGCTGCCGGCAGTGCAAGCAATACCGCCATCACCATATTCATGGCGACATACATCATCGAGTTGATATAGCCGCTGTACCAGGCTTGGTCGGTGAAGATGGTCTTGTAGTTATCGAATGTGAGATGCGTCGGCCACATCGTCATCGCGCCGAGGATTTCCTCGTTCGTCTTGAGCGACATGTTGAGCATCCAGTAGATCGGCAGCAGCGATCCTGCCAAGAACAGGATCAGAAAAATTCGCGAGAACCCAGAGCGCGTCATGATTTATCTCCGGTACCCACGCGCTGCATCCAGGTATACAGCACGAATGACATCAGCAGGATGATCAAAAAGTAGATCAAGGAAAACGCTGCAGCAGGCCCAAGGTCAAATTGGCCCACCGCTTTCTGAGTCAGGTACTGCGACAGAAACGTCGTTGCATTACCGGGTCCGCCGCCCGTTAACACGAAGGGTTCGGTGTAAATCATGAAGCTGTCCATGAAGCGCAGCAGTACCGCGATCATCAGTACGTTGCGCATTTTTGGCAGCTGTATGAACCGGAACACGGCGAAGCGTGACGCGCCATCGATTTTCGCGGCTTGATAAAACGCATCTGGAATTGCGCGCAGACCTGCGTAGCACAGCAATATCACCAGCGGAGTCCAGTGCCACACATCCATTAGCAACACGGTCAGCCAAGCATCGGTGGAGTCGCCAGTGTAGTTGTAAGAAATGCCGGCATCATTAATCAGCTTACCCATCAAGCCGATATCGCCACGACCAAAAATCTGCCAGATCGTACCCACCACATTCCAGGGAATCAGCAGCGGCAAAGAAACAATCACCAATGACAAAGAAGCGCGCCAGCCCTGTGCCGGCATCGATAGTGCAATGCCAATGCCCAAGGGAATTTCAATTGCAAGCACTGCCAGTGAGAACCAGATTTGCCGGAAAAATGCGGAGTGCAGACTTTCGTCGCGCATCACTTCCTTGAACCACTCGGTACCCACAAACACGGCTTGATCCGGACCGAGAATGTCTTGCACCGAGTAATTCACCACGGTCATTAGCGGCATGATGGCGGAGAAGGCTACCGATAGAATCACCGGCAATACCATCCACCACGCTTTGTTGTTAAGCGTTTTGTTCATTCAGGCCACCCGTTTGTCGTTCAGGTAGTACAGGGTGCGATCAGCCGGCAGTTTCATCCAGACCGTATCGCCACTTTTCGTCGGGTGTAGCGTGCGCTGTTTGGAAGCGATGCGCTGTCCGCCGAGTTTGCCTTCCACTAACCAATGGGTGCCCATATTGCGCGCACTCAGCACCCGCGCTGGCAAGGCACCGGCAGTCTCGGTTGCAAGGCACTCAACGTATTCCGGACGGATACCAAGCGTCAGCTGACCTGCACCGGCATCCAGACCCGCAGGCGCTGGCAGCGTATTGTTGGTGCCGCTGATCAGTACACGACCGTCGCGCAAGCTACAAGGCAACAGATTCATGCCGGGATTGCCGATGAAATAGCCGACGAAGGTATGCGCTGGCGCTTCGAACAGCGCTTGCGCGCTACCGATCTGTACGACTTCACCTTCTGTCATCACCACCACTTGATCAGCAAACGTCAGCGCCTCGATCTGATCATGGGTGACATAGATTAGCGACAGCTTCAGCTCGTGATGAATCTCTTTCAGCTTGCGTCGTAACAGCCATTTCAAGTGCGGATCAATGACGGTTAGCGGTTCATCAAATAAAACTGCCGCAACATCCGGGCGCACTAGCCCACGGCCAAGCGATATCTTTTGTTTCGCATCAGCCGTCAGACCCGAGGCGCGCTGTTTCAACTCGCCGCTCAATTCAAGAATCTCGGCGATTTGTGCAACACGACGCTCGATCTCCGCATTTTTCCAGCCACGGTTCTTGAGGGGGAAGGCGAGGTTTTCACCGACGGTCATGGTGTCGTAGATGACCGGGAACTGAAACACCTGCGCGATATTCCGTTTCTCGGGCGGCAGCTGGGTGACATCATGGCCATCGAACAGTACCTTACCTTGCGAAGGCGTGATCAGTCCGGAGATGATGTTGAGTAGCGTGGTCTTGCCGCAGCCAGAAGGGCCGAGCAGTGCGTAAGCGCCACCATCTTGCCAAATCATTTCCATAGGGCGCAACGCATAGTCCGAGGGCTGCGTTGGGTTGGCTTTGTAGCTGTGCGCGATACCGGCGAGTTCGATGCGTGCCATGTCAAACCTCCGGCGCGTAAATCAGCGCACCATCAGCGCTGAAGATGAACAGATCAGCCGGCTGAAAGTACATGGTTGATGCACTGCCAAGCGCAAGGTCATGCACACCCGGTAGCTGCGCCACTATGGAGAGTGCACCACGCGTCAAATGAATAAAGGTTTCCGAACCACTGATCTCGGCAAGATCAACGCTACAGGTCAGCGCAAAGTCACCTGCGCGAGAAGATGCATGCAGACTATGCGCACGCAAGCCGAGTTGCACACGAATCTGACCGCCAAGACGAGACTGCTGTTTCGATACCAGTGGAATCTGGATGTCATCTAACAGATGCGCAACGCCGTCCGTGATCTTTGCTTCAAACAGATTGATGGGTGGATCACTGAAAGTGCGCGCAGCAGTGATTGAGCAGGGTTGGCTGAACACAGACAATGTTGGTCCTTGTTGCAGTACCTGACCTTCATGCATTAATAAGGTTTGCCCGCCTAATTGCAGCGCTTCGAGCGGCTCAGTGGTGGCATAAACCACTGTAGTGCTACCCGTTGAAAACAAATCGCTTAGCTCGCGGCGTAATTCTTCGCGCAATTTATAGTCAAGGTTGACCAGCGGCTCATCGAGCAGCAACAAGCCAGCTTCTTTTATCAGTGCGCGCGCCAGCGCGCAGCGTTGCTGTTGGCCACCTGACAGCGCGGCCGGTGAACGTTCGAGATGGGCTGAGATATGCAAGCGCTCTGCCATTGCGAGCACACGCTCGCGAATTTGTTGCTCGTTGAGTTTGCCAGCGATCCGCAACGGCGAGGCGATGTTCTCGAACACCGACATCGATGGGTAATTGATGAACTGCTGATACACCATGGCCAGATGACGTTCGCGTACCGGCACGCCGGTAACATCGACCCCATCTGCGATCACACGCCCCTCGCTCGGTTTATCCAAGCCGGCGATCAGACGCATCAAGGTGGTCTTGCCGGACAAAGTCGGTCCGAGCAGCACATTGATTTCGCCCGGTGCCAAGCTCACCGACGTTGCGTACAAGTGAGTTTCAGCGCCGACCTTGCGGGTCACGCCCTGCAGTTCCAAATGCACTTCGTCTCCTCTTGCGACAGCCTTAGGCTGGCGTCAATTGTCTGCTTTCTTCTTTTTTATGCGCGAGCCACTGGTCGATCCGCTGTGCGGTATCGGCCGGTAGATGCAGCCCTAGCTTTGAGCGACGCCACAGTATATCGACGCCAGATAACGCCCATTCGTTTTTCACCAAATAGTCCAACTCGGCTTCGTATAGGGCATCGGCCACGGCCTCGCCCATATCTGCCAGGCATTTCCTGTTTTCGAGCAGCCGGTGAATTCGCGTGCCATAGGCGCGCGCATAGCGGGCGACCAATTTGGGCGGCAACCAGCTGTAGCTTTGCTGCAGCGCACCGACGAAGGCATCGAACTCGAGGACTGCACGATTTTGCGGTGGTCCGTAGAGGTCGCCGCCAGGTAAACAAGCGTGCTCGGTCCAGGTGCCATGCGAATTACCGAGCTTGGTGGCGATCATGTCGACCGCTTCTTCGGCCAGCTTTCGGAAGGTGGTGATCTTGCCGCCGAATACAGAGAGCAGCGGCGCCTGCTCACCCGCGAGTGTCAGCTGGTAATCCCGCGTAATTTCGGAAGCGTTGGCTGACTCATCCTCCAGCAACGGCCGCACCCCGGAGTAAGACCAGACCACATCGGCGGGTGTGATCGGTTGCTGAAAATAACGCTCGGTCAGACGACATAGGTAGTCGATCTCGCTCTTATCAATCGCTACCTGATCGGTGTTGCCGGTGTACTCAAGGTCGGTGGTACCCACCAACGTGAAATCCTGTTCATAGCTGATGACAAAAACAATGCGGCCATCCGGGTTCTGGAAAATATAAGCATAGGGATGATCGAACATCTTGCGCACCACGATGTGGCTGCCCTTCACCAGTCGCAGCGACTTGTTGCTGCGGTTAGCGATCGCGTCTTGCAGAAATTGTGCAGCCCACGGGCCCGCAGCATTCACCACACAGCGTGCGCTAACCTCGATGCTTGTGCCATCCGACTTGCGTAGCAACGCCTGCCAACGATCGCCGACCCGGCGTGCGGACTCGCAGCGGGTGTGCGTCAAAACACGAGCACCATGTTCAGCAGCGTCAAGCGCGTTGAGCACAACCAGGCGAGCGTCGTCGACCCAGCCATCGGAATAGATAAAACCTTTGCTGAACTCGGGCCGAAGTGGTTCGCCCGCAGGGTGAGCATGAAGATCGATCGCACCCGAGCCCGGCAAGATTTCTCGCTTTGCCAGCGCATCGTAAAGAAATAGCCCGGCACGGATCATCCAGGCAGGCCGTTGCCCGCGGTCATGCGGCATCACGAAACGCATCGGCCACATGATGTGAGGTGCTGCGCGTAACAGGACCTCGCGCTCGATTAGCGCCTTGCGCACCAGATTAAATTCAAAGTGTTCGAGATAGCGCAGGCCACCGTGAATCAGTTTGGTGGACGCTGATGAAGTGTGCTGAGCCAAATCGTCCTTGTCGCAAAGGACGACGGAAAGTCCACGGCCGGCAGCATCCCGCGCAATACCAGCGCCGTTGATGCCGCCACCGACGATCAGCACATCTGCCGTCAGAATCATGGAGCCTTTCACCTCGGGGGTTAAGTGCAAAGCAGATTTTGCGCCGCGCAGTCCATCGAGCGGGTGGCTCTGACGCTACCGGAATTTGCGGAGGGCGGATCGCGATCCCGCATAATCCTCAAGGCAGGGTTGACCTGAGGATGTTTCTGCTCAAAGATATTCGCTAAACGAACAAAAAGCAACAAAACGAACCGTATAAATGTTCGTTTCTTTTCTTTTAATCACGATATCACCGCTTCTCGATTGCGCTCCATGAATTTGAACCCTCGCCAGCGCAGCATTCTTGACGCCGTACGGAGTCAGGTCACGATTTCGGTCGAGGAGCTCGCGCAGCAATTGGCAGTTACACCGCAGACCGTCCGGCGCGACGTAAAGCAAATGGAAGAGGCGCGGCTGCTGGCGCGCTATCACGGCGGGGTCGGACTTCCCTCCTCGGTCGAGAACATCGACTACAGCCAGCGTCAGGTGATGAATATTGCGGCCAAGCGCCGCATCGCGGCAGCGGTGGCGGCGCGGGTAAGGCCCGGTAGCTCGCTGCTAATCAACATCGGCACCACCACCGAGGAAGTGGCGCGGGCATTGCGGCACCACACTGGCCTGCATGTGGTCACCAACAATCTGAATGTCGCCACCATCATGGCCGGTCAGCCGAGCTGCGAGGTGATCGTGGCCGGCGGTGTTGTGCGTGGGCGCGATCGTGGGATTGTCGGCGAGGCTACCGTTGAGTTCATTCGCCAGTTCCGGGTCGATATCGGGATTATTGGGGTATCAAGCATCGAGCCCGATGGCACTTTGCGGGACTTTGATTCGCGCGAGGTTAAGGTGGCGCAAGCCATCATCGAGCAGTCGCGCGAGATCTGGCTGGTCGCGGATCAGGACAAGTTCGTTCGACAGGCCTTGGTGCGGCTGGCGCATTTATCCGAAATGGATCGACTGTTTTGCGACGCTGAGCCACCGGCCGCACTGCGCGCATTACTGGAAGAGGCGCGGGTTGAGGTGGTGGTAGCGCCCTGAAAATGCCGGGATGCCGGAAATACACCCAAGCAATTACTGCGATATCAGCGGTATTGGGATTGGTTTCGACGATAATGAGAGCTCTTTTCCACGCCTGAGCGCACGCAGATGCCCACTACCTTCGCACCCCTGAAAAACGACACCTTCCTGCGCGCGCTGATGCGCCAGCCGACTGATTACACGCCCATGTGGCTGATGCGCCAGGCGGGCCGCTACTTGCCCGAATATCGCGCGACGCGCGCCAAGGCCGGATCATTTATGGGCTTGGCGACCAACCCGGACTATGCCACCGAGGTCACCCTGCAGCCGCTCGACCGTTACGCGCTTGACGCTGCGATTTTGTTTTCCGACATCCTAACGGTGCCCGATGCCATGGGTCTGGGCTTGTCGTTTGCCGAAGGCGAGGGCCCTCGATTTGCCCACCCGTTGCGTGATGAGGCAGCAGTGCGCGCATTGCACGCGCCTGATCTCGGCAAGTTGCAATACGTATTCGATGCGGTCACGCAGATTCGGCGTGAGTTGAACGGACGGGTGCCCCTGATCGGGTTTTCCGGTAGTCCCTGGACGCTGGCCTGCTACATGGTCGAGGGCGGCGGCTCGGACGATTTCCGGCTGGTTAAGACCATGCTGTATGACCGACCCGACCTCATGCATCACATCTTGTCGGTGAATGCGACGGCAGTCGCCGCGTATCTGAATACTCAGATCGAGGCTGGCGCCCAAGCGGTCATGGTTTTTGATACATGGGGCGGCGCGCTGGCGGACGGTGTCTACCAAGCTTTCTCCCTGCACTACATGCGGGAGGTAATCCGCCAGCTAAAGCGCGAGCATGAGGGCGTACGCATCCCCAGTATCGTGTTTACCAAGGGTGGCGGGCTCTGGCTGGAAGAGATCGCCGATTGCGGAGCCGACGCGGTGGGCCTGGACTGGACGGTTAATCTGGGCACGGCGCGCAAGCGGGTTGGGCATAAGGTCGCGCTACAGGGCAACCTCGACCCGAACGTGCTGTTCGCCAAGCCGGATCAAATTCGTGCCGAGGTGGAGCGATTGCTGAACTCCTTCGGTAAGCCGACAGCGGATAGCGGCCACGTATTCAACCTCGGTCACGGTATTTCGCAATTCACGCCGCCAGAGTCGGTCAACGCGTTGGTGGATGCGGTGCATCAGATCAGTCGAGCCCTGCGCGCCTGATTCCTTAAGCTCTGGGCAGCCGATGATAGGCGCTGCGACGCCTTGGTGGCTGGTTGACCGCCTACTTATGCACAGGCCAACCACCCGTGGCGCCAATCAAGCACTTGCGGCGATGTCTAAATGCGGACAGTAATTAATCACCGTAAGTGCCTGATTTATCGGGGCTTGGTTAGTGGCACACGGAAATTCTTGTCAGAAGCATGGTTTTCTCATCGCTTATTTTTTCTGCTTCGCATAAGCCTTGTTCACAAAGTTATCCACACTCTCGGGCAGCGGTGTCCGGCCTCAGGCCAAGTACCGCAGCAGGCTTTCGGGTGTCGCTGACAGATCCTTTGTCAATCTCCGGTTGACACGCCCGCCAAGGCGCGAAGCTTTGGCCGGGACGGATCAGATTGAATCGATTTATGCAAGTTTTTTTCGGCCAAGAGCTGCGCTTATTCACAAATTCTGCTCATGTCAAGATTCTGAAAAAATTTATCAGAAAATTTTTTTGACTCATCGGTGCTAAAGCTAAGCCTTTGATTTTATTGAAATGGGCTGGATGCGTTCCTGATGAGCAATTTGTTGCGGCCCGCATGAAATCTCGCTTTTGGCATGTCAAGCCCCAGTTGCACACAAAGTTATCCACACAAATTGTGGATAGCCTAAAAAAGGCTTTTTGCGACGATCATTGAAAAAGACTTTTGAAGAACTACGTTAAAAACCTCGTTCAAGTTGGACCCCATGTGTTGCCGCTTGTTTGGCGCAATTCGGCAAACTCGACACGGTTGATGCGCGACCGTTTGCTGCAAGCCGGCATGGTTCAAGTACGGCTCTCGGATTGTCAAAGGCGGGTCGCGTGAGCTCTCAGGTCTTGTCAGTGGTGCTCGACGCGCCGCTCGACACCGCCTTCGACTACCTGTGGGTAGCGCGCTCTGAAACCGAGCTAGCGCCCCAGCCCGGACAGTTGGTGCTAGCACCGTTCGGGCGCCGCCAGACCATCGGCCTGGTAATCGCCGTCAAGGACAGTAGCGAGGTCGAGCCAGGAAAGTTGCGTGAGCTGCTTCAGGTTCGTGGCCAGATGCCGCCGCTCAGTGATGACTGGATTGCGCTCTGCCGCTTTGCGGCGGAGTACTACCAACGCCCGCTCGGCGAGGTTGCGCTACCCAGTCTGCCAAAAGGCCTGCGCACCGAAAGCACGGTGGCGCTGGATCGTGCCTTGAAGAAGGTGGCGCAGGCACAGCCGCAGCCGACGACGACGCCAGAAACCAGCGTCCAGCGTCCCCAGCTAAATCCCGAGCAGCAAACTGCGGTCGACGCCATCTTGAATACCGAGGGCTATCAGGCCCACCTGCTGTTTGGCGTGACCGGTAGTGGAAAGACCGAGGTCTATCTGCATGCCACCGAGCGGGTCCTGCAACGAGAGCGCGATGCTGATCGCCGTGCGCAGGTGCTGATTATGGTGCCGGAGATTAATTTGACCCCGCAGCTCGAGGCCAGCGTGCGCGCGCGATTCCCGGCGCTTCAGGTGGTCAGTTTGCACAGCCAATTGGCAGAAGGTGAGCGCCTGCGTCACTGGCTAGCGGCCCACATCGGTAGCGCGGACATCGTGCTGGGCACGCGACTGGCCGTGCTCTCATCGATGCCGCATTTGAAAATGATCATCATCGATGAGGAGCACGACCCCTCATACAAACAGCAGGAGGGCTTGCGCTATTCGGCACGGGACCTTGCAGTCTGGCGCGCTCACCAGCAGCAGATTCCTGTGGTGCTGGGGTCTGCAACGCCCTCGGCGGAAAGTTGGTTGCACGTGTCCACAGGTCGATACCAGCGGCTTACTCTCACCCAACGCGCCGCCAAGAACGCACAATTACCAAAGGTGCGGGTGATCGATACCGAGATCAACAAAGCCGTGGATGGCTTTTCACCGCTATTGCTGGCTGCTCTGAAGTTGCGGCTGGAGAGGGGTGAGCAGTCCTTGCTATTCCTGAACCGGCGTGGCTACGCGCCCGTCATGCACTGCGACGCCTGCGGATGGATAAGTAATTGCCGGCGCTGCACGGCGTTCATGGTGCTGCACAAACCGGAGCGGCGATTGCGCTGCCATCACTGCAGCCTTGAGCTACGCATACCGTCAGCGTGTCCTACCTGCGGCAATGTCGATTTGCAGCCACTCGGTCGAGGTACGCAGCGTGTTGAAGAGTACTTGCAGCAGGCGTTTCCGCAAGCACGGGTGATGCGTATTGATGCCGACTCCACGCGTCGCAAGGGCAGCGCGCAAGCAGCCTTCGACGCGGTTCATCGCGGGGATGTCGATATCTTGCTGGGAACGCAGATGGTCGCCAAAGGGCATGACTTTCAGCGTCTGACTCTGGTCGGTGTGATTAATCCTGACACGGCTTTGTTCTCGCAAGACTATCTCGCGGGCGAGCGCTTGTTTGCGCAGCTGATGCAGGTGGCCGGTCGCGCGGGTAGGGCAGCACAGGCTGACGTTAACCATGACGGTGCTTCACAATCCGAGGTGCTGATACAAACCCGCTACCCGCAACATCCTCTGTACCAGGCGCTGCTCGCACACGACTACAAAGGTTTTGCCGACACCATGCTGGCAGAGCGCCGAAGCGCCAATCTACCGCCCTATTCGTTTCAAGCGCTGCTGCGCGCCGAGGCGAAAAACCTGCAACTCGCGCTGGATTTCTTAGCCCAGGCGCGGACACTCATGCCGCATCCGGGCGTTAGCATTAACGACCCGGTGCCTATGACGATTACGCGTGTTGCGGGCATAGAGCGCGCGCAGCTCTTACTCGAATCAACATCACGCGCACAGCTGCAGGCATTTCTGCGACCGTGGATGCGAGCGCTGCGATCGCTAAAGACGCGAGTGAACTGGATGCTGGAGGTCGACCCGATCGACATCTAACTGCACTGTTCACACGAATTGCAGCGGGCCAGATGCCAGCTTATTGAATCGGCGTATCCAGCCGTCCCTGCTGGGCGAGCTCACGAATCACACGAATCGTGTCGATGTCCGCTTCTTTGTAGGCTTCACGACGAAAGCCGTTATAAAACGATTCCTCTTCCGTCTCTACAGCATCATTGTGGTCGTCGTACTCGAACCGTACAAACAAGGCGTCCGGTTGCGGTTCTTCAATCGTCATCGTCAAATCGGACGCGGGAATGGATTCCTGCTGTGGCACGTGATAATGCACTAACTGCTGGGGTGTGAATGTCACCTGGTCGTGCACCTGAAGCGTACCGAAACGCAGCGTGCGCGATAAATTATCGGTGCCGCGCGCAGTAATCGTGCACGCATCAAGGGCCATCACAAACAAAGTCGGTTGTTCCGCGCGCAATACCAAGCCGCGCCACAGCTGTTCCCGCGTGATCATCATTACCAGCGGGTTGCCCGGCATATTGATTTCGATAAGGTGTGTGAATTTCATGATGGTTGCTGCGTGCTTTTCTCGTTTCACTTTACCACGCACTGAAAGGTCAGATACACCGGCTAGTGCCTGCGGAATTCGATACAATGGCGCGCCATCTCTTAATCCCCGCCTTACTTTTCCATGTCCTCTGGTTTGAACGCGCAACAGCATGCCGCAGTCCGGCATGTCGACGGGCCTTGTCTGGTGCTGGCAGGTGCGGGCTCGGGCAAGACGCGCGTGATCACTGCCAAGATTGCACACCTGATCGAGCAGTGTGGCTACGAGCCGAAAAATATCGCCGCGCTCACCTTCACCAACAAAGCGGCGCTGGAAATGCGCGAGCGCGTCGCGAAGTTACTGCAAGCGCCAGGCCAAGCTAAGCAGCTGACGGTATCCACCTTTCATTCGCTCGGCGTTCAAATTTTGCGTCGTGAGGCCATATCGGTGGGGCTGAAAGAGCGCTTTTCGATTATGGACAGCGACGACTGCTTTTCGATTGTCCAAGACCTGGCGGTAACGACCGATAAAGCCCTGATCCGCCGTCTGCAATATCAGATCTCGCTCTGGAAGAATGCGCTGCTGTCACCAGATCAAGCATTAAGCCAGGCGCAAGATGAGCAGCAGGCGCAAGCGGCGCGCGTGTATCGCAACTACGTCGCCACATTGGCCAGTTATCAATCGGTTGATTTTGATGACCTGATACGGCTACCAGTTGAGCTTTTTCGGTCTGACGAGTCAGCGCGCGATCGATGGCAACGGCGCTTGCGCTATCTGCTGATTGATGAGTACCAAGACACGAACACCTGCCAGTATGAACTGTTGAAATTACTGGTGACGGGCATTGGCAAAAAACCGATGTTTACCGCTGTCGGCGATGATGATCAAGCGATCTACGCCTGGCGCGGCGCGACCATTGATAACTTGAATAACCTTCAGCAGGATTTCCCCGAGCTCAAGCTGATCAAGCTGGAGCAGAATTACCGCTCAAGCAATCGCATTCTAAACGCTGCCAATGCAGTGATTGGAAACAACCCGAAGGTGTTCGAGAAATCACTCTGGTCAGAGCATGGCATGGGCGATCCGGTACAGGTTGTTGCGATGGACGATGATGAAGCTGAAGCAGATCAGGTGGCGGTACTGCTGTCGGTGCACAAATTCGAACGGCGTGCTCGGTTCTCTGACTATGCCGTTCTTTATCGCGGCAACCACCAGTCGCGCCTGCTCGAGAAAGCGCTGCGACGTGAGCGTATTCCGTATGTGATGTCGGGCGGGCAAAGTTTTTTCGACCGCGCCGAGATCAAAGATATCGTTGCCTACTTGCGTTTAATTGCCAATGGCGATGATGACCCCGCGTTTATCCGCGCTGTGACAACGCCGCGTCGCGGCGTGGGGCAAGCGACACTAGAAGTACTGGGCGAATTCTCTCGGCAATGGAATTGCTCGCTATTTGAGGCGGCGTACAAAGGCGGTATTGAAGCGCGCCTGGGCGATCGTCAGTTGAGCCCGCTGCGCGAGTTTTGTGAATTCATACAGCAACTTGAGGCACGCGCATCTCGTGCAGACCACGTCAGTGGCGGTGACCATGCCGGTGCAGTGCTTGATGACATGATGAAGGCGATTGACTACGAGCAGTATCTGTACAACACCTTCGATGACAAACAAGCGCAAGAGAAATGGCAAAACATACTCGACTTCACCGGTTGGCTGAAAGAGAAGGGCCGGGGTGGAGCGCAAGGTGAGTCAGAGGAAAAATCCTTACTCGACCTGACGCAGATGGTTGCGTTGATGAGTATGTTGGAAGGTCGCGATGAAGAGCCCGATGCGGTGCGGCTGTCCACCTTACATGCTGCGAAAGGGCTCGAATTCGGTCATGTATTCATGGTGGGCGTGGAAGAAGGTATCTTGCCCCACAAGGGAGACCCCGATGCGCCGCCCGAAACCTTCGCGCAGCGCATCGAAGAAGAGCGCCGATTGATGTATGTCGGTATCACACGTGCACAGCGTAGCCTGACGGTTACCTGGTGCAAGCAGCGCAAGCGCGCGCGCGACAGCACGCAGTGCGAGCCATCCCGTTTTATTGAAGAGATGCGGCTG
>JAPLQC010000011.1 GCA_026399895.1 Burkholderiales bacterium
TCAACACAAGCCACCGACGCCGCACCGCAACCACCGCCCGGTGCACTGATGGTGGTCTGACTGCCTATGTTGGCGTAATCGCCCACATCGCCATCAATCGTGTGGGCTGTTACTGCAATCACGCCATTGCAATTGGCAGGCTGCTGGAGATTAACGTCGCTATCGTTACCGGTTGCAGCGACCACAATCGCGCCTCTGGCATTGACCTCGTCGATCGCGTTTTGCAAAGAGACCGAGCAAACACCCACAGCCCCGAGCGAAAGATTAATGACCCGTGCGGGATTGGCGTTGTGCGGTACACCGGCAACGTCTATGCCCACCGCCCAGTGCAGCGCGTCGATTAAATCAGACAGATAGCCACCGCAGCGACCCAACACCCGTATCGGCAGAATGCGCACCCCGGGCGCAATGCCCGTGCCATAGCGCTGATTGTTCATTAGCGCAGCAATGGTGCCGGTCACATGGGTGCCATGCCAGCTTGATGCCGTCGCGGGACTTCCGCTGCCACAATCACCAGCCCCAGCATAGTCACCCGGATCGGCGGCGTCACCATCGCGACCATCGCCATCGTTTGACATTGCCGCACTGCTGATGAAGTCATAACCCGGTAATGACGGTTGTAAATCGATGTGCGGACGACTACCACTATCGATGACGGCAACATCAACGCTTGCGCTACCCAGTGTGATGTCCCATGCGCCGGGTAAATTTAATCCTGCGGGATGCGCTACGCTCGGAGCAAAGTAGTTCCATTGCCCGGGCGGCCCTGCATAGCCCGGATCATCCGGCGTATTAGCCTGCGCGTGCATCAAGAGATCGAACTCGACCATCTGCAACTCACCGCTTTGTTGTAAACGGTTTGCCAATGCGCGCGCCTGAGTCAGGGTGAGTTTTCGCGCCAGGCGCAACAAGTGAGATCGACTACCTAGCTTACGTTCGACAGCGAGGTGTTGACTGCCGGCTGCACTCAGATAAGTGGTGTCATCTCGACTGAGTTGTGCGTGTAATTTTGCGCCGCGAATGGCGTAGGGCGTGACGATCAGCCGCTCTACCATGGGCTCTTCCATCACGGCTCGCGGCTGCCTGATGTGTCTTCTCAGGTGTGCGTTCGATGTGGTTTGATCAAGCGGACCTGCTTGAGGAGAACTTGCAACACTCATCGCGAGTGCCACACATGCGACGACGCTGAAAAAGCATCGTGCGATTTTGCTACCCATGGTGTGTCGCTACTATGCAAACCCGAAGGGGCCGACTGTAGCAACAGAGACGCGATTAACAGTCGCGAAACAAGGACGTGAACCGGGCTTAGATCAGAAAAACTATCGCACTCAAACGTGGAACTAAAACTGGCGTACGGGGTCGCTTTTTGCTGGCCCGTACGCTAATTCGATCTTCGAGACCCGCAGCAGCTTTCAATGCAGCCGCTTTGTCGGTGCGCTCCCAGCTGAACTCCGGCTCATCACGACCAAAGTGGCCGTAAGCAGCCGACTTGCGATAAATTGGGCGCAATAGATTCAACATCTGCACGATGCCTTTCGGTCTCAAATCGAAATGCTCGCGCACGAGCTGCTCGATTTTTTCATCGCTGACCTTGCCAGTACCAAAGGTAGTCACCATGACCGAGGTTGGCTTGGCGATGCCAATCGCATACGAGATTTGAATCTGGCACTTGGAGGCCAAACCTGCGGCAACGATGTTCTTAGCAACATAGCGACCCGCGTAGGCAGCTGAGCGGTCGACCTTGGATGGGTCCTTGCCCGAAAATGCGCCACCACCGTGAGGGGCTGCGCCGCCATAGGTGTCAACGATGATTTTTCGACCGGTGAGGCCGCAATCTCCCTGCGGACCGCCGATCACAAAACGACCGGTTGGGTTCACCAGGTACCGGGTGTCTTTCAACCACTCGGCGGGCACCACTGGCTTGATTATCATTTCAATCGACGCTTCTTCGATCTGCTTGTGCTCGACTTCAGGCGCGTGCTGCGTCGACAACACGATGGTGTCAATCGCGACCGGCTTACCGTCGACATACTTCAACGTGACCTGCGACTTGGCGTCGGGCCGCAACCAAGGCAGACGACCATCTTTGCGCAGTTGCGACTGACGCTCAACGATACGATGAGCATAGTAAATCGCTGCAGGCATCAGATCAGGCGTTTCATCACAGGCGTAACCAAACATCAGGCCCTGATCGCCAGCGCCTTGGTCGAGATCGAGTCCTTTGCCTTCGTCGACACCCTGCGCGATGTCGGGTGACTGTTTGTCATAAGCGACCAGTACGGCGCAACCTTTGTAGTCGATACCGTAATCGGTGTTGTCGTAGCCGATATCTTTCAGGGTATCGCGCGCGACTTTGATGTAGTCCACATTCGCTGTGGTCGTGATCTCGCCCGCCAGCACCACCAAACCGGTATTGCAGAGTGTTTCAGCGGCGACGCGAGCGCGCGGATCCTGAGCCAGGATCGCGTCAAGAATCGCATCAGAGATTTGGTCGGCGACTTTATCCGGATGACCTTCGGACACCGACTCGGAAGTGAACAAGTACTCGTTGGACATGCAAGCTCCTAACAACTGGTTAACACAATGTCGCGGTCAACTCAGTGAGCCTGCGACGCTTTAGCGAAATTTGTAGGCCGCCTCGCAAGTTGTCTATTAACTCGGCGGATTAAACGCGTGTTATTTTACGCAACTTGCACGAAATCAGCAAAGCCCCCTGCGCCTCCCTTCTTCGATGCCACTTCCCAAGCTTTACATTTTGTTAGCGCTACGCTCGTTTTTTGTTTGCGGAGCGGCGCAATGCGACTGATCCTAGGGCTGATCTGGCTACTACACTGGCTGCCCTTGCCCCTGCTTGGTCGCATCGGCGAAGCATTTGGCGAGTTGCTGTTTTTGCTGATGCATCAGCGGCGAAAAATCACGCTGACGAATCTCTCGCTGTGTTTGCCTGCGCTATCCGCGACGGAGCGTCACGCCATGGCGCGAGCGCATTTCCGTGCTTATGCGCGCAGCGTGCTGGAACGCGGCATTCTTTGGTGGGGGTCGCCGGAAAGATTGCGACGACTGATCGAGGTCGAGCCTTTCGTGCCGACACAGTCTTCAATTGAGCAGCCTACTATTTTTCTGTGCCCACATTTTGTTTGTCTGGAAGTGGCAGGCGTTGCGATCACTATGCAAGGACCGCTCTGCTCAATTTACACACAGCAGCGCAGCAAAGTGTTCGATCAGGCGCTACGAGAAGGTCGCTCGCGGTTCGCGACGAAAGAAGACGCGGATCGCTTTCTACTCTGGCGTGGCGGCGGCATTAAGCCCATTATCCGCGCCATGCGTAGTGGGCGCCCATTCCTGATGCTGCCGGATATGGACTTTGGCGCACGCGAATCGATCTTCGTGCCTTTTTTCGGCGTTCCCGCAGCGACGCTGACTGCGCCGGCGCGCCTCGCTGCGGCGACGCAAGGACAAGTGATTCCTGTCACCACGCAGTTCAGACCTAACTACCAAGGCTGGCGCGTGCGCTTTCACGACGCTTGGGAAGATTTTCCAGGACAGGACGTTGAAACCGCGACGCGGCGCATGAACGCCTTCATTGAAGATCAGATTCACCTAGCACCGGCCGAATATTTCTGGTCACATAAACGCTTCAAGACGCGGCCGGAGGGTGCGCCCTCCGTGTACGATTAGCGCTTATTTCCATTAGACCGCAGCGGGCCCACAGCTATCAGGCGTGCTTGCTTAGTTCGCTGAGCATTCAACCCGATAGACGCTTTCCTCGATGACGTTTGAGTTTAAAGACAAAAAATCCGAGACTGATCCATGAAACTGAATTTCACCAAAATGCACGGCGCGGGTAACGATTTCATCGTGATCGATGCAATCAGGCAGTCAGTTAATTTGACACCCGAGCAGTGGCGTCAATTAGCGGATCGCCGTTTTGGCGTTGGCGCTGATCAGATTCTGGTGGTCGAGCGGCCGACACAAGCCGGTGTTGATTTTCGCTACCGTATTTTTAATTCGGATGGTGGCGAAGTTGAGCAGTGCGGCAATGGCGCGCGCGCGTTTGTGAAGTTCGTCGTTGAAAAAGGTCTTAGTGAGCAGCGCGAAATTCGCGTCGAGACCATGTCGGGAATCATCTCGCCGCGCCTGGAAGATGATGGCCGAGTAACAGTCGACATGGGCGCCCCAATTCTTGACCCGCAGCGCGTGCCATTTGACACCCAAGGCTTGCAAGCGCGAATGGCAGCAAGCCTGTCACTCTGGCCTTCGGCGATTAATGATCGTCCCATTGAAATCGCCGTACTGTCGATGGGCAATCCGCATGCAGTGCAGTGGGTGGCTGATGTCGACGCGGCGCCGGTGGCTGACGATGGGCCGGCGATTGAGCATCATCCACGCTTTGCGCGGCGCGTGAACGCGGGCTTCATGCAAATCGTTGACCGACACATGATCAAGCTACGCGTTTTCGAAAGAGGCGCGGGTGAAACGCTTGCCTGTGGCACGGGCGCATGCGCAGCTGTAGTTGCCGGCATTCTGCGCGGCGACCTTGATTCTCCTGTCGCGGTTGAGATGCGCGGCGGTCGTCTATCGATTGCGTGGGACGGCGATGGCACGCCCGTGTTGCTCACTGGCCCAGCGGTCAGCGTATTCGAGGGCAGTGTCGATATTTAGGGCCTGCTTCTTTTGGTCAAGCGCGGCGACTTTGCGTTGCGCGCTGCTGCCCGAAGATGCTTCGGAATCGATACAAGCGCTGACGGTAATTTCCTTCTGGTCCGTTTTTACCACGCGCGTCAGTAATGTCAAACACGCGCGATGCGCGTTCTAATGCGCGTCGTTGTTCGCCCGTGAGTATTTGTATTAGCCGGCGCCGGCTGCGCGGATGTGAATCACGGATATCTACTTCCAAACAGTGGCCGTGGTCAGAGGCTTCAACATCAATCAGCAGGGCCTCTGCGCGGGTCAGACCGAACCAATAGGCGAGTTCAACCCGTGCTGCAAGAAATGGGTACTGACTGCTGATGTCGCGATTAAACGATGCGCGGGCTGTCGCTGCCCATTCGGATCGGCGCACGGCCGGCGCAATTCTGTTTAGCATCGCTACTGCCTCAGGGTCGCCCTGGCTCGCGGCTTTCTGCAACCAGTACACCGCTCGCACATCGCCGCGTCGATCAATTTTTCGGGTGCGCCACGCGATCTGCGCCAGCTCGAACTGGGCTGTCCGATGGCCGGCCGCACCAGCGAGTTCAAGGCATCGACGCGACTCGTTGATGCTACGGCGAGAGAATTCCGGCTTGAGATAGACGCGCGATATCGCAAACCATGCGGCTGCCTCGCCGTTTTCCGCCGCTTGCGATAGCCAACGAATTGCCTTCTTGTAGTGCGCGACACCGGGCATCCGACGCACACGATTACCATCTTCGTCCATCCGCGCGGCCCACAAACCATAGGCCAGCTGTGCCTTGGCATCGCCACCCTCAGCGGCAATTTTTAGGTATCGCTCCACCAGCCGGAGGTTGGTGTCGGCTTGCATGCTCATCGCCTTAGCGCAACGGAGAATCAGTCCAAGCTGCTTCTTATCCAGACTCCAACGGCTCGCCATCGGTCCGTGCGCCTTGCGATCTAATTCCTGCGCGATCGGCAGTCCCCACAACATGAATCGGGTCACATCACCCTGTTGCCACCAATAGTCTGCCAACGCCTGCTGCGCTTCTGAAATTCCACCCAGCGCCGCCTTGGCTGCCCACTCTACGATCTGGTCTCGACGCTGCTGAATTTGTGCGGGTATCTCTTGTGGCGTTTTGGCCGCTAGCAGCTCATGCATACCGAGTTGCTGTGCGTACAACCACTGCGCATCGGCAATGCCAGCCTCGGCAGCAACCTTCAAGGCGCGCATGGACTTCTGACGCAGCCCGTCTTCTGCGCGCGTCCAACAACTGAACACCAGCATCGCGAACACCAAGCCAGCACGCGCTGACTTGCCCTCAAACGCGCGCTCATACCAAACCGCGACCCGCAGCGGGTCTTCCGCCTGACGCGCCACCGTAAACGACACATTCTCGCCAATCAGCATCCACGCTTCTGACTGGTTCTGCTCGGCCGCTTTTTCCAGCCAGTGCAGTGCGGTGGCGTGGCTCTGCGGCAGATTGGTGCTGCCGAACAGATAGCGCTTGCCCAGCGCGAGCTGAGCCTGCGGGTGGCCAGCGCGGGCGGAGCGAATGATCAGCAGTTCCTCTCGGTTGGCCATCGGACGAAATAAGGTTCGGAAAAATTATCAAAACAAAAACATCCGAACTCTGCGGTCTGACTGGGGCCACGTCAACGCGGGGTAGTGTCAATAAAACAACGTCATTTGCAAACTCGCAACGAGCGTCCCAAGCGCTGAAGGCCGAGAAAACCGATGTTGTCGATGTTTTCATTTCGTTAATTAATGTTTGCGCATCCGACTTGTGCGGATCGCTCTAAAACTCTCACTTGGGGAAAAAAATGAAGAAGTTGAATCTTGCGCTGGTACTGGCCGGCGCTTTGACTGGCGCCGCTCAAGCGCAGTCAGCGGTTGAGGTCTACGGCATCGCCGATATGGGTTTTGCTCGCGAGATTGGTAGCGTAGGGAGCAGCGTAGCTGGGGGCAACAAAATTACTAGCGGCGCTCAATCGGGTACCCGCCTCGGCTTTAAAGGTAAGGAAGATCTGGGCAGCGGCCTGAGCGCGCTGTTTGTGCTGGAAACTGGCATTGCTGCGGATAAAGGCGGTTTCAACCAAAACAGCACTGGCTTCGCCCGACAAAGCTTTGTCGGCCTGCAGGGCGATTTCGGTACCCTGACGCTGGGTCGTCAGTACACCTCCTACTTTCTAACCCTCAACCAAGTCGCCGACCCGTTTGCATCCGGTCTTGCGGGTAATGCTCAAAACTTGATGTTGCCCCCTAGCGGAACTACCGCGATCACAACCACCGATCGGGCGATCCGTATGGATAACGCCATCAAGTACGCAACGCCATTGTTCGAAAACTTCAGTGCTGAAATCGCTTACGGCTTTGGCGAGGTCGCTGGCAACAGTGACGCTAGCCGCGTCATTACCGGCTCGGTGGGCTATGACAGCAAGCCGCTGAATGTTCGACTGGCGTACTACGAAAAAAATAACGCGACCGATACCGGCAACCTGAAAAGCACCATGCTGGCCGCCAACTATGACCTCGAGTTCGCCAAAATCTATGCGGCCTTTGCCGACAATGATTGGGTTGGCCAAACCAAAACCCGCAACTACCTGATTGGCGCAACTGTCCCGTTTGGTGCACACAAGTTCATCGCGTCCTACATCCGTGCTGATGGCCGCGGGGTTTACGCTGCAAATGATGCTGACCAGTGGGGTATTGGCTATACCTACAGCCTGTCCAAGCGCACCAATCTGTACGCCGCCTATGGCTATATCAGCAATGATGGCGCTGCTACCTACACCGTTGGCAATAACTCGGAGAACGGCACCAGCAACAAAGCCTTCAACCTGGGCGTGCGCCACGTGTTCTGATCCATTGCGAGCCGTTCGGCTCACACAGAATTCATCGCCGACCCGCGTGGTCGGTGATGGATAGGCTGATCTGGTTTCAGCCAGCAGAGTTTTCTGCGAATGTAATCTCCTCTCTTCACGGCACCTTCGGGTGCCGTTTTTTTATTGCTTGTCGCTGCGCTGTGCGGTGCGGGTAAAATCCAGCGTGCGCCTGCTCGCGTAGGCCAAACTGCGAATGACTTGATTGAGCGTTGCAAACTGACGCGCCAACCTCACCCGACCTGAACCACGCCATGACGACACAGCCTGATGCCGATGCAATCGCAATCTATCTTCAACAGCATCCGGAATTCCTAGAACAGCACCCAGACATCGTTGCGGGGCTCCGACTAACGACTGCACTTGGTGGGCGTACGGTCTCGCTACAAGAGCGGCAGGTGGAAATCCTGCGCGACAAGATTCGACAGCTGGAACTGAAACTGGCCGCCTTCATGCGCAATGCGAGCGGCAATGAGCTGATCATGGCGAATCTGCACCAATGGACGCTGCAGCTGCTAACCGACCAAGCGCCTGCCGAGCTACCCGCTGCATTGGTCAGCGCCACCCAATCATGCTTTGACGTGCCAGCGGCAACCATTCGCCTATGGCATACCAAGGCCGAGTTTGCCCATGAAGACTTCATCCTCGATGACGAAGAGGCGCGCAGTTTTGCAGACGCCCACAGCAACCCGGTGTGCGGTGCGGCCGCAGGGCAGCCCGGTACGCTTTGGCTAGATGATGCAGCGTCGATGCAATCGGTCGCACTACTACCGCTGCGCAAGCCCGGCGCCGAGATCTGCTTTGGCCTGATGGTATTAGGCTCACCCGATCCGCAACGATTTGCCGCCGATTTGGCAACCGATATTCTGGCTCGCATCAGCGACATTGCCAGCGCGCGGCTCCAGCCGCTGATCGACTAAGGCGATTGCCATGACCGGTGCCGACAAAGACATTGCCGGCTATCTGGAGCACCTGCAGACACAGCGAAAGCTGTCGGCGCATACGCTCGACAATTACCGGCGCGACCTTGATCAGCTGGCCTTGTTGGTCGCCGAGAACTTTGCTGGACGCCCGCTTGCCAAACTGACGCAAGCTGATATCCGTCGATGTACCAGCCAGCTGCACGCACGCGGTTTGTCGCCAAGCTCGATTGCACGCAAGCTGTCAGCTTGGCGCGGCATGTTTGCCTGGCTGGCATTGCATCAGGCTGTGGTGTCGAATCCGGTCGATGGCGTGCGCGCACCCAAGCGTGTCAAGGCACTGCCTAAGGCGCTAGGCGTAGACGATGCCGTGCGGCTGGTGTCGTCTGCTGTAGCCGGCGATGAAACATCGACCACACGCGACGCCTGCAGCAAAGCGATGTTTGAGCTGTTGTACTCAAGTGGCTTGCGCGTCGCAGAGTTGACCAGCTTGGACCTGCGGCATACAAAAAATGCCAGCTATGAGTCGCTCAGCTGGCTCGATCTTGACGCCGGCGAGTTGACGGTCACCGGCAAAGGCAGCAAGCGCCGCAGCGTTCCCATCGGCACCGCCGCGATTACCGCGCTACGCGAATGGCTTGTCGCGCGACCGCAGATCGTGCGTGCCGAGCCCGATGACGATGCGCATGCGCTGTTTTTGTCGGCACGCGGGCATCGCATCTCAGCGCGTGAGATTCAGCGCCGCATCAAAGCGCATGCGCAGTCACTCGGGATACCGACGAATGTACACCCGCATGTACTGCGCCACTCGTTCGCTTCACACTTGCTGCAATCTTCAGGCGATCTGCGCGCAGTTCAGGAAATGCTGGGACACGCATCCATCGCCTCCACGCAGGTCTATACTTCGCTGGATTTCCAGCGTCTGGCGCAGGTGTATGACGCGGCGCATCCGCGCGCTAAAAAGCAAAGTGGAAGCTGAACGCGGCAGCTGCCTGGTACTTGCCTGATTGCTGAAATCTCGTTGTGCAATTTCTTGATTGAATATCCTATTCGCTGCTGTTTCTTTTTCGCTTAATTTTTCTGGA
>JAPLQC010000014.1 GCA_026399895.1 Burkholderiales bacterium
CACCAACTCACCTTCGCCATGGGCGAAGCACTCGCACATTTGCATCGTTTATGGTTCGCCGGTGAATTGCGGCGCACGCACGATGACGATGGTGTAATTCGCTTCGTCACACAGCGCTAAAGACGTCCACTAACAGCCGCCTCCATAGAAGCGCTCGGTTTATAACCGAGCGTTTTCAATTTGGAGGGCTTGCCTCGCAGCCTCTATTCGCGATGTTTCGCATCGATTCACCGCTTTCGGCGCATTTTTGGGAAAACCATTAATTTGCGCTGCAATAATTGCTCTCAAAAACTCTATCGAGCGGGCGCAACGCCTTTTTGATATCTCAACAAGTTTTGTTTGTTAACAAATAATCGCCATCATTAGGACTGACTATTACACGGCCGCATGGAATAGTGTGACCCATGAAAAATAGTTGTGCCCCATGAATTCGACACAAGAACGCTTGGCATTCAGCGAGAGACTGCAACAAGCGCTGCGTAATGCCGAGTACTCGCCGCATAGCCCAACCCAGCTAGCACGGGAGTTCAACGGGCGTTTCAACGGCCACCCCGTGACCGTCCACGCTGCACGCAAATGGCTGCAGGGTGAATCTATTCCGACGCAGGAAAAGCTACGCGCGCTAGCGGGATGGCTGGATGTGCCGGCGGAGTGGCTGCGTTTCGGCAATGGCGACACCCGCAAGGGTGGAGGCGCGGATACCAGCATGACGGATCAACGCGCCACCGCACTGCTGAACCAACTCGATGAGCACCATCGGCAGATTGGCCTCGATATGCTGCGGGCCTTGGTGCGCACCTACAAAAAACGTTAGGCGCTTACTTTTTCTTGGCTACCAGCGCGTCCATCACGAGCAGGGTGGCGCCATTCAGCACTTCCTCCGGGGCGCCCCGCATACTCTGACCAAGAATCGATGGCGAGGTCACATACTGACCGTCGATGGCGACTGTCGGTACACCATCAATTCGGAATGCTTCCTGTAGCTGTCGCACTCGGCCGACTTTACTTTGCACGCTGAACGAATTAAACGTCTCGCTAAATTTTTTCGAATCAATGCTTTGCTTCTCAATGAAAGCCATGATCTCGGGCTCGGTGTTCAGTTTCATGCGCCGCTGGTGAATGGCATCGAACACTACGGCGTGCAAGTCGAGGCGATTCATGGCTTCCAGCGCAAAGTAGAGCTTCTGCTGCGGTACGAATGATTCGCGAAATCCAACCGGAATGCGCTTGAGCACAATACGGTCACCCTGTTTTTTAGCCCATTCCGCGAGATGCGGTTCGAAGGCATGGCAGTGCGGGCAGTTGTACCAAAAGAATTCGAGCACCTCGACCTTTTTGCCGGTGTCCGTCGGCTGCGGCTGCGACAACCGCTGATACTCGACGCCCTCAGCCGGTGCGTTCGGGGCGGCATTTGCGCCGACGGAGACCAAGCCTAGGCTGGCGATCAACAACAAGCTGTGCAACAGGCGCATGAAGCTTTCCTTTAGTGTGATTTATTTCGGGACGCGAACTACTGCTGCGTCGACACCATTGTCGGACAAGCGCACGCGTGCCCGATTCATTCCCTCGACATCATCAAACGGACCAACGCGCACGCGATACAGCGTGCCCAATTCGGACTTGCGCTCGGCGATCGTCGCGGCGACACCCATCAGTGCCAGCCGCGCCTTGGTCGCCTCGGCATCCTGACGCTCGCGAAATGCGCCCGCCTGTAGATAGTAGGTGAAGCCGCCACCGCTTGCTGGGGAGGGCTCCGGCGCAGGACTTGTCGCGGGCTTTTCATTCTGCCGTGAAGTTACCGGCGGGGTTGGCGCAGCGGCTGGTGCGCGCTTGGGCTCAACAGTCGCCGCGGCTGGTGCGGACGGTGGTGCGGACGGTGGTGCGGGCGTTGCTGCGCTGTTGTTCGAAGCAGCATCACGCGATTCGCGCACATTACCTTGCAATGACTTGTTAGGGTCCCCCAAATCGCCGCCCGACTGCGAAGGCTTACCGATTTTGTCGATAAATGGCAGCGGCGTTTTCATGATGGTCATCGCAATACCCACAGCGATCAACAGACCAATAATCAAGCCAATAATCAAGCCGGCGGTGGTTCCGCCCTGCTGCCGGTAAACGCTGCGCCGAAAGTCCATACCTACATTCTCGCCGGCGTGGAAACACCGATTAGTGCCAAGCCATTGCGTAGCACCTGGCGCGTAGCCAGCAGCAATGCCAGCCGCGCATGCTTGAGTGCTGCGTCGTCAACCAGTACCCGCTCAGCGTTGTAATAGCTGTGTAGCTCGCCAGCCAACTCTCGCAAATAAAACGCGACCTGATGCGGGCCGAGTTCATCCGCCGCTTTCTTCAGAACCTCAGGGTATTCCGCTAACTTGGCTAACAGGCTGGCCTCTCGCGGCGAGCTTAGTACAGACAAATCCGTGGTCTGCAACATCGCTTCATCGCCACCCCATTGCGTCAACACTGAGCAGATACGCGCGTGTGCATACTGAACGTAGTAAACCGGGTTTTCGTCGGATTGCGCGAGCGCGAGATCCACGTCGAATACAAACTCGGTATCCGCTTTGCGCGAGATCAGGAAGAAGCGTACGGCGTCACGTCCACGGGTGAGATCACGCTGGCCTTCGGCATCTAGTGCCTCACCGGCGGACCATTCAATCAGATCGCGCAGTGTCACGTAAGAACCTGCGCGCTTAGAAATTTTTACCTCTTCACCGTTTCGCATCACGGTGACCATCTTGTGCAGCACATAGTCAGGGTAGCCGGCCGGAATGCCCAAACCGACCGCCTGCAAGCCAGCGCGTACCCGCGCAATGGTGCCATGGTGGTCACTGCCTTGGATGTTGATTACTTTGTGAAAGCCGCGCTGCCATTTGGTGATGTGATAGGCCACGTCAGGTACGAAGTAGGTGTACGTACCATCCGACTTCTTCATCACACGGTCTTTATCATCACCGTACTCTGTACTCTTGAGCCATAGCGCACCCTCTTGCTCATAGGTTTTGCCGGCCGCTTTGAGCGCGCTGACTGCGGCTTCGACCTTACCGTCGCTGTAGAGCGATGATTCAAGGTAGTAGTTATCGAAGCGAACACCAAAGGCCTGTAAATCAAGATCCTGTTCATGCCGCAAATAAGCAACGGCAAAGCGACGTATCGATTCAATATCGTTGATATCGCCGCTTGCAGTAACAGGTTCGCCATCGGCCGCTGAAACGGTTTTTCGGGCGATGAAATCCGCTGCAATATCGGCGATGTAATCCCCGTTATAAGCAGACTCAGGCCAGTCGGCGTCGCCGGGCTTGCTGCCCTTGGCGCGCGCCTGTACCGATGAGGCGAGGGTAGCGATTTGTACACCTGCGTCGTTGTAATAGAACTCGCGCTGTACGGAATATCCCTGCGCCTCAAGCAACGCGCAAATCGCGTCACCCAATGCCCCTTGACGTCCATGGCCAACATGCAGCGGTCCGGTCGGATTAGCCGAAACAAACTCGACCAGCACTTTGCTGGCCGCCGCCAAGTTCGTGCGTCCGTAACACTGTGCATCCGCAAAGATGCGCCCTACTACGGCCTGCTTTGTCTTTAATGCGACCCGAAGATTGATAAAGCCCGGGCCGGCGATATCAATCGACTCGATCAGACCGACGCGCGATGGGTGGGCCATCACCGCCTCTGCGATTGACTGTGCCAATTCGCGCGGATTGCGTTTGAGCGGCTTGGCGAGTTGCATCGCCAAGTTACAGGCTAGATCGCCGTGAGTAGGATCGCGCGGGCGCTCGAGAGTAACAACAGGCATCACGACATCTGTGCCGGCAATTAATGGCGCTACCGCTTCGGCGAATAAGCTGCTGACCTGTTCTTTGTGTTGCTGTTGCATGGAGAGTGAGCCGCGCGGACGCTATGTTGCGAGAGAAAGGCAAATTATAACGGGCGCGTAGTAGGCCTCGTGCAACGCCTGCGCTTAATGCCCGATTTGCTACAGCGTAAGCGTGCTGGTTGTCACGCTGCACAGGTTTTTAATTGGTTGTCAGCGCTCAATAAGGCAATCAGGCCTTGCCCTAAGTTCGTCACTGCCGTGCGGTTGAACACCGTTACGCGCCAATTTCGGATCACGACTAGGGAGCAGGGATGAACTATTTGATGGCGAGGGTCGGTGCAATTGCAGTGCTGCTGCTCGGGCTTGCAGCGTGTAGTGACGGCAGTGGGGTCAGCGGCGCCACCTCTTTGGGAGCGAGTGGTAGCAGCACCGGCAGCAGCGGCGTGGTGAGCGGTTCGCCGATTGGCGGTAGCTCTGGCGGCACGACGAATGGGCAAAGTTCCTGCCCGACCGGTGTATCCGCGTGCAGCGGTGCGGCGCTGGGCGTATCAGTCGGCACCATACAGCTCAGCCGAAACGGTCTGCAAACCATCGGGTTCTCGACCACTGATCTGCTGCCCACCAACAACAACACCGCGGAAGCATTCGGCTTGCTGCCCGCCAATGAAGGCTTCGCAGAGCTTCGTGTGTTGCATGACACCGACGCGAATATCAGCGCCGTTGATTTATTGCTGTCGCAGCTCAAGCTATTTTGGGACGGGCGAACAGAGCGGCCTCGCATTATTGAAAACTTTGGTTTGAAACGCGGACGCGTTCAACTGGGTGACCAGGGTATGTCGACCCTGGTGGCCCTAGCGCCGCAGGGTGATGCGTTCTGGGACAACAATGCATCCACATTCACCGGTACCCAAGACCGCTATGCAAACAATCATTACTTCGAACGAGCCGCGTCGGCTTGTGATGTCAGTGATGCCGCTTGCGTCACTGCTGCCAACAATGGATTACGTTTAGTTGCCGGTAACTGGCGCACCGGTAGTTTGAAACCGAACCAAATCAGCGCGACCCGTTTGCACGAAGATGGCGCGACCCAGGGCCCGGATCAGATACCTTTCGCTGGCTTCAAGGGCTACCGTGACTTGTGGAACTGGAATTATCGCTACGCCCATGTCGCCGGCTGGGTCACCAAGGACACGATCAACATTCAAGAGTGGGGCGGCGGTCGCGAGCACAACAAGGAGCGGCGGGGCACCATCGCATTCGGACAGCTGACCGATCCCGCTGCCTTGCCTAGCAGCGGCAGCGCCACCTACCGGGGCTATGCGCGCGGCTGGTATAGCCCGGATGGACAAACCGAGGTGTACCCGATCGCGGCCGATCTTGAAGTCACGGTGGATTTCGGCGCTAAACAAGCGACGCTGCGGCTGCTGAATGTGCGAATTGATGAAGTACTTCCGGCGAATATGGAACCCAACGTCAAGCTGACCGTCGGCAGCACCAATGTCCTGCCATTCGGCACACCAACCAATACAGCGATTGGCGGCATCGCCCACGGTGACGCCGCAGGTTACGCAGGACTACGATTTTTTGGTCCGATCGATGGCGGCACGCCACCAGAGCTGGCAGGCAGTTTTTCCATCAAGGGCCTTAGCGGAATCACCGCTATCGGTGGCTTTATCGCGCGACGCGTCGTGCAATAGGCCGATCACCTGATAACCCCATCGGCCTCGAATCTCTAGACATTTCGCTCACCAATAGCGCAAGGAAGCATCTCCCCCACCATGACAGGCACGCTCAACAAGGCCATGCTGATCGGCCATCTCGGACACAATCCTGAAGTTCGCACCATGAACAATGGTGATCACGTTGCGCATCTCTCGGTAGCAACGAGTGAAAACTGGAAGAACAAATCCGCTGGCGCACGGCGAGATGCAACCGAGTGGCATCGCGTGGTGCTTTACAAGCGCTTGGCAGAAATCGCCGGTCAGCATCTGAAAAAAGGCGCGCTGGTCTATATCGAGGGGCATCTTCAGACGCGCAAATGGACTGGCAAAGATGGTTTCGAGCGCCACTCGACTGAAATTGTGGGTAGCGAGCTGCGAATGCTTCACCGCGCCGAAGATCAACGTGTCGACTTTGCATCACATGAGGATCCGCTACCCGACCGCGACCTGGTGCGTCGGGTCATCGCTAACGACATGTCGGGCTAAATGATTTATCGCTGAATCAGATACCGAACTCGGCGCCGACCCGAGGCACACACGGGCGACAGGTGCTCTCTGCCTGTCACCCGTACACGCCTTGTTGGAAGTCGTCATGAAAGCGATTGATCAGTCCCGCCGCCAGGCTCGAGAGACGCAGCCTTTCCATTTACAGCCAACGCCTGCATTTGTGACGCTATTTGGTGAGGACCTAAACGCTGGAACCGAAAACCATATTCGACAAATGCTTGCTAGTACTACGATGCAGCAAGCGCAGGTATCACTCGGCCAGCTTGATCTACAAACCGCACTGCAAAGCGTGGTCGGGCACCTGGCGACCGCGCGCCAGCTATTACTTGTGGCGCATAGTGAGGATTGGGTGCGAGAACACAATGGTGTAAAGCGGTCGAGTCACCGAATTGTGTTTTCAGCAGAGCGTTGCGAGGTGATGTTGAGCGAGGCACTACTGCGCTATTTACGCGAAAAAGATATATCGCCGACTGGAAAAACCTCGCCCAAGCTGGTGATTCATCTGGTGGGCTGCGAAGCAGGCGTACTTCGTTCGCAGATTGCTCCCAGCAACCCGATCTGGAAGTTTGCTTACGTATTGCTCTATTCAGGTAAAAAAATTACCAGTCTCGATGCTTCTGCAAGCTCGTTAAGTGCGGCCATACGCTACGCTGACTTTTGCGATCAGACAGGGCGCGCATTAGACCCGTTTAAGCTGTTTTACATTGCCGGCATACATCGAAGCGAGTGTATGACGCTGATGGGTGGCGACTTAGAAGAACCCCTGGTCTGGCATGCCCCAAAATCGGTCAGTGCGCTTGCTGATCTGACCTCAATCGCAATGCTGCGCGGCTGTTCTAGAGATTTACGTAAGTTTCAGGCGCACGCCGAACAGATCGACGGACGTGAACGCGCGATGATCCCAGAAATATCTCTGCGCGAGCTGCTGTCGAGCCGAATCTGCCATGACGATCAAGATGGGGTCAGCGCACTGACAAACGGGCACCCGGAGCTTCTGAACGCACCATCGATCACCGGGCTGCTGCCTTTGGGTGAGGCAATAGAACAAAGGAACATGGCACTGCTGGAAGATCTATTGGAGCAACAGGCCGACCCCAACGTGCCCGACAAGGATGGCGATACCGCGCTAATGGCGGCATTGAAGATGGAAGAACCTGCGGCTATTCCAATACTGCTCAGGCATGGCGCGCGATCGGACTTGGCCGTAGGTGAGTGCTCAGTACTCGAGCAAGCGGTGCTAAATGAGGACGTTAAGATGTTGTCGCTGCTGTTGCGGGGCGGTTTGGGCTACAGCCGGGCTGGGCTCGAGGCGCCGCTTCAGCGGGCAAAAAGCATGGGCAACGCGGTTCTCGAGCGTATGCTGCAAAAAGCACTAGCTCGCGCGGATTAACCAACAATCCCTTCGATCCCCCGTCGAGAGCCAAACTGTTGGCTCTCGGTGTCTTCCAAATAGAAATGGCGGTGCGAGGGGGTAAGCACTGGCGCGGCTGGCGGGGATCGAACCCACGACCCTTGGCTTCGGAGGCCAATACTCTATCCACTGAGCTACAGCCGCATCGGAGAAGCGCCGGGAAGGATACCGGTTTTCAATCGGGCAGTCCATGAAAGCACTTGTCGGGAAGAATCGATTCGCTCGATTCGTCTATAATTTCGGGCTTTGCCGCTCCGGCGGGCTTCATGCCATCACCCAACGAGGAAACCATGAGTCACGACCACAGTGAATCGCCCATCAAGACCCCGAACCAACTGATTGCTGTCATCGTGGCTTCTTTTGTCATCCCGATAGCGACCATCCTGCTGCTGGTGAATTTCGTCGGCAATACCTCGAAGCTAGGTGCTGATGCCATGTCACAGTCACCCGAGGCGGTCGCCGAGCGTATCCGCCCGGTGGCAGACGTCAGCTTCACCATGCCAGAAGCACCCGAGGGTGCTGCAGCGCCTGCCGCTGCTGGTGGCGCGGTGGCACTGAAAACCGGCGAACAAGTCTATAACGCTGCTTGCGCAGCCTGCCACGGTGCGGGCGTTGCTGGCGCGCCGAAAAAAGGCGATGGCGGTGCATGGGGTGCGCGTATTGCCCAAGGCTATGACACGCTGGTGTCACACGCCATCAAGGGTATTCGCGGTATGCCAGCCAAAGGCGGCAATGCCAGCCTGGATGACGTTGAAGTTGCGCGTGCTGTGGTCTACTTGGCCAATGGCTCTGGCGCGAAGTTCAAAGAACCCGCTGCAAAGTAAGTCTGCCGCCACCGGCGACTTAGCCCTGCGCCGATGCCTACTGGTGTCGGCGCCGCAAGAATAGCCAGGCGGCCGCAGCCGCCCCCAGCGCAAACAAAGCGGGCTTCAGGAAACGACTGCCACGAGCGCGCCCGAATAGCCATGGCACTAAGGTGGCGACTAGGGACATCCGCTTGTGCGCCAGCACAAACTTCAACAAACCAAACAGCTGCCCGCCGACTGCCTTGGGTTCGGCCGCATCCTTCAGCGCCACTCTGGCCTGAATGATCTCTAACCGACAAAGCGCGCCTTGCAACATCAGCAGCTTGCGACGCGCGTCACGCTCTCCACGGCTCATACTTTTTGCTCCGCATCGTCATACTGATCCAGCAGTGCAGCACGATCTTTTTCCAGCTCGGCGAGGGTGGTCGGTAATCCGATTTGTCCACTGCCGATGATGCTGCGCGCTTTCCAGAGCATGGCAACGGCCAACAGTAGGTAAACCAAAAACAAAATCAGCAGAATGCGCCAGCCCATCGCATCCCAAGCCAGCGCGACAATCATGGCGGAGAGGCTTAATAGAGCGAACGCGGCGGCTAGCACGGCCAGAGCCCCAAGCAGCAGCACGCGCAACACTGCGTCGCGCGCATCGGCCAGCTCCATGACCGCCATCGACAAGCGCACACCAATCAGTTTGAGCACGCTTGCGACCATGGTGCCGACGTTTGAAGCAAGGCCGCCACCGGGCGGCACGGCCGATGCGTTCATTGCTTAGCGCCGCGCGATCAACATACCCACCAACAGACCGACAGCTCCCGCGATGCCGATGGCCCGCCAGGGATGCTCATGCACATACTCGTCGGTGTCATGAGCAATCTTCCGTCCTTTTTGTACTGCGGCGTCCTGCAAGTCATGCGCACGCGTGATCGCATGGTCCAGCATCTTCATACCCTTCGAGCGCAGCTCTTCTGCTTTGGCGCCGCCAGCAGCAGTTGCCTCATCAAACAAAGCCTGAGCATCGCGCACCAGTGCTTTGAGATCATTGCGGGCAGTCGTGATCGTGGAATCGGACATCGGGACTCTCCTTGGAAGAAACGAGCTAAAGATCATACGCCTGCATGGTCAGCACCAAAACAAAGACCATGCCCATTACTCAAGCAAGACCGTAACGAATTTTGTACCAGAGGATTCCTATCCACTCGTGCAATGCATAGCTACTAGTCTCCAATTCACTAGCCTTCGGAATAAAACTAGCGATATCAATCGGTCGCCGCCCAAGAAAACGAGTGGGTGCGACAACAACCTCAAACCCCGCCGCCACAAACGCACGCTTGGCACGCGGCATATGCAGAGCATCCGTCACCAACAAGATACGCCGCACGCCAACGACGGCTAATTGTTGCGCAGCATGCTTAGCATTTTCTGCGGTGTTATCAGATGTTTGCTCTTGCCAACGGGCTGTCACACCAAAATCCTCACGAAGTGTGCGCGCCATCAAAGCTGCCTCGCTTTCGCCGAGGGTGTCAGGGGCACCACCACTGACCAGCACTGGCAGTCCGGTCAGACGATGCAGCCGTGCGCCGTGCCGTAAACGCATCAGCGTTGCGCTGGAGGATTGGTCACGCCCAGCATCTTCCGGCGCGTCGTACAGCCGCCCGCCACCGAGAATGACGATGGCGTGGGCGCGGCTTTGCGAAGGGTCGGCGAGCGGTAAAGCAGACCCCTCCAAAGGCGCAACCAACAAGCGTGAGCCTGCTTGCGTCGAAAGCCCAATCAGCAACAGGGCAGACAGCGCGACCGTCGAGCGCCCGATGACGCGCCAACGATAAGCCAGCCAACCTCCGAGCAAGGCGAGCAGGATCAGCGATAGGGGCGGCAACAGCAGCGCCGCAACAGCATTCGTGACTAACCAGGACAGACTCACAGCAGCCGAAGCCTCCAGAAAGGACGGTTATCAAATGACGGCAGAGCCAGGCTGCTCGACACTAGACCGACGGTTGGGTACAATTCGCCCCTTTCGCGCGCCGCAAGCGCCCGATTGGAGCGGTAGTTCAGTTGGTTAGAATACCGGCCTGTCACGCCGGGGGTCGCGGGTTCGAGTCCCGTCCGCTCCGCCATTATTTCAAATGCCTGCGGAAGCAGGCATTTGTTTTTTAGGAGCGGAGAGAGCCAATAATTTGGCTCTCGACGGGGATCGAAGGGATTCGCTTGCAAGCGAATCCGCGGCCTGCAGGATGTGGGCGAGTCCCGTCCGCTCCGCCAATTTTCAAATGCCCACCTTGTGTGGGCATTTTCTTTGATTTCTACTGCGCGGTCGGGGATGGTTGCTGCCGTTCATGCTGCACCAGGATCCAGGGCTTCACCACGGCCGTCCACAGCAGCGCGTCTTGTTCGAGCCAGCTGCCAGCCTGCTCGTCAGTGACTTTTTTCACCAAACCCGCGTTCATCCAGCGGAGCACGCTGTCCTTGTCATCGGCGGCGATGCGCGCGCCGACGTCAATCAGGTCGAGTTCGCCACCGACCCATATCACGCTGCCGCTGGCAAAAAAACGTTCGAGCTCTGTCCAGTGCATCTGCGCGGTCTGCTCATTGAGCTCGTTGCGCAGTGATGCAAGAATTTTTTCATTGATCATGATGCAGGTTCAGTAGTGCGGTGGCTTCTCATTCGCGGACAGTGAATCGGGCGTACGCGCATGAACGTCTGCCAGACGTTTCGCCAGCGCTACGCAGAGCGCATCGAGTTCGTCGATCTTGATCTGCTGTTTGTAAACCGTCTGGTTCAACACGTCCAACAAGTATTCCTGATGCGCTAGCTTGCTCTCGATTTGGATTAATCGCTCTTCCATCTACTTCCTCTTATGGCGTTCTTGGCTTGCCGCGGCAGGCATCCGAACAGTATTTCACCTCGGCCCAGTTGGCCGCCCATTTCTTGCGCCAGGTGAAAGGACGTCCGCAAGTAACGCAAGTCTTTACCGGCAAATCGTGCGGATTGCGGAAACCGGATCTCGGCTTCTTTTCCACGATTACGCAGCTTTCGGCTTTTGCAGCAGCGCCTTCAGGTTCGCCAGTCTGTCTTGCGGCGTGATTGGTGCTTCATCCGGTAACAGTGCGTTGCCTTCCGCCAGCCGCATCTCTTCAATAAAACGGGATGGCTCGCACTGCGTGCTGTCGCGCGCGCGCTTGCGCTGCTTGCACCAGGTAACCGTCAGGCTACGCTGTGCGCGTGTGATTCCAACATACATCAAGCGGCGCTCTTCTTCGATACGCTGCGCGAAGGTTTCGGGCGGCGCATCTGGATCACCCTTGTGGGGCAAGATACCTTCTTCCACGCCCACCATGAATACATGACCGAATTCGAGCCCTTTCGCAGCATGTAAGGTAGACAGCCTCACCGCATCGGGCTCTTCATCGCGCCCCTCAAGCATGCTCATCAGCGCGACCATTTGGGTTAGGTCGAGTAAAGATTTTTCTTCTGACTCACCTTGCGCTCCACCCCGGCCCTTCTCTTTCAGCCAACCGGTGAAGTCGAGTATGTTTTGCCATTTCTCTTGCGCTTGCTTGTCATCGAAG
>JAPLQC010000034.1 GCA_026399895.1 Burkholderiales bacterium
AGATGTGTTTGACTACATCGAAATGTTTTACAACCCTAAACGCCGCCATGGAGTAAGTAATCGGCTCTCGCCGGTAGAATATGAAAAGCAGTACTTTGAGAGGCTTGCGAGTGTCTAGGATTTCCGGGGCGATTCACAATGGTTACTCGAATTATGTATCTCCTACGGTTACAGTTTATAACTATTTGGGCCAAAAAGTTTCTGGTGGGTATCTATCTACCGCATCATTTCCTGTAAGTGCAAATTCGAAATACTATCTCGAAGTAAAGGGATCGGCTTACTCGGGCTCTTCGCAATATGAGGTGTATTACACTTACACGCCCCCAACTAATTATTCTGCTAATAATGGCTCACTAGCGATAAGCGGTAATGCTACTGTTGGTTCGATTTTGTCTATTACTGGCAGTTTTAGTGATCTAAATGGTAGCTCGATAGCAAACACTTTAACTGGGTATAGCTATACATGGTATTCAAGCGCAGATGGTGTTAATTGGTTACTCGTTGGATCCTCTTCAAGTTATACAATTAAAGCTACTGATTCTGGAAAATTTATTGATTGCCTAATTGGCTTTGTCGATGACGCAGGTTTTTCCGAAACGGTCTCCCCAGCAGCTACCTTTATCGCAGCTGCTGATGCCACCCCACCATCGATTGCAATCACAAGTAATCGATCAGGTCTAACCGTTGGCCAAACTGCTACGATCACATTTGCGCTGAGTGAGGCTTCAACAAATTTCGCAGTTGATGATGTTGGCGTGTCCGGCGGAGCGCTATCCAACTTCACAGGTTCGGGCACCAGCTACACAGCCACTTTCACGCCTGCTGCTAACAGTACGACGAGTAGTGTAATTTCTGTCGCTTCAGGCTCATTTTCAGATGCAGCGGGTAACGCCAATGCTGACGGATCAGATGCAAACAACCGGCTAAATTTGTCTGTAAACACCATTGTCGTCGACTCTACAGCCCCAACGCTTCAATCTGTATCTCCGATCAGCGGCGCTACTAGCGTTGCGGTTGATGCTGATTTCGTTTTGACCTTCAACGAAACAGTCAAAGCTGGAACCGGTAGTATTGTGGTCAAGAATGGGGCCACCACAGTTGCCAATATAAATGTTACCGATACTTCACAAGTCAACTTCAGTGGGTCGGTCGTAACGATCAATCCGATAAACAATCTTGAACAGGGTGTTAAGTATTCAGTAACCGTTGCTTCTGGTGTGATCAAAGATAGTCCTGGAAACAGTTGGGGTGGTACTGCTTCGACTGCATATGAATTCACGACTCTAGACAGCACTGCACCAACGGTATCTACATTTGCGCCAGCAGATGGTGCCACTAGTGTCGCCGTTGGTGCCAATATTGTGCTGACTTTCAGTGAGGCGATTCAGCGGGGTGCGGGCAAGATTGAGATCCGATCAGGTTCAGCTACTGGTACCCTCGTGCAATCGTTTGAGGCGGCTACCAGTAATCTGTTGACGTATGGGACAGATAAAAAGCTGACGATTAATCCAACAAATGATCTCTCAGCCAATACGCAATATTTTGTGACATTTGAGGCTGGTACAGTTAAGGATTTGGCTGGTAATAGTTACGCAGGTACTACCGCCTATGATTTTGTTACCGCATTGCCCACTCCAACCGCTGGTAACGATAATCTCACGGGCACTAATGGTAACGATTCCATCAATGCACTGGCAGGCAACGATACGATCGATGGTGGTGGTGGCAACGACACGCTGAGCGGTGGGTTGGGCGTTGACACATTCAACATCACTGCTGGCACTGATCGTGTGATGGATTTGGGCGCAGGTGGTGCCGATGTGCTGTCAGTGAGTTCTGGTGCAACAGTAAATGCCACTGTAGCCGCAACATGGACGGCTACTACAGCATCTTCAAACTCAGGCGCTGCCAATCTTACTTCTGCTGGGTTCGCAGTGAATTTGTCTGCAGTGACCGGTAGTGCTGGATTTTCTGTTGAAAATACCGGCGGAGCAGCGAGCTTCACCGGCGCTGGTTTCGCGGACAGCCTAACTGGTGGCACCGGAAACGACACATTAAATGGCGGAGCAGGTGACGACATCTTAAATGGTGGTGCAGGTAACGATACTTTGAATGGTGGAGCCGGTAATGACAGCATGGCCGGTGGTGCGGGTAACGACACCTATGTGGTCGATAGCAGTAGCGATGTGATCACGGAAGTCTCTACGGCTGGCACGGATACGGTACAAGCAACGGCATCGTCCTACAGCTTGGGGGCCAATCTGGAGAATCTAAGTTTTACAGGCACGGGCAACTTTACAGGTACGGGTAATGGTCTGGCCAACAGCATTGTGGGTGGTGCCGGCAACGACACTCTCACAGGTGGGTTGGGTATTGACACATTCAACATCACTGCTGGTACTGATCGAGTCATGGATTTGGGCGCTGGTGGCGCTGATGTGGTGTCAGTGAGTTCCGGTGCAACAGTAAATGCCACCGTGGCCGCTGCATGGACAGCCACTGCAGGCACCACAAATTTGGGTGCTGCTAACCTCAGCTCAGCAGGCTTTGCAGTGAATTTGTCTGCTGTGACATCTGGTGGTGCTGGGTTTTCCGTCATAAACACCGGTAAAGCGGCGAATTTCACAGGCTCCGGCCTGGCAGACAGCCTCACTGGCGGGGGTGGTAACGATTCGCTGATCGGTGGTGCTGGTATGGACACGCTCGTCGGCGGTGCTGGTAATGATGTGATGACAGGCGGTGCTGCTGCCGATTGCTTTGTTCTGCTAGGTAGCGATACGGTTATGGATTTCAATAGCACTGAATCTGATACGCTGATTACAACCGGTTTGGCAGCTGGCGCAATAGTCACATTCACCACAGTCACTGGTACGCTGGATCTAACTGGTTCCACCACGACAGCGGTACTGCGTGCAACTGCAGTCGCATCAGGTGCCAGTATTGTGGGCGGCAGTGGTGCGGACAGTTTGTCCGGCGGTAACGGCACTGACAGCTTAAGCGGTGGCTTGGGTAACGACACGATCACTGCTGGTGCGAGTGCCGATACGGTAACTGGCGGCAGAGGCACGGACAGCTTGGTGGGTGGAACAGGTTCAGACACTTTCGTATTTGCTGCCGGCGATACGGGTCAAGCCACTGGTAGCGATACTGTTTCAGATTTCGCAAAAGGCGCACTGAACACCGGTGATCGCATTGACTATGCGGTGGATCTGGTGCGGGCGAGTAGCTCCGCTACTGCGACGGCTACCAAAGCATCCGTGAATCAGACTACGGGTGTTGCTACCTTTGCGAAAGGTTCAGGTGCTTCTCTTGCCGACGCATTAAATGACTGTGCCGCTGCCACCAACGCAGTTGGTGAGTTTGCGCTGTTCCAGGTTGGCGGTAAGGGTAACCATTATCTGTTCATCTCCGATGGAGTGGCAGGCGTTACATCCAATGATGTAGTGGTGCAATTGGTGGGCGTGACATCAGTTAACGGGATCGATCTGACCATCGGCAATTTGACGATTACTGCTTGAGTGATCTTGCCAACAAAAAGTAAGAGTTGCCGATTGGGCTGTTGCATGTAGTCAAACTCTGCCACTGCGCTAGATATAACTGTTAAGCAACTAGACGGTTTAGCACTGCAATCTAAGTCAGCAAGCCGTTCTCGCTACTGCCTTCCACTCAGCGCCGTTCGGTGCCGCAGGTCACACCGTACGAGATACGGCAGATTCCAGGCTACTGTAGAGCATTGAAAATACAAGGTTCTCAAAAAAGAATCGCTGCTTCTAAGCCGTAGGTCGCACGTTCGAATCGTGCTGGGCAGGCCAATCCTTTGGTTTTACTTTCGCTACCAAATCTCTAGACTCACACAGTCGGTGGGTATTTGAGAAAAAGCTTTGTCACGACTGACTAGCGTTGATTTAACTGACGCTGCATGGGCTGCAATCATCATGTCGAAATCACTCAAGTTGATGCCTTTAGATTCTAGGTTGTTGCATAGCTCACCATAATCCCAAGGCAGTACATCAATTCGCAATAGAACTTGGGTGAGCGCATTTCTTAGGCGAGAGGGTTGGACTCTGCGGTGTAATCCGTATTCCAGCTCGGCCAAGGTCACGCTGGACATTGCGACCTGACCAACTGCGACATTTGTTAACCGATTCAGTAAATCATTATCACGGCCCTGCATGATGTGGCTGATGATGTTGGTGTCGAGCAGGTAGTGCGGGCTCATTTTTGGTCGTTCTCAAAGGGGTCGCGACGAGTGTTCGTTTGGCGGCGCTCAATGAGCAAATCTTCCTCGGCGTTGAGTTTCACAACGTCGATTAAACCTTGCCAATCGGTTGGCTTGCGGGATAGCACTACATCTCCCGTGACGGGGTCGTGGCGGATGTAGACTTCGGTGACGTCAAATCGAAACTCAAGTGGCAGGCGAACCGCTTGGCTACGGCCGGTGGTGAAAATCTTGGCAGTTTGGTACATGGCGCCTCCCCGAAATGGATGGTATATCTCATGATATATACCGCCTCTACGGGTGTCAACTGACGACGGCTACTGCGGGTTCTGGTGAATCGCACGGGATCGAATTAACCACTTTAGAAAATTTCAAATGCGGTCAAAAACAGCTTAAGCGCTTCCGACCTGCTCGGGAAGGTCGCCGGCCGTGCAGCGGTTTGCCCGCCAGATGTCCATCTCGGCCGTTACACCACCCCATGTAAAAATTCCTCTCAAATACCCTCAAGGGTAGTCCCCAAATACTTTCTCACCTGCAATAATGTGAATAGAATCATGCACAAAGTGTGATTTAAAGCGTTGCAAAAATAATAAAACCTCCAATCGGAGAGGCTATGGAGATCGGTGAGAAACTTGCAAAGCAGCGCAGACAGCTGGGGCTAGCGGTCGAGGATATTGCGTCATCTACGGGCATGAGTGTTCGCCAGGTGTTAGCGATTGAGGCCGGTGCTGAGCAGTTTGCTTCAGCTGCTGAGATGAGTCGAATGATTCGACTGTATGCGCGCAAGCTGGGCATTCTTGTCGAGCCTGATCCGGCAGCACTTGCCTCGCGCAGGCTTGATCCCGAGGTGGTGGCGCCGGCGCTCATTCCCCGTTTCCTGTTAAAGCAAGAAGCAAGTCGTCCCGACTAAGGCTTTTGCCTTAGCGCGTTGTCTGCGGATTCGACGAGGTCTGAGGCTTCGTTATTAGCTTCACCGTTCGCAGCATATTCAGCCATTGATTCGTTGGAAGCACCGTTATGCGGCGTCCTATTCGATCCGTTGTCACGATACAAGACGAGCGCGAAGCAGTGCGTCATGCGCGCGGCCATATCGGGGTGATTGATGATGACCCATCTGTTCGAGGCGCAGTTGCCGCCATGCTGCGGCATGAAGGTTACGCAGTCACCGAGTTTGCGTCCGCGGCCGAGTTTATTGCGTTTGAAGACAAGGCTGACCCGATGTTTCCCGGGCCGCGCTGCCTGTTGCTCGATGTAAAGATGCCTAACGCCTCCGGGCTAGACCTGCAGCGAGCGCTGCTGGAACGCGGCACGACTGTTCCGATTGTCTTCATGAGCGGTGGTAGTAGCGCTGGTGAAGCGGTACAGGCCATGAAAGCTGGGGCGCTGGATTTTCTGATCAAGCCATTTGACGATGAGCAACTCATCGACTCGGTCGACAAGGCTTTGTCGAGAAGCTCTGCAGATCGCCGCAGCTTTTTATCATCCGCTGACACAGCGACCCGATACGCGTCCCTGTCGGCCAGAGAATCGCAGATTGCGGGACTGGTATCGCAAGGCTATATGAACCAGCAGATTGCCGACCAGCTTGGAATTGCAGAGCGGACGGTCAAGTTGCACCGCATGCACATGATGCGCAAGATGGGGGCGGGAAATGTTATCGAATTAGTACGCATGTTGGATGCCATGCATTGAGTTACCCTCGAGGGCTATGGTGAATTTTCGCCGGCGAAGCTATCTTTCACCGTCTGGCGGCAAATCCCACGTATCTTTGCCAATTGACACCACGAAAAAATATAAATGGAGTGCCCTGCATGACCCCGATTTCGACTGCGCTAAGCGATTCCCTTTCTGAGATTGCGCCGCCAAGTTTTCACGGCCGTTCGGAAACTATCGCCGAAATCTCACGCAAGTGGTTGGCGGGTATCGACTCTACCCAGTTTCAGGCATGCCACGAATACTTGTTGGCAGTACGGCTTGCGCGCCACATGACTAAGACCGATGTGGTCACTGCCAGCATGGTCGATGGCGATCCCGCGTCTGGTGTGTCACTGCCGACCGTCTCAAAAATCGAGAGCGGCACTTACGGTGAGCCAGGCTTTCGCACCATGATCAGACTGGCGCGCGGCTATGGCATCAGCGTCAGCTCGTTAGAACGGTTTTTCGTGTGAGCGTCCCTTTCGAATCAGGCGGACGCCAGCGTCCGGTCGATGTCAGTGTCGATGACTCTGAAGATCTTCCTCTCGATGGCACGCGGCTAAAGCAAGAGCGTATTGAGCGAGGCATCTCGGTCAATGATGCGGCGCGCATGGCGACATTGTCACGCGAGCAAATCGAGCAAATCGAAGGTGGTGGCTTGCGCGAGTTCTATGGCGCGCGCCACAAAAGACTGGCAGCAAAAAAGTATGCCGATGTATTTGGTATCGACCTTTCGGAGTTGTTGCCCCCAGAACCTGTAGTCTCAGAGGTACAGGGCGTTGTTACCGATTCAATTCCAAGCGCTGTCAACCCGGCACCTGTACCTGCTCCCGATAGCAGCAGAGGGGTGATGGCACAGGCTAGTGCTCGATTAAATTTTGAATCACGTCGATTGCCACTCGTGGCCGTGATTATCGTTGCGCTGGTACTGACCTTTTCCATTCTGCGCGGTCTGACACCAACACCTAAACCAGTGACAGAACCGATTCTCGAGCCGGTTTCAGAATCAGCGGCGCCGGTTGAAGCAGTGCCGGCAGTACCCGATCAAGCTGCGCCTGCCTCCGCTACGGCGTCAGTGCCCGCATCAACCACGGCGACAACGCCCGCACCGCCACCTGCGCCGACCGTAACATCCACTGCAAGCGCGACAGACGCAGCAACCGCAACGCCTGCAGCACCTGCAACGCCTGCAGCACCTGCAGCACCTGCAGCACCGGCCCCTGCAGTGGCAAGCACTGCAAAAGGGGAAGAAGGCCCGGACCCGTGCGCAGTCGCAGCTGGTGGAGAGATTCCGCGCTGGGCGCCAACCCAAGTACGCGCGACCTACACTCGTTTGTACTTGGGCAGCTATACCGAGTCGACGCTTTGTGTGGTCGATGCGACTGGCATTGCTAAGCCACTGAAGCTGAAAGCCGGAGGCACCGCCAACGTGTCAGGTAAGCCGCCGTATACCATTCACTCACCCCAATTACCCAAACTTCAAATTTATCTGCAGGGTTTGAAGGTCAAGGTACCTGCTGGCGCAGTGTCCATGCAACTTTTAACTACGCAGTCGCTACTGCCGCCAAATCCAGAAAAGGCGACAGCAAACGACGGGCAGTAGGCAAGCATCAACGAGGCGGCCATACATACTGGCTGATCAGCATTGCCGCACTTTCATCCACAAACCGTGATCCTCATGATCTGCGTGGTCTATTTGGTCATGCACGCAGTGATCTGGTTCGCCTTGTCAGAGCAGCGCAATGCACAGGTCAGATTGTGGTGCCTGTCCGGGCTATTAAGTGGTCTTGCGATAGTGCCCCTGTCTATGCGCGGTGTGGTGAGTGAGTGGGCGTTCATCTACATAGGCCAAATTCCGATGGTGCTAGGGAATGCTGGTAGGTGCCTCGCAGTGCGCATGTTTTTCGGAAATGTATCCGCTCAAGCTAAGTGGTTCTATGCGCTGACCTCTATCGTTTTCCTGGTTACCATGATTGGCGCATTCGAGAATGGCGTCTCCGAGTACTACCTTCAGGTTTATTACTTCGCCTTCTACGCGGTGATCCTGATTGATTATGTACTACTAGGGTATTGGCTTAAAGGAAAAAAGCAAAGCTTGGGTGCTGATTTGTTGATGGCGGGTGGCATCGGATTTTCAGTGACTCTGGGTATACGTGCAGTCGGCATCGCGGTCGATCCGGGGTCGTTGGATATCTATGCCAACACACCAGATCAAGCAATCATGGTGATGGGGCAGATGCTCTGTATTCCACTCACCAATATTGGGTTTTTGCGGATATTTCTCGAGCGCCGCGAAGAGGACCGATTGAAGACAGAGCGCGAGCTCGCTGCAGCTGAAACCCGACAGACCTTGCTGGGTAAGCACCAACAAGAATTACAGCATCTGCTACAAGAGCGAGAAGAGATTATTCGGCAGCTGACCTTGTCGAACAAGACAGCAGCGATGGGGGCGTTGGTCGCGAGTTTGGCGCATGAGCTTAATCAGCCGCTGTGCTCGATACGGCTGAATACCCAACTAGTAGAGCGAATCATTTCCGAGGAGTCAGTGGAAACCAACACTGACGAAGAGGTAAAGCGCCTGGTAGCAGATCTAAACCGTGATAACCGTCGTGCTGCAGATATCATCGTCAAGCTACGCAAGCTGTTCGAGGATAGAAGTGGCGCAATGGTTAGTTTGGATATGAACGACTTGGTCCGCGACTGTGCAGCACTGGTTCACTCGCATGCGCAGGCTAAGCAAGTTGAGCTGGTATGTCAGCTGGAAGATAGTTGCCCGGTGGTGGGCGATCAGACGCAATTACAGCAAGTGGTCTTGAATGTATTGAATAACGCGATTGAGGCGGCAGCCGAGTCGTCACAAGCCCCCGGTCGGGTTGAAGTCCAGAGTATCTGCACAGATACCGAGGTGATATTGAAGGTGTCGGATAACGGCCCGGGCATCAGCGATGAGATGCGTCAGTCCGTATTTGAATTGTTTAAGACGAGTAAAGCCGAGGGCATGGGTGTCGGGCTTTGGTTATCCAAGACCGTTGTGAATGCCCACCTTGGCGATATTCATTTCGAGAGTAAGTTAGGTGGGGGTACCTGTTTCGAGGTGCGTCTGCCGGTAAATCAAGCGCACTAAATCTCATCATACGTATTCAGCAGCCAATGAAAAAAGGCGCCTACGTATAGGCGCCTGAACTCATCGGGTACTGATGATGTACAGATGAGGAGAGTCATGATGAAAAATCACGGTAGCTTGTAGCCATATCGATCAATGATCTTTTTGGCCTTGTCCGACTTCAAGTAATTGACCAATGCAGTCGCAGCACTTGAATCTTTGCCGGGATTGAGCAGCACAATATCTTGGCGCAACTGCTCGTGCATCTCTTCGGGAATGAGCCATCCCGAGCCAGACTTGATGCGGTTGTTTTCCCACACCTGAGAAAGTGCGACAAACCCCAGTTGCGCGTTACCGGTAGTAACGAATTGATGCGTTTGCGTGATGCTTTCGCCTTGCACCACACGCGGTTCAATAGTGCTTAACACCCCAAGCTTTTGCATGGTTTGTACCGCTGCGCGTCCGTAGGGTGCAACCTTGGCATTCGCAATCGCAACAAATTTAAATCGATCGGTTTTTAGGACAGCTCCGCCTTGATCGACTAATTTTTCATCGGGTGACCAAAGCACTAGGCGGCCAATCGCATACGTGAATTGCGTACCCGAGACAGCCTTTCCTTCTTTAACTAGTTTGCTCGGCGTCTCATCATCTGCAGATAGAAAAACCTCGAACGGTGCACCATTCGTAATCTGTGCATAGAACTTACCGGTCGCACCTTGTGTCAGGCTTAGCTTGTGGCCGGTATCCTTCTCGAACTCGGCAGCGATGTCTTTCATCGGTTGCGCAAAATTTCCGGCAACAGCGACCTTGACTTCAGCTGCTTGCGCACTCACTGATAGCAGCATGGAGGTGATGAATGCAGTAATCAGAGAAGCGACGCGTGTTTCAGTAATGTCGTATTTCATGACGGGTGTCCTTCTGGATGGGTATTGCATCAGTTAAAACTTGTACTGGGCGCCGACCGAAATGCCGGACTGGCTCTTCGTGCTTTCGGAGCATCCGGTGCCGCTTGAAGCACACACCGATCCAGTTTCCGGACCCCACTTGTCATAGATGGTGAACGCGCCGGTCGCTCCGTCTTGGCGCCGGGCGGTCACATAGTCCACAAAAAAATCCCACTCTTTGTAGGGTGAGTAGGTCAGTCCGGTGGCGAACATCTGCACATCATTATTTTTATTGTCTTCGGTCTGACGGGTTCTATCGTTGACGCTGTAATAGCCAGCGTTCCAACTTAGCTGCGGTGTGAAGCGGTAAACCGCACCGGTAAACCATGTATTGGCATTGACTTTTCCGTCAGTGCGACCCGTGGCGAACGTTCCGCCGCTCTCCGGTATACCAGTCAATGAAGTGGGATTTGGGTTGCGAGTCGTAACGAATCCAACATTGATCGTCAATTGATCGATAGTGTATTTGGCTGCGAGGAAGTTCACTTCGTTATTGACGTCCTGGATTTTTGTCGGCGCAGTCGCTCCCCCCAGACGCACTTGCGCGTGGTTATAGCCCGCCTCGAAGTTGCCGTTCTTGTATCGACCACCCAAATAGAAGTTGGTGCCTTTTTCGTCGTTACCTGGCACGCCACCAAATGACACGCCAGTATCGAGATTGAATCCGTTCCAATTCGGAGAGATGTAGCGAAACAATTTATCGGCGCGGTTGATACCGGATGCACCGTGGAAGCCGACGTAGCGACCGATAGGTTTCAAGCCACCAAAATTCCAATTGCTACGCGAGTCGAACGCACCTGACAGATCGTTCTGCAGGTTAGGTCCGCGGCCTAAGATAAAGGTGCCGTAGTTCTTCGATATCCATCGCACATTAGCTTCGCGATCAAACATCGCAGCACCGGGCGTGCCTATATTCGCCGTGCCGTAGCCAGCCGCATCGCGCCCAATTGCACCCGTGCGCGCTGAAAAATTCGATTCCAGCGTGATCATCGCGGAATTGTCAGGATCAAGCTCGCGCGAGACCTTCAGACCCACACGATTGTTCGCCTTAGGCTGGTCACTCATGCCAGATGCATCGAGGTTGGCCGAGGTTATGTTTGAAGCCTGGTAATAGCCCGCCGACACTTGCCCGTAGATTTGGGTCTTGAACTTGCGCTCATCTTCGGCACGCTTGTCGATCTCTCGGTTGGCGCGGCGAACATCCTGTGCCTCGTTGAAGGCGCGAATCTCTTCTTTTTCGCGGGCTACTTTTAGCTTCTGGTCGAACTCTTCTTGCGTAATGATGCCTTTCTCCAGCAGCAGTTCGAGCAGGATTTTGACTTCGTCCCCCGCATGCGCGGTGATCGGGGCTGAGGCGAGTAGTGCCAGCACCATGCTGGCTTGGTAAAAAGCTTTATTCACAGGCGTATCTAGTCTCATAGAGGATCTAAATTTATCTGGGTATATTTTGAATGGCCTAGAACTCCAAAGGTGCTTAATTCAGGTGGTCAGGTAGTGGCAACCTAAATATACCTAGATTTATTTTGATCAAAGTTTATTGAACTTTATTTTGCTTGTCAAATCGGGTAGATTCCTCTGTCGCCTCCGCATTCGCTTCGCTATTTGCTCAAGCTAGCGCCCAAATCATTCTTTAAATGACAACCAATCGCCCGAATTCCCTGCCATTTAGCGTGGACGCCGAGTTGAGCTTGCGCATTGGGGAGGACGCGCTGGCCAACAAAAAACGCATCGAGCTACTGCGTCAGATCGGGCTCACCGAAAACCTCACCAAAGCCGCCAAGATCGCGGGCTATAGCTATAAAGGTGCATGGGACACGATCGAGCAAATGACACAGCTGACGGGTGACCGTCTGCTCGAACGTCATGCCGGGGGCAAAGGTGGCGGGCGCACGTGTCTGACTGAGCGTGGCAAGCAGCTTCTCAAGAATTTTGATCTCATCAGTGCAGAGCATGCGCGCTTTGTGCAGCGGCTGAACCGGCTCGCCAATGGTCTGGAAGCCGATTACGCGCTACTCACCGACATTGCGATGAAGACGAGCGCACGCAATCAAATTGGCGCCATCATCGTGTCTATGCTGCAAGGCCCGGTCAATGATGAGGTCGTGCTGATGGTTAACGATAAGCTGAAGCTGACCGCATCCATCACACATGAAAGCTGTCGTGAGCTGCAGCTTGAGATTGGTGCAAAAGTCTTTGCACTGATCAAAGCGTCTGCCATTGAGATTACGCTGAATGAACCATCGACTGCTCAACGTATCAATCATTTTGAGGGTGTGATCGATGGTCTGATTCGTGGCGAGCAAAGCACTGAGCTGAAGATTGTGATTGATGAGGGTGGTCGACTGATTGTTACTGCAAACAATGCCGTGCTGGATGATATGCAGCTAAGACAATCAATGCGTATCCATTGCCATATAGATCCATCCAACGTGATTCTCGCCGTTGCTGCTTGATCTGATCGTCCTTACTTAATCTGATTGCTGCGCACGATCAGTCAATACCATCGATCGCCATCAGTAATAATGCTCGCGATGAACAGATAAGTTGATGCTTGTTTACGTGGCTTGAGCGAACGCACCAAAGAACGTCTTCAAAAAAATTTACCAAAAGATTTGCTCTAGTATCGCCTGCATTGTTCCGCTGGGATGCGGTTATTCAGGTGAAGGGAGAGCTCCATGCAAATACTGCAGAAGTCAAGCAATGAGGTAGTTGAACATCGAGGAATTGCCGAGATCGGTCGCTATTCTCGAATGGCCGATAACTTTCCACGACTTTGGTCGAATGTAGAGCAGGTTTATCAAATACTTCGAATAGATGCTGATGACTCACTCAGTACTGACGCCTACCGCTTCCAGCACATAAAATCGCGTTCGGGTGCGCGTGTGTATACCGGTGGCGATCGTTGCGATGCGATCTTCATCGTGTATGCAGGTTTCCTCAAGACCTCTTGGATTGATAAATACGGCAACGAGAAAATCCTCGACTTTCCGATGAAGGGCGATTTGATCGGTTTTGATGGTATCGAGTCGAAGGCGTTCAAGAATACGCTGGTCGCTTTGTCGGATATCGAATTGATTGTAGTGCCGATCGAGTTCTTTAACGCTAACGGTAGCAAGGCCCATGGCTTCCGGCGTCGCTTGATGGAATTGATGAGTCAGGCATTAGTCAGTGGCCAGAAGGTCGGCTACATGATGGGGACATTACCCGCCGAGGCTCGCGTCGCTAAATTTTTGCTATCGATCTCGCAAAAATTCCGCGGTATGGGTTTTTCTGATAAATCTTTTCATCTTCGTATGACGCGCGAGGACATCGGTAGTTACCTTGGGCTGACGCTAGAGACAGTCAGTCGAACCTTATCTGGATTTGCGCGCTGCGGCTTCATTCGGGTCGATCAGAAGTACATAGAGATCGTCGATCCTGATGGCTTGAAGATGTTACGGCGGCTACCGGCGCTCAAAAGGTGATTTTTCGGGGAATCTTCGGCTTCGGCTTTAGAATAGGGGGAGGCGTCGTGCCCCCTGTTGCTGGAGTCTGTCCATGTCCGAAGAAGCCAAGATTTTTCGAGGAGACCATGCCCCCGAGTCGGGGACCGTCGAGCCCGCGCGTCGTGTGCGTCGCCCGCCACCTGCTCAGCCGGTACCCTCAGCCACTACGCCGGTTGCCGAGCCGATAGTCGCTACCGTAACGCCTGCTGCGCCAGCTGTGCCAGTTGCGCCTGCTGTACCAGTTGCTGCTAAACCCGCGCCCGCACCAGAGCCCGAGCTAAACTTTCATCTCGATCAGTCTCAACTCTGGCACTCGTCAGAGGCAGTGAAGAAGCGCATTAGCGAAATGTCAGCGGCGGCACATCAAACCGCGCACTTGCTGGATGAGCAGGCCGAAGAGGCTGACCGCATCGCGAAGCAACTGAAATCGCTCCGACCGTTTTGTATCGCTCATAACAATTCAATTTCTCGATAGGACTCTTCGCTCATGACCACCATGGATGTGAAATACATTGCCCGCTTTCTGGGCGCAATGTCGATCGAAGAGCGTGTGCAGATCATCTCGGTGCTGCTGGAAGCGGGTAAAGACGGCATGGCCATGTTGGATATCGCTGCGCGCACCGAACTCGGCGCTTCAGCAGTCTTCAAGCAGCTGGAGGCTTTGGCGGGACTGGAGCTGATCTTTGTGAAATCGGTCGATAACACCAAGGTCTACGTTGCCAACACCTTGCTGCTGGATGAGCTATTTGAGTCACTGTATAAACGCTACGGCCCATCAATCCATGCCCGCCTTGAGCAGCAGGCGCTGGAAGCCCTGGAGAACCAGTCGGATCAACCTGAGTCCTGAGTGCCATTCATAACGGACGCTAGCAACAAGTCGCTCAAAATAGTCGCTCGCAACAAGTCGCTTGGAAACAGTCGCTTGCAAACAGTCTAGGGCGTTATTGAAGGCGCCCTGTAGTCAAGTTCCTCGAAAACTCAGCGGCATTCACTGTCGAATTTTTCTGCCGCACGTCGAAGTCGGATTTTTTCTTTCGTCGCTTTATCCAGCGTTGACTCGCGCACATCTTCTTCCCGCCACTTAACCTGTAAGGCTAGCGAACGGCATTTACGCTCACGCGCCGCCGCTCCGCGCGCTGACAGATCACGAATCTGTTGATCCTGACGCTCGCGCTGCTCCCGCAGCTTCTGTAAACGATTGACCTCGCTTCGCTCCTTTTTTGTCGCATCAGTATCAGGTGCCGGTGCGGAAGCTTCATTTGAAATTTCCAGCTTGTTGCCCTGGCATGGCAGATCAGCATAGGTGACTTTGCCTTGTGACTCGCAGCGATAGACGGCGAGGGCAGTGAGGGGTTGGAGCAGTGAAAACAGCAGCAGAAAAAGCTTCATTCGGATTCCCGGGTTTGTATGACCCGGGAGTGATAGCTAGATCACTTTCCCAGGGTTCATCAGGTTGAACGGGTCTAGTGCCCGTTTGATGGACAACATCATTGCCATCTCAGTCCCGGATTTGTAGCGCAGAATTTCTTCGCGCTTGAGTGCGCCAAGGCCATGCTCAGCAGAGATCGATCCACCGTAGTGATGCACACGATCGTGCACGATCCGATTGATCGCTGCCTGCTCAGTCAAAAACGATTCATCGTCACGACCTAGCGGCGCCGAGACATTGTAATGAAGATTGCCGTCACCGAGATGCCCAAATGTCACCATTCTGCAACCCGGAAAGCCACGCTGTAACTCGGCATCGGTATCAGCGATAAAGTCAGCAATGCAAGAGATCGGCAGCGAAACATCATGCTTGATGTTTTTTCCTTCGGCGCCTTGCGCATCTGAGATATGTTCACGCAAGGCCCACAGCGACTTTGATTGCGCGAATGAGGTCGCGACCACAACATCGCGTGCCAAGGATTTTTCAAGCGCTTGCTCAGCCACCGACTCGAGCTGTGCAACTGCATACGCCTCGGGCTCTGCAGTAGATAGTTCCATCAACACATACTGTGGGTAGCGTTGCGAGAAAGGCAGGCGCTGCGTACTAAAGTGCCGCTCGACCAGCTGCAAACAAAAATCCGACATCAACTCAAAACCCGTCAGGTTGGCGTCGCAGCGCTGCCGTGCTAAGGCTAATAGGTCGAGCGCATCACCGACGGATTCAAGCGCAAACAGCGCTGTCGTTCGTGCGGTCGGTTGCGCGAAGAGTTTAAGTACCGCTGCGGTGATAATGCCCAGCGTGCCTTCAGAGCCAACAAACAAGTCGCGCAGGTCGTAGCCGGTGTTGTCTTTGCGAAGTCCGCGCAGCCCATTCCAGACCTCACCTTGCGCAGTGACCACCTCCAGACCCAGCGTCAGCTCGCGAGTATTGCCATAACGAAGTACGGCGGTACCGCCGGCATTGGTCGCAAGATTGCCACCAATACTGCAGCTACCTTCAGAGGCGAGTGATAAGGGAAACAGACGGCCATGTGCTTCAGCGGCTTGTTGAACCTGATGTAGGGTACAACCTGCCTCGGCAGTCAGTGTGTCATTGATGGGATCGACGCTACGGATGCGATTGAGTCGCGACAGCGATAACACCACCGCTGTGCCGCTGTGGTCGGGCACACTGCCCAGCACTAAGCCGGTATTGCCACCCTGCGGCACGATCGGTACGCGATACTGCACGCATAACTGCACCAGCGCCGCAACTTCGTCCGTTGAAGCAGGGCGCAGAACAGCGCGTGCACGTCCGGTGAAGCGGCGTCGCCAGTCGGTGAGATAAGCCGCCATGTTGTCGCCGGTCAGGACATGCTGGGCCCCGATGCGTTGCGCGCATTGCGTTAGAAACTCATCGCTCATGGGGCTCGGCCGCACGCTGCAAAGCCTCTTGCGCTATTCGCTTCGCTTCGCGCTTGTAAGGCCGCAAGAAAAAAATCGCAGCGAAAAAATACACTGTCGAGAACAAGATTTCTGCACCCGCGAGTAATTGCGATAGGCCTTGCTCGCTCCATGCGCGTACGACGCCTTCGGTGAAGTACATCAGCACCATCATGGAGGCCCACTGCATGGTGTAGACATTACGACGCAACGTGCCGGGTAGGGGTGCCAGCAGGGGCAGCGCCTTGATCACCATCCATGAGCCGCCCGGACGCAGTGGTGCGAGGACCAATTCCCACAGTACGCACAACACGATGAGCAGTATCAGGCTGGCGCTCGCAATGTGATGCAGTCGATGTTGTGTTGGCGTCGTTTCCATTGCTCAGTCCTGATGCAGGCGAGCGGCGGTAGTTGCCAGCCGCTTACCGAGTGCGATGGCAAGCGACCGGGTATCTTCGCTCAGCGCTTGATCACCTTTGATGCCCGACCAGTGGGTCGCACCATAAGGTGAACCGCCGGAAGCAGTGCTCATTAATGCCGCCTCGGTGTAGGGTAGGCCGACGATCAGCATTCCGTGATGCAGCAGCGGTAGCATCATCGATAACAAGGTTGATTCCTGACCACCATGCAAGCTGCCGGTCGAGGTGAATACACACGCTGGTTTGCCCGCGAGCGCGCCGGATATCCATTGCGCGCTACTACCGTCGAGGAAGTACTTCACGGGTGCGGCCATGTTGCCGAAGCGAGTCGGCGAACCGAGTGCCAGTGCTGCACATTCTTCCAGATCGGTCAGCTCGACATAGGGCGCACCAGAGTCTGGTACTGCGGGCTCTATCGCCTCGGTGACGGTAGAGACGGCAGGGACAGTGCGCAGCACGGCCTCGCAATTGGGTACATGCGCTACACCCTGCGCGATCAACTCGGCAAGCTTGCGCGTCGCGCCATGGCGCGAGTAATACAGAATCAGAATCTTCAAGGTGGCTGTGCTCATGGCTTGCTATTATAGGCGGGCGCTTCAATGCACCGCTGCCGGTACTCGGCGCTATTCTTGACCATGACCCCACGCTCTCCCCATCCCTCAGGCCGCTGGACTGGCTCGCAAGTACGTGATCTCGCGCGTTTCGTAGGCATTCGGCTGCGCGAGGAGCACTTGTTCGAGGTCGCTGGCAGCCTGACGTATACCACGGTGTTGGCGCTGGTGCCGGTACTGACCATTGCGTTCGCGATCTTCACCACTTTCCCGCTGTTCACTACGTATCGCGATTCGCTTGAAACCTACTTTGTACAGTCGGTGATGCCGAAAGGGATCGCCAACACCATACTTGATTACCTGACGCAGTTCTCCAGCAAAGCCAGCCGCTTGTCAGCGGTGGGTGCGGTGTTCCTGATGGTGACCGCGATCCTGATGTTCAGCATGGTGGACCGCACCCTGAATCGTATTTGGCGAGTGCGAGAGTCGCGCCCAGTGCTGCAGAGTCTGGTGGTGTATTGGGCAGTGATTACAGTCGGGCCGCTGTTACTCGGCGCATCGCTCACTGCTGCTTCCGAGTTTTTGCCGCTGCTCGGCGGTACCAGTCGCCAGCCCTCATTGCTGTATTCGAGCATCGCGCTGCTGCTGTCACTGTTGCTGTCGACACTCGCGTTTGCGCTCTTGTACCTGACGGTACCGAATCGTTTCGTCGATTGGCGCGAGGCCCTTATCGGTGGGCTAGTCGCGGCGATTGCTTTCGAGATCGCTCGGCGGTTTTTTTCGTTCTCAATTTCGTTTGGCGGCGGTTATCGCGCGATTTATGGCGCACTCGCCGCGATCCCGGTATTCCTGATCTGGATTTACCTGTTCTGGCTAATCACACTGCTGGGTGCCGTGGTGGCAGCCGCAATACCCGCCATACGCTACGAGCGCTGGTGGCACCGGCCCGGCCCGGGTGATGCGTTTGTTGATGCGGTTGCGCTGCTGAAGGTATTGTTTGACGCCCGATCAGATCACGCAGCGGTTGATGTGTGGGTGATTAGAGAGCGCACGCAACTCGGCTTCGAGGAGGCCGAGCGTCTGTTGCATAGAATGCTGGAAATGGGTTGGGTCGGGCGTATGCGACCACAGCGATCCGTGGTGATCTCTCTACGCCGGCGTGCGCAAGCCAAGCATGACCGCTGGGTGTTATTGGCGAATCCAGACAAGCTAACGCTGGCTGAGGTGTTCAGGTTATTCGCATTTAGTCCTGCACCAGATTCACCACTGTCTCAGCAAGTGCTGACGCTGCTGAATCGTGATTTAGCGGCGTCCATCACGGATCATTTCAAAGCACCGACCGCAAACGCAAATAGCTGATCAAGCACTTGATCCGGTTGTTCTGCCATCAGTGAATGGCCGCAGGCTTCCAGCGTCACTGTCTTTGACTGTTTCATCGCTGAGGAAAGTGATGTCGCTGCTTTAGCGGGTGTCATGATGTCTTTGCGACCAAGTAGAAATAGAGCCGGACACCCAAGCGATGCAGCCGCCTGTTCGCCGTTGGCGTAGTCATTGCAGGCAGCAAAGTCAGTATAGAAAACCTGCGCCGGGTTGATCTCTGATATTCGTTGCATCAGCCGACGACTACCGCCGTGTACATAAAACCCTGGACCCGGTGCAGACGGTTTTTGCGCGATAGTGGAGTGCGACCAGACATTCACCATATCGATCGCTACCGGTTCACGCTCTCGCGATGTCTCAAGTAGCGCGGGCGATACGCGCATCGGGTAGGCGGTGCCCACCATAGCTATTCCCTTCACGCGCTCAGGACGCCGCGCGGCGGCCTCCAGCGCGATCAGTGAGCCCATGCTGTGGCCGATCAAGATCGCTTGTTTAACGTTCGCCGCATCGAGCAACTGATTCAACCAATCTGCCATCGCCTCCACAGACGTCAGCGCATCACCGCGGCTGCGACCATGCCCGGGCAGATCTACCGCGAGCACTGAGAATCCGTGATGCGCGAAGTAACGAGTTTGTAAAATCCAGACAGAGTGATCATTCTGTGCACCATGGATGAACACTGCAGTAGGTAGTGCGTTATCGAAGGGTTTGCCACCCGTGTAGGCGTAGGCGCGCTGGTTGTTAACCGTGAGCTCCATCTCAAGCCCCCTTCTGCGCAGCTTTCAGCCCGCGCTTCAGATCATCGATCAGATCATCAACATCCTCCAGGCCAACTGAGAGGCGCATCGTGCCCTCGGTAATGCCAGAGGCAGCCAGTTGCTCGGTCGGCACCCGGAAATGTGTTGTTGAAGCTGGATGAATCACCAATGACTTTGCATCACCCACATTCGCCAGATGCGAGAACACTTGTAGTGACTCGACAAAGCGCTGGCCCGCAGCACGATCACCTTTTAGCGAGAAAGAGAACACGGCGCCACAACCGCGCGGTAGCAAGCGTGCGGCAAGCGCGTGATCAGGGTGATCGGGCAGTTCTGGGTAGGCAACCGATTCAATGGCTGGGTGCGATACCAAGAACTCGACTACCTTGCGGGCGTTAGCGACATGCTTCTCCATCCGCAACGAGAGTGTCTCAATGCCCTGCAAAATGGTGAACGCATTGTGCGGGCTCATGACTGCACCGAAGTCGCGCAGACCCTCACGTCGCGCACGCAATGCAAATGCAGCCACCGTCGATTCTTCTGAGAAGACCATGCCATGAAACCCCTCATAGGGTTCGCATAATTCTGCAAAGCGGCCAGTAGCTTCATATGCGCGTTGCCAGTCAAAGCTACCCCCATCAACCAGCAAGCCACCGACGGCAGTGCCATGCCCACATAAAAACTTGGTGGCCGAATGAAATACCAGATCCGCACCGTGATCGAGTGGTTTGAGTAGGTAGGGCGTAGTAAAGGTGGAGTCCACCATCAGCGGTAGATGATTTTCATGCGCGATTGCGGCGACGCTATCAATATCGAGTACATCCAGGCCGGGATTGCCCAGTGTCTCCGCAAATAAAACCTTGGTGTTTGGGCGGATATTGTTGCGCCAGGCATCCAGATCGCGCGGATCAATGAAGGTGGTCTCGATACCGAAACGCCGCATGGTGTAACCAAGCAAGTTTTGCGAGCCACCGTATAGCGCACGTGAAGCCAGCACATGCGAGCCAGCGCCAGCAATGGTGGCAAGGCCAAGATGCAAGGCGGCTTGACCGCTCGCAACCGCCAGCCCGGCAACGCCGCCTTCCAGCGCCGCGATGCGCTCTTCAAGCACCGCATTGGTCGGATTCGAGATACGCGAATACACGTGCCCCGAGCGTTCCATATTGAACAGCGAGGCGGCATGATCTGAATCACGAAACACGAACGAAGTCGACAGATAAATCGGCGTCGCACGTGCACCGGTCGCCGGGTCTGGCGCACTGCCTGCGTGCAGTGAGAGGGTGTCGAAGCCGGGGTAGCGCGGATCGCTCATGCGGGCGGTCTCCAAGAGAAGCAAAAGGTAGTACACATTATAGGCGCTCGGGTCTGGCTTTTTCGAGATGAGTCGGCTACATTGCTCAGGTCCGGAGCGTGCTTTGAACAGAACGTGGGGGTGGTGCCATGAAGGTTTCAGACATATTGAAAGTCAAAGGCGATGTTCTTTACACCGCTACCCCGCAAACGCCGTTGCGTGATGCAATCAGTACCATGACGGCGAATGATATTGGCTCACTGGTCGTGATGCAGGATGGTCGAGTATGCGGCATGCTGAGCTTTCGCGAGGTCATGAACGCGATTGATGTTGATAGCGGCGCAATTCATGAGGGTACAGTGGGCGCGCACATGGCTGCCGACGTAGATGTGATCTCCCCCGATACGGATGTCAACGACATTCGTCGTCGGATGCTGGAACGTCACTCGCGCTATGTGCCGGTGGTTGATGCGAGCGGCGTTTTGCTAGGTGTGATGTCGTTCTACGATATTGCTAAGGCCGTACTTGATGCACAATCTTTCGAGAACAAGATGCTGAAAGCGTATATTCGACAATGGCCAGCGGAGACCGAGGAGTGACCCAGTCCGCATCGTCTTCCTCTCAATTTGCGCTACTAACCCAGCGTCGCTTTGCGCCTTTCTTTGGCGCGCAATTTCTTGGCGCTTTCAATGACAATCTGTTCAAAACCGCGCTCGTCACCGCGATTACCTTTGACGCTGCCTCTTGGACCGATCTGAATGTTGGTTTACTTAATAACCTGATCGCCGGCCTGTTTATTTTGCCGTTCGTGCTGGCCTCGGCGACGGCGGGTCAAATTGCCGACAAGACCGACAAAGCATTTTTGATGCGCGCGGTGAAGCTGATGGAGATCGCCATCATGGTGATCGCTGCGTTCGGCTGGGCGATGCACGATTTATGGCTGTTAGTCGCAGCGGTTGTTGGCATGGGCTTGCATTCCACGATCTTTGGCCCGGTCAAGCACTCCTATCTTCCGCAGCATCTATCCAAGCCGGAGCTCATCGGTGGCAACGGCATGGTGCAAATGGGCACCTTCGTTGGCATCCTCACTGGGCAGCTACTGGGCGCTGCTGCGATGGCGCTGGGTGCCACAGGCGTGACGGTGATTGTGGTCGCAACGATTGCCGTTGCAGTGCTTGGCTTGCTACTGACCCTGATGGTGCCGTCCTCCCCGCCGGCAGCGCCTGATCTCGTCATCAGTCGGAATGTTTTTGCCGAAAGCGCACGCAACCTGCGTTTTTCTGCGGCGAACCGGGATGTGTTCATCGCCATGCTCGCTAATTCCTGGTTCTGGTTTTTTGGTGCGATGATTCTCGCGCAGTTTCCTGTATATGCCCGCGATATTCTGCATGGTGCGCCGGAAGTATTTGCGGTACTGCTGACCGCGTTTTCGATAGGAATCGGTGCGGGTTCGTTGATGTGCGAGCGCTTGTCGGGCGGACGACTTCATCTTGGGCTGGTACCGATTGGTGCCCTCGGGCTCAGCCTGTTCGGCATTGATTTGTACTTTGCCAGCACGCAGGTGATGACGACCCAAGTTACAGCAGCTTCTTTGCTAGTTGGTGAACAGTTCCGAATCCTGCTGGATTGCTTTTTACTGGGCGCCTTCGGTGGCATCTATGTCGTGCCCTTGTTCGCGCTGATACAGACGCGTTCTGAGCCCAGCCATTTGTCGCGCACCATCGGCGGCATGAATATCCTAAACGCGCTGTTCATGGTGGTGGCGGCATTGATTGCCATGGTGTTGTTGTCGATTGGGCTATCCGTGCCCGGCATTTTTCTGTTTACCGCCTTGGCCAACTTCGCGCTGCTGATTCTGCTGTGCGTGGTTCAGCCAGAGTATCTGCGCGAGGCGCGTCGCTGGCTCAGCGAGCGTTTCGGCAGACAGCGGCTGGTAGAATGACGCCTTTATTTCAACTGCGGCGCGCGCATCCATGTCCGGCAATACTTTCGGCACGCTGTTTACTGTCACAACTTTCGGCGAATCTCACGGCCCGGCCATCGGCTGCGTGATCGACGGCTGCCCGCCGGGCATGCCACTCGACGAATCCGATATACAGCCCGACCTTGATCGTCGTCGGCCGGGTACATCGCGTCATGTCACGCAGCGCAACGAGCCCGATGCGGTCGAGATTTTGTCGGGCGTGTACGAAGGGCTCACCACCGGCACGCCAATTGCGTTATTGATTCGCAACCAGGATCAGCGTAGCCAAGATTACGGTAACATCGTTGATCGCTTCCGACCGGGTCATGCCGATTTCACTTATTTTCATAAATACGGCATCCGCGATCCACGCGGTGGTGGCAGATCATCTGCGCGCCTGACCGCACCGGTCGTAGGTGCAGCAGCAGTCGCCAAAAAATGGCTCAAGCAGCATTACGGTATTGAGATTCGCGGCTGCATGAGTCAACTTGGTGAGATACCGATTCCTTTCCAGTCTTGGGAGCATGTCGAGCACAATCCGTTCTTTGCGGCTAATGCCGAGATCGTGCCGCAACTCGAGACCTATATGGACCAGTTGCGCAAGGCGGGTGACTCTTGTGGCGCCCGAATCGATGTGGTCGCGCACAAGGTGCCGGTTGGTTTGGGTGAGCCGTTGTTTGATAAGTTGGACGCCGACATTGCTTACGCCATGATGGGCATTAATGCGGTGAAGGGTGTCGAGATTGGTGCAGGGTTTCGCTCGGTAGGACAGAAGGGCACCGAGCATGGTGATGAGATCACACCCGATGGTTTTCTCACCAATAACGCGGGTGGTGTACTCGGTGGTATCTCATCGGGTCAGGACATCACGGTATCGATAGCGATCAAGCCGACCTCCAGTATCCGTACGCCGCGTCGCTCGATCGATCGTGACGGTAATCCGGTGTCGGTTGAGACATTCGGGCGCCATGATCCCTGCGTCGGCATCCGCGCCACGCCCATTGCCGAGGCTATGCTGGCTTTAGTGTTGATGGATCACGCGTTGCGGCATCGGGCACAGTGCGGGGACACCCAAGCTCATCGTGCATAGACGATAAAAGCCATAACACCTTGGCCCATGCTGGGGTAACCCGTAACATCCCATTGGACTTTATTTCGTCACCCCGGCGCAGGCCGGGGTCCAGACAATTTTCGCAAACTCAGTGACCTCCGGATCCAAGCCTCCTCAGTCGTTCAATTTCGCGCTGTTTTTCTTCGCCTACTACGGCTACGTTGGGGTTTTCTCGCCTTACGCCAGCTTGTACTTTGCGGATAAGAATATCTCCGCGACGCAGATTGGCATTTTGATGTCGATGATGCAGGTGATGCGTATTTTCGGACCCAATCTATGGGGCTGGGTGGCTGACCATACCCGGCGCCGCGTATTAGTGCTGCGCCTGACCTCCATCGCTGCAGTCTGCGTATTCTCGGGCATGTTCTGGGGCGAGTCCTTTGCGTATTTTTTTGCGCTGCTGATTCTGCTGAATTTGTTCACCAGTGCGCAAGGCCCGCTATCAGAGGCGCAGATGCTATCGGCGATGCGCGGTGATCTAACCCACTATGGCCGATTACGTTTATGGGGTTCGGTGGGCTTTATCGTCGCGGTGATGGTGGCAGGGCAGTTGCTGGATGCATTCGGTATTGAGTTGATGCCTGCGATTGCACTATTGCTCTTAATGCTCGTGGTCGTTGCCGCCGCCGGCATGCGGGAGGAAGCCCGGCCGACACATCCCCAAGCTATACCTTCGGTGGGTGCGCTTTTGAAACAGCGCGAGGTGATTGCCTTCTTCGCTTCCACTTTCTTGATGGTGGCAGCGCATGCTGCGCTGTACGTTTACTACTCCTTGTACCTCGCACAAATTGGCTACAGCAAGACGGTGATTGGTCTGATGTGGTCACTTGGCGTGATTGCCGAGATTCTCTTTTTCTACTGGCAAGCGCCGATCTTCCGACGCTATAGTTTGCGTTTTCTGATGCTGATGAGCTTAGCTGTTGGCGTTGTACGGTTCGCGCTGATCGGCTTTGGTGCAGAATCGTTGGCCTTGTTGTTGTTGGCGCAGGTGCTACACGCAGCGACTTTCGGTGTGCATCACTCGGCATCAGTGGCAACATTGCAGCGCTGGTTTTCCGGCCCTCTGCAGGCGCGAGGGCAAGCCTTGTTCATCAGCGCCTCGTATGGCTTGGGGGGTAGCTTGGGCGGATTGCTGTTGTCTGCTTGCTGGGATACATTTGGCGCAACCTCAGTCTATATCGTGGCATCTGGCATGTGCGCACTTGGTTGGGTCGCCGCTTGGTTAAGTTTTCGTTGGCAGCGTCTGCTGCCAGCCTCTGGTTTTGGAAGGAGCGAAGCATGAGTCATCAATGGCGCAGTTTGATTGCGCTGTTGTTCAGCGGCTTGGTATTGGTGGGCTGCAAGACGGAGAACACCACGCAGACTGGTGTGGTTGGCGTTAATCGCGAGCAGCGCATGGCGATTTCAAGTGCGACTATGTCGTCTGCAGCGACCAAACAGTACGCACAGCTGATGGCAGATGCCCAAAAAAACGGCAAGCTGAATGCTGATGCTGGGCAATACGCCCGAGTGAAAACGATTGCCGACAGGCTGATAACCCAGGTTCGCGTCTTTCGTTCCGATGCCCTGAACTGGACGTGGGAAGTTAACGTCATCACTTCCTCGGAAGTGAATGCCTGGTGCATGCCGGGAGGGAAAATCGCGGTCTATACCGGGCTGATCGAAAAACTTCGCCTCACCGACGATGAGTTAGCGGCAGTGATGGGGCACGAGGTTTCCCACGCGCTGCGCGAGCATTCGCGTGAGCGTGCGTCGGAACAAGCCGTCGCCAGTGTCGGTATCAGCGTGGTGGCCGCGGTGGTCGGCCTAGGCTCCTTGGGGCAGAAGGGTATGGAGTACGCCTATCAAGGCTTGCTTGGCCTGCCCAACTCCCGCACCCATGAAATTGAAGCCGATCGCATGGGCGTTGAGCTGGCGGCACGCGCGGGATATGACCCGCGGGCTGCGATCAGCTTGTGGAAAAAAATGGGTGAGATTGGTAGCAAAGAGCCGCCCAAGTTCATGTCGACGCACCCGCCGCGCGGCGAACGTGTGCAAGACCTGACGGAGTACAGCGAGAAGGTGCTACCGCTGTACCAGCAGACCAAACGCTAGCCCCTGCTAGTCATTCGGCAACTCATCGCGTTAGCCTCTGAGCGAGGCGGTCGCTATGGCATAATCGCGGGCTATTCTGCTCGTTTCCACGCCCACTTCTGCGCGACTTTGTGATGGCCAAAACCCTATACGACAAACTCTGGGACTCCCACGTGGTTAATACCGCGGAGGACGGCACCACCATTCTCTATATCGATCGCCACCTGGTACATGAAGTCACCAGCCCCCAGGCTTTCGATGGCCTGAAGCTTGCGAACCGCAAGCCTTGGCGTAATGCAGCGAATCTGGTGGTGGCTGACCACAACGTACCCACCACGCATCGCGCCGGTGGTATCGAGGACCCGGTCTCGCGCTTGCAGGTCGAGACGCTGGATGCCAATGCCAAGGCATACGGCCTCACGTATTTCAATATGCAAGACAAGCGCCAAGGCATCGTGCACGTGATTGGGCCTGAGCAGGGCGCGACCTTGCCCGGCATGACCGTGGTCTGTGGTGACTCGCATACCTCGACGCATGGTGCATTCGGCGCGCTGGCGCATGGCATCGGCACCTCGGAAGTCGAGCATGTACTGGCCACGCAGACGCTGCTCGCCAAAAAATCAAAAGCTATGCTGGTGCAGGTAGAAGGCAAACTCGGTGCCGGCGTCACCGCCAAGGATATTGTGTTGGCCGTAATCGGCAAGATCGGTACGGCCGGCGGTACCGGCTATGCAATCGAGTTTGCTGGCTCGGCGATTCGCGCGCTGTCGATGGAAGGTCGGATGACCGTCTGCAATATGGCGATCGAAGCCGGTGCACGCGCGGGTATGGTGGCGGTGGATGACATCACCATCAACTACGTAAAAGGTCGTCCGTATTCGCCGGTGGGCCCGCACTGGGACCAAGCCGTTGCCTATTGGCGCACGCTGCACTCCGATACTGATGCCAAGTTTGATGCGGTGGTGTTGATTGATGCTGCCGAGATCATCCCGCAAGTGACCTGGGGTACCTCGCCCGAGATGGTGGTGTCGGTTGATGCACGCGTACCTGATCCTGACAAAGAAAAAGATCCGGTCAAGCGCGACGCGATGGAAAAGGCATTGGTTTACATGAACCTGAAGCCCAACACCGCTATCACCGACATCCGTATCGATAAGGTGTTTATTGGCTCGTGCACTAATTCTCGTATTGAAGATTTGCGTGCTGCAGCGTCGGTGGTGCGCGGTAAGTTCCGCGCTTCCAATGTGAGCTTGGCGATGGTGGTTCCCGGCTCGGGTTTAGTGAAAGAGCAGGCCGAGCGCGAAGGCCTCGACAAGATTTTCAAGGATGCTGGTTTCGAGTGGCGCGAGCCCGGTTGCTCGATGTGTTTGGCGATGAATGCGGATCGGCTCGAGCCTGGTGAACGATGTGCTTCTACCTCGAACCGCAATTTCGAAGGCCGGCAGGGCGCCGGTGGCCGTACCCATTTAGTCAGTCCGGCGATGGCAGCGGCAGCGGGTGTCGCCGGTCACTTTGTTGATGTGCGCACGCTGTAATCAGATTGGGAGTCAGACACCATGAAAAAATTCGCGTTGCTGATGTTGTCGGTTTATTTGCTGGCCGGATGTAACACCATCAATGGTATCGGCAAGGATGTAGAGAAGCTGGGCGAAAAAGTGCAGGGCGCCAGCAAAAAATAAGTTGCTCTAAATTTTATTCAATCACTATGACGCCATTTACCGTAGTTGAAGGATTAGTTGCGCCGCTCGATCGTGCCAATGTCGATACGGATGCGATTATTCCCAAGCAGTTCCTGAAATCGATCAAGCGTACCGGCTTCGGACCCAACTTGTTCGATGAGTGGCGTTATCTTGATGTGGGGCAGCCAGGCGTTGATAACAGCAAGCGCCCGCTGAATCCGGATTTCGTGCTCAACCAGCCGCGCTATCAAGGCGCTTCCGTGCTGCTGACCCGTAAAAATTTCGGTTGCGGTTCGTCGCGTGAGCATGCGCCGTGGGCCTTGGAGCAGTATGGTTTCCGGGCGATTATTGCGCCTAGCTTTGCCGATATCTTCTTCAACAATTGCTACAAAAACGGCTTGCTGCCGATTGTGCTGTCGGAGCAGGCTGTCGATCAGCTATTCAATCAAGTGAAAGCCTTTCCCGGTTATCAACTGCGGATTGATTTGCCTGCACAGACCGTGAGCACCTTGAATGGCGACACAGTGCATCACTTCGAGATTGATGCCTTCCGTAAGCATTGCCTGACTAACGGCCTCGACGATATCGGGCTCACGCTTCAGCATGCCGACAAGATTCGCAGCTACGAAGAGCGCCACTTGGCGACTTTCCCGTGGCTGACCAACACGATTACCTAATTTCTTTTATATCCCATGAAAATCGCAATTCTGCCGGGTGACGGCATCGGCACCGAGATCGTTGATCAAGCTCTGAAAGTTCTGAACGCGCTCGGCCAAAAATTCGAGATGGAGAGCGCGCCAGTAGGCGGCGCTGGCTATGAAGCGCATGGACACCCGCTGCCGGAAGGGACCTTGAAGCTGGCCAAGGAAGCGGACGCGATTTTGTTTGGTGCGGTCGGTGATTGGAAGTACGACACCCTAGAGCGGCCACTGCGTCCCGAGCAGGCGATTTTGGGTCTTCGTAAACATCTCACCCTGTTTGCAAATTTTCGTCCGGCGATTCTTTACCCTGAGTTGGTGGGTGCTTCGTCACTGAAGCCGGAAATTGTTTCAGGGCTGGATATTCTGATCGTGCGTGAGTTGAATGGCGATATCTACTTCGGCCAGCCGCGTGGTGTACGTGAGGCGCCAGACGGCCCGTTCAAGGGCGCGCGTGAAGGCTTCGACACCATGCGTTATTCAGAGCCTGAAATTCGTCGTATTGCGCATGTCGCGTTTCAGGCGGCGCAAAAGCGCAGCAAGCGGCTGACCTCGGTCGATAAGGCCAACGTGCTCGAGACCTTCCAATTCTGGAAGGACATCATGACCGATGTGCATAAAGAATATCCAGATGTCGAGTTGGATCATATGTACGTCGACAACGCCGCGATGCAGCTGGTACGCGCACCGAAAAAATTCGATGTGATCGTCACTGGCAATATGTTCGGCGATATTTTGTCGGATGCAGCAGCGATGCTCACCGGCTCGATCGGCATGCTGCCATCGGCGTCGCTGGATGCGAACAACAAGGGCCTGTACGAGCCCTCGCATGGCTCGGCACCGGATATTGCAGGCAAGGGCATTGCCAACCCGCTGGCAACTATTTTGTCGGCAGCGATGATGCTGCGTTTCTCGCTGAATTTGCCTGCGGAAGCGGATCGTATCGAAAGCGCTGTGAAGAAAGTTCGTGCGCAAGGTTTGCGCACGCCTGACATCTACGAAGCGGGTACCACCAAGGTGGGTACGGCCGAGATGGGTGATGCAGTGGTGAAAGCATTGACGTAAAGATAGATTGGCTGGATTTCGGCCTGCGCCGGAATGACCCTAGTTGTGGCGGGTGATGATTGAACTGTATTCAAGTCTGACGGCCAGTGAAACGTCATCCCGGCGAAGGCCGGGATCCACTGGCTCTGAGAAACCAAGGAAACGTAAATGAAACTCGTAGGTCTGGTCGGTTGGCGCGGTATGGTTGGCTCGGTGCTAATGCAGCGCATGCAAGAAGAAAATGATTTTGCGCACATTGAGCCGGTGTTCTTCTCGACATCGAATGCGGGCGGTAAAGCGCCAGCGCTGGCAAAGAACGAGACCACGCTGAAAGACGCGAACGATATCGAAGCACTGAAGAAGTGCGACATCATCCTCACCTGCCAAGGCGGTGACTACACCACTGAGATTTTCCCCAAGCTACGCGCTGCCGGTTGGCAGGGTTACTGGATCGACGCCGCCTCCACGCTGCGCATGAAAGACGATGCCATCATCGTGCTCGACCCGATCAATCTCGGGGTGATCAAGGATGGCCTCGGCGAAGGCGTCAAAAACTACATCGGTGGTAACTGCACCGTGTCGTGCATGTTGATGGGCCTGGGTGGACTGTTCAAGCACGACCTAGTCGACTGGATGACTTCCATGACCTATCAAGCCGCTTCAGGCGGTGGTGCGCAGCACATGCGCGAGCTGCTCACTCAGTTCGGCAGCATTAATGCTGAGGTCAAAGCGCTGCTCGATGATCCTGCGTCGGCCATCCTTGAGATTGATCGTAAAGTGCTGGCCAAGCAACATGCTTTCAGTGCTGACGAGACGCAGCAGTTTGGCGTGCCGCTCGGCGGTAATTTGATTCCCTGGATCGATAAAGATCTTGGCAATGG
>JAPLQC010000077.1 GCA_026399895.1 Burkholderiales bacterium
ACAATTTATGCGTGATGGAAGTGAGTCGCTCGATTTCATCGCAAATCATTCGCAGTTGTATCTGCGAATGCGATCCAGGCACTGCCTCATTTATTGCACGCTCGGCATACCCCTGCATGATGGTAAGTGGCGTTCGTAACTCATGCGCTGCATCGCTAGAAAATCGAGACGCCTGCTGAAACCCCTTTTCTAATCGCTCGAGCATATCGTTGAAACTCACAATGAAATCACGAAATTCATTGTCTTCGACCCGTAACGGTATACGCACGCTCAGATCTCGATTGTCTAGACTGCGTAGCGAGTGCTGGACCCGCTTGATTGGTGCCAGCACGCGGCGGGTCATCAGGATTGCGCAAACTATTGCAAGCAGCAAGCTCAATGGCAAGATTTGGCGCACCATGCGCGAGCGAAAGTTCAGGAACTCTTCAATGCCACGCTCATTAGCGGCCCGATTAACAAGGCTCACGATGATTTGGTCGGATGAGATCAGGCGCGTCGCATCCCAGTGCGCATCGTCGATGTCGACTACAGCATATGAAATCAACGGGAAATACTTGTCTACGGGAGCTAAGGTGACCCGACCCCCGCCAATAGTTGCGGGTAGCGAAAATGGATTTGAACGATCCGCAGGTAGCGTATCTAGCGACTGGGTAAACACCATCACCTCATCCGGGTGGGTGCCGCGCATAGTGCCAAGCAACTCGCGCTTCAGCTCTTCGGCATCAGTAGGAATTGAATCCCGAGAATTCCATTGCAGGTTTTGCTCAAGATGGCGCTCATGAAAGATCTTCCTGATTTCCGGGTTACCAAGCAGAAAAATCATGCCCTGATTGAACGTATACAGTGCCAACATACTGCCAACGAACATCAGAAAGACCTTGGCATAAAACGAGCGCGTGAGCGTGCTAATTTACATCTCCCTGAAGCGGTAGCCGATGCCGCGAATCGCCTCAATCGGAAAATCTTTCAGATCAGGGCCTTGAGTCGGGATGAGCTTTTTTCGGACCCGCTGTACGCAGACATCGACAACGTTCGTCTTGGGGTCAAAATCCAATCCCCAGACATGTTTAAGAATCTGCGTGCGGGAAAAAATATGGCCAGGGCTACGCATCAGATATTCAATCAGTGTGAATTCGCGCTGACTCAGAACCACATCGCACCCAGCCCAGTTGGCTTCACGGCTGATTCGGTTCAGTTGCAGTCCACTCTGCAGCATCAGCGTATCGTTCTGGCCGCGCTGCCGAGCAACCAGCGCGCGAACGCGCACTACCAACTCTTCCACAAAAAAAGGCTTAGGCAGGTAATCGTCGGCGCCAGCATTGAAACCGGCCAAACGATCCGGCAGCTCGGCTCTCGCAGTCAGGACGATCACCGGAGTAAGCTTTCCCTGCTCACGCATGGCACGCAAGATGTCAATCCCATTGATCCCCGGCAGCATCAGGTCAAGAACGATCGCGTCAAAGCCATCCGATAAGGCTTTGCTTAAAGCGATGTTGCCGTCGCTGCAGCATTCGTATTGCATACCCGCGCTACGGAAACCGGCGACAACCAAATCGGCAATTTTTGCCTCGTCCTCAATCACAAGAATTTTCATGGTTTTGGTTCGGGTCAGTCCGGCTAGGCCCCCGTCGCGTCAATCCGCTCTGCTTGGTCGCGGTGCATCAGACGCATGCCCGCACCGTAGTTTTGGTTCATGAAATTGAACAGCTTCTCGAGCAAATCCAGATCGGCACTGTAAACCTTTCCGCTACTTGTGTAGCGAAGCGAGACCATGCCGGTACTTTCCATGTAATCGACATGGATGGGTATGGAAGAATGTGGAAGCCCAGTCATTTCTGCCATCTGCTGTGTGCTCAAGCCATCATGGCCGGGCGTGATGAGCGCGCCGATGATCTCCAATCGCTCTTCAAAGCAAAGGGCCCCTAGCAGACGCGCGAGTTGTCGGGTTTCCATGCGGTTTTCATGCCAGAGTTTGTGCGACGCCAGGTTCCGTAATTCTCGGAATCCGCTCAAGTGAATTTAGTAACGGTTGCGTCACTATAATCAACCGAATCATAAAAACACATAGCTAGTGGCAGCTGCTCACAATAACTCTTAATTTTTCAAATTGGCATCGAAGCCACTGCAAATTACAAAGCCGTAATCCAAGTCAAAAGGGAATGACAGCTTTGGAAACTTACGTTCAACTTGTGGCTCCAGCGACCACGCGATTATTTAATGATCCACTTCATCGGGAAATCCGACGCAAGATGACGACCATATTACTGAATACATATCTTCAAGATCCAACGTTCGAAAGCATTATTCACCAGATCCATGATGCGGTCTGTAACAATGATCTAGTTAAGCATTATTTCGTGCTCGCGAAGAAGAGTGCAGTTATTCAGGATATAAAGCGCTATCGAAACTATCTCGCACCAAAGTCTGCACTAGATTACCGTCGACCGGCCACGCCATCCGCATCATCTGATATCCAACTGCCCGATTCTCAGTTCTCGGAGATCATCCTGATCATGTCGCGTGTATTCCGCGACTGCAAAGTGAACCCTGAGCATGTGTCACAACTGACGCATGAAATCCTTGAACTGATGGAGGAATCCCGCTCCCAGACCAACGACACCGCTTCGTCAAGGCTGGAGGCTAAAGAAGTTAGCGTCGATAAAATTCAGTATTTTCTAAAACGCTACAAGATCATCTCTGAAGTAATGCCCTCAAAGGCGATCATGGCTGAGCGTGGCCTCTCCCACAAATTATGGCTACGTATCGATCGTGACCAGCAAGAGATAAATATCGAGGGCAGGATTGTCATTTTAGATGCCGCTTTCGATGACCAAATTGACGAGATTCTCGAGCGACAGGCTGATCGAGACAGTGTCATCAGCCTGCAGCGGGAGACCGACGATTCCGGACGCAGGCGTTTACTTGCCCGGCACGCGCTACCTTACTCATATGGCGTTCCAATGCGCCTATTCGTTCGCTACCTAAACCGGTTCAGCATGGACTTCAACAACGTCCATACATTGGACAAGGAAGGCATTCTTCGACCGGCCTGAACAAGGCTACCCGTTCAAAACGATAGCAAGCTGACACCATCTGCCGCAATTGTCGGAAACGTGTATAAGGAGGGGCTAGTAAATCAATGCCCACCCCATGTCCGTTCTGCGATCAGCACTACTTGCCATGCTGTACGACGGACGAAAGGTCCGGGACCCCTACATCGATTTAGTGAAATCGCTGATCGATACTGAGTTTGAGATCGCTCGCACCTACGCCTTCTACGACGGCACTATTCGACGCGAGGGCGTTGTTTACATTCTAGGCACGCAAGAGGTGTACTGGATGGAAGCAACCTCGGATTGGCCAACGATGCTGATTATTCGCGACGCATCGTTGCGCGAGAACATACTGGATATGCTCTCGCTTAATCCGCTTTACGCAAAATGGTTTGGCTGAATTTCCGCATCAGGCCTTGTGCGTCATCGACGAACGTATAAACCGCGGGTACCACCAGCAGTGATAACAAGGTGGAAGTAATCAGACCACCGATCACCGTGACCGCCATCGGCGAACGAAAACTTGGATCAGCCCCAAAGCCAAGCGCCAACGGCAGCATGCCCGCCCCCATCGCAATGGTCGTCATCAGAATTGGGCGACTACGCTTGTGACAAGCGTCGACCAGCGCATCAAAGCGAGACATGCCCGCACGACGCGCGAGAATCGCATAATCCACCAGCAGGATCGAGTTCTTAGTGACGATACCCATCAACATGATCAAGCCGATCATTGCGGGCATCGCCAATGCCTTGTGAGTGACTAGTAGACCTACAAACGCGCCACCGATTGAGAGCGGCAACGCTGCGAGAATCGTCATTGGCTGCATGAAGTCATGGAATAGCAGCACCAGCACGCCATAGATGCAAAGCACGCCAATCAGCATGGCGATACCGAAGCTCTCGAACAGCGCCTGCATTTCTTGTGCATCACCCAGCTCGGCAATGGTGACCGAGGGCGGCAGGTTTTTCATGCTGGGTAGCGCGCGCGCTTCTTCATTCAACTCACCTAGCGAGCGACCACCTAACTCAACTTCCAAGGTGACATTGCGGCTACGGTTCAGTCTGTCAATTTGGGCTGGGCCGCTGTCCATGCTCACACTGGCGACCGTACCCAGCATCACCGGACCCTGCCGCCCCGGTACCGATAGGCGCTCGATCGCTGCGAGATCAGCGCGCACATCATTCGGTAATTGCACACGAATTGGCACCTGACGTTCCGACAAATTCAACTTCGGCAAATTGACGTCATAGTCACCGGCAGTAGCAACACGCACGGTCTCTGCAATGCTCGATGTGGTGACACCAAGGTCGGCAGCACGCGCGGCATCAGGGCGAACGATGATCTCAGGTCTGACCAACGATGCGCTTGAATTGACATTACCAATGCCATTGAGCGTTCGTAACTCGCGCTCGACCAACCGCGCCGCAGTCGTCAGCGCGACTGGGTCATCGCTCTTCAAGACCAACTGCATCTTGACGCCAGTATCCGGCGGTCCAACCGTGAAGCGTGCACCGGGGATTTCATCTAGCCCAGCGCGTAGCTGATTTTCAAGCTCCTGCAATGACTCAGTACGCTTATCACGATGAATCACGTTCAGCGTCAGCACAGCGCGCCGTGCCTCGGCAGCAGCACCCGGTGCAAATGCATCGCCACTCGAACCGCCGCCGATCGAGCTAAAGATACTTTCGATACCTTTGACGTTCATTGCGGCCAGTCTTGCTTGCTCGGCCGCTGCAGTGGTCTCAGCCAAGGTACTGCCCGGCGGAAGCTCGACCGTGATCTGCGTCTGCCCGCGATCAGCCGGCGGTATGAAGCCGGTTGGCAGCAACGGTACAAGCGCCAATGACGCCACAAAAAACAGCGCCGAGGCAATCGCTGTTACCCACCGATAACGCAAGCACCAACGCATGATGCGCAAGTAGTTGCGCATAATCCAGCCGTCTTCTGGCTGTACATGCTTCGCTGGTTTCAGCAAGTAGGCCGACATCATCGGCGTCAGCAAGCGCGCAACCACTAATGACGACAACACGGCCACTGCCGCAGTCCAACCAAACTGTTTAAAGAACAAGCCCGGCACACCACCCATAAATGCCGTTGGCAGAAACACCGCGACCAAGGTAAACGTAGTAGCAATCACTGCCATGCCGATCTCATCTGCGGCTTCAAGGGCGGCTTGCATGGGTGTTTTACCCATTTGCAGATGTCGCGCAATATTTTCAATCTCGACAATCGCATCATCTACCAGAACACCCACTACCAGCGCTAATGAAAGCAAGGTCACGGTGTTGATGGTGTAGCCGAACCATGACATCGCCAGAAAGGTCGGGATCACCGATAGTGGCAAGGCAGATGCCGCCACCAAGGTGGCACGCCAATCACGCAAGAACCAGAGCACCACCAGCACCGCTAACAGCGCACCTTCATACAGCAGAATCATCGAACCTTCGTAGTTCTCTTCCACCGGTTGAGCGTTATCGATCACCTCGGCAAAACGCAGATGTGGATTATCTGCTTCGAGCGCACTCACTACCTCGCGAACGCCCTTTGCCACCATTAATTCGCCGTATCCCTTGGTGCGCGATATCTCGAAGCCAACCACTAACTTGCCATCCTGGGTAGCAATAGCGCGCGGCTCGGCGACGGTGTCTTTAAC
>JAPLQC010000013.1 GCA_026399895.1 Burkholderiales bacterium
AGAATCCTCTTGGAAATTTCAATGTAGGTTAGAGCGCCCGGAATATATCAGAATTATTCAATAAACAAAATATTCCAAATATCAACGATATTATTGAATAGGTGTCTCGATTAAATGTTGCATTAAGGCAATCCGATATATTAAAAAGAATCTCAATGTTGATAATCGAACCAATTCACAGATTATCTTCCACGATTACTTCATCGATCCGATCCCAGTGCTCGGGTCACGACAACTGCGCCGCGTAGCTGCCCAACGCGGTATCCGATCGCTTCATCTTGCGGATACTCGGTACGAATTTTTTCAAGTAGCGGCGCGGGAATATCCTCTGGCTTTCCGTGGCAGGTAAGGCACAACTGCTGCGTCACAATCGCTTTTGCAAAACGCAACTCACGCTTGCCCTGGGGGCCTTCGACGACCCGCCAGTACTCGAGATCAGCAGGCTTCTCACCCTGAGCCAAGCGCAAGTCAAACTCGCTAAGCGCTTCTTTCTGCCAGCCATTTGGCACACCGGCATTTGGGTTACGTACGCGGGTACCTACCCGCTTTACCTGAGCGCCATGCTGAGATGACAAGTTAGCGGCAATACTTGGCGCGACGTCCTTGCAGACACCAACAGCCGCTACCGGGCCATCGTTGGTGATTGAGGTCTTCAGCGCCTGACCCAACTGATTCACCAGCGCGCTGGCAATGCCGCGGGCCGACTCGACCTCGGCCGCTGTCAGGCCTGCAGGAACAGTGTCAGCCTGTGCAAGCCCGGCGCTGAGTACTGCACTGAGCGCGACGCCGCCCAGTAATGCGCCCAGCAATCTGTTTATCTTGAGAGCATCAGTGGCAGCAGGATTCGCTCGGGTAGGCATGGTCAGCATCTTGGTGTCTCCTTCAGTCAAAAATGGGGCAGCAATAATTGGGATAGCTTATCAGCGCAACGTGGCAAGCTCACCCGGTTAAGGTTTGATCAGCGCTCAGTCACGATCAGCCTGCGGCACATCCCCACGCCTGCTATAATTTTTGGCAACAGTACGCCCCATCACTCGATGCGCCGCCACAGGCGTGTGCCAGCCCGCCAGATTCAGGAAAGTAACGTCCACCGTAATGCAAAAGAAGCTTTTTATTAAAACCTTTGGCTGTCAGATGAATGAGTATGACTCTGACAAAATGGCGGATGTGCTTGGCGTCAACGAGACTATCGTACGCACTGACACCCCTGATGATGCTGACATCATTCTGTTCAATACCTGCTCAGTGCGCGAAAAGGCGCAAGAAAAAGTATTTTCAGATCTTGGTCGTGTTCGCGACCTGAAGAAAAAGAACCCGAATCTCATGATCGGCGTGGGCGGATGCGTCGCGTCACAAGAAGGTGCGGCTATTGTTCAGCGCGCGCCTTATGTTGACGTCGTGTTTGGTCCACAAACCTTGCATCGCTTGCCCGACCTGCTAAAGAAACGGCACGATTCTGGCAAGGCTCAGGTCGATATTAGCTTTCCCGAGATTGAAAAATTTGACCACTTACCACCTGCCAAGGTCGAAGGCGCAAGCGCCTACGTCTCAATCATGGAGGGCTGCAGCAAATACTGTAGCTACTGCGTCGTGCCCTATACCCGCGGCGAGGAAGTTTCGCGCCGCTTTGACGATGTCTTGACCGAGGTCGCACACCTTGCCTCCCAAGGCGTACGCGAAATCACACTGCTCGGGCAAAATGTGAACGCCTACCGCGGCGTCATGAGCGATGGTGAGGTTGCCGACTTCTCGCTGCTGATTGAGTACATCGCCGAATTCGATAGCATTGAGCGCATTCGCTATGTCACCAGTCATCCCAAAGAATTTACCCAACGACTGATCGACACCTATGCCAAAGTCCCAAAGCTGGTGAATCATCTTTACCTACCGGCTCAGCATGGCTCGGACAAAATTTTGGCGGCGATGAAGCGTGGTTACACCGTGCTTGAATACAAATCCATTATTCGCCGCTTGCGTGCGGTGCGGCCGGATATCTCGATTGCCTCGGATTTCATCGTTGGCTTCCCCGGTGAGGATGAGCGTGACTTTGATGCACTCATGAAATTGGTTGACGACATTGGTTACGACAACAGTTACTCGTTTATTTTCAGCGCACGTCCCGGCACACCCGCAGCGAATCTCCAGGATGACACGCCGCATGAGGTGAAACTTGCGCGGCTGCAAATTCTCCAGAAGCGTATCGCGGACAACACGCGACGCTACTCGGAAGCGATGGTGGGCAGTGTTCAACGTGTGCTCGTCGAGGGCCCCTCCAAACGTGACGCCTCAGAGCTACAGGGTCGAGCTGAAGATAATCGGGTGGTGAATTTTGTGGGTGGGCCCAATGCAGCACGACTGATTGGCCAGTTCGTTGATATTCACATCACTGGCAGCCACCCTTACTCACTACGTGGCGATATCGTTATCCAGCAATGAGATTCCCAACTTGAACACGACAACGCGGTTTTTTACGCCCGACCCCGTCGATAACACGCGGCTTGCCAACCTGTGCGGGCCTGTCGATGAAAATTTGCGTCAAATTGCTGCAGCGCTGGATGTAACGCTATTCCGTCGTGGCGAAAAATTCATCGCCGATGGCGAGAATGCGGAACGTGCAGTCGCGCTACTCGAGCGTTTTTATGCCGAGGCTCAACGACCGATCTCGGTGAATGATGTCCAACTCGCACTGGCAGAAGCGCGAGCGGGTGTCGGTAATTCATCGACAACCACTCAGCGTGCTGATAACAGCGCTGACGTTGAATCAGACGATACAGTGGATAACCCTGTATTGAAGACTCGGCGTACGGATTTGCGCGGACGTACACCGCACCAACGGCAGTATCTGAAACAAATTCTGGGTAACGATATTTCGTTTGGTGTTGGCCCTGCCGGTACCGGAAAAACTTATCTTGCGGTTGCTTGCGCTGTTGACGCACTGGAACGCGATGCGGTACGCAGAATTGTCCTCACCCGTCCAGCGGTTGAAGCCGGTGAGCGGCTAGGATTCCTACCGGGTGATTTAGCGCAGAAGGTTGATCCCTATCTTCGGCCGCTGTATGACGCCCTGTACGATCTATTGGGTTTCGATCGTACCCAAAAAATGTTCGAAAAACAGGCTATCGAAATTGCACCGCTTGCCTACATGCGTGGCCGCACTTTGAATCATGCCTTCATTATTCTGGATGAAGCACAAAATACGACGCCGGAGCAGATGAAAATGTTTCTGACCCGGATAGGCTTCGGTAGTAAAGCCGTGGTAACCGGTGACGTCACCCAAATTGATTTACAACGCGGTCAGAAAAGCGGACTGGTCGACGCCCTAAATGTACTAGAGTCAGTTCGCGGTATCGCGTTCACACGCTTCACTAGCGCCGATGTGGTGCGACATCCACTGGTGGCGCGCATCGTCGATGCCTACGAGGCTGCGCAGCTAAATAATCCCCGCGATGGCCACAAATAAGCTGACGTTGTCCGTGCAGTATGCCGACCCGCGCCTGGTCGATTCCCTGCCCCGCTCTGAAATACGCCGTTGGGTGAAGGCGGCGCAGTTCGCGCCGGCTGAGTTAGTGATCCGCTTTGTTGATGAAGGCGAGGGCCGCACACTGAACCGCGACTATCGCGGCAAAGACTATGCGACCAATGTACTCACTTTCGCTTATGACGACGCTGAAGGCGTCACGGACTCCGATATCGTGCGCGCCGATATTGTTTTATGCGTCGATGTGCTGCTGCGTGAAGCGCAAGAGCAAGCGATCTCAGTTGTGCAACATACGGCGCATCTGATCGTACACGGCGTGCTACACGCTCAAGGCTATGACCATGAGGCGGATGATGAGGCCGCTGAGATGGAAGCGCTGGAAGACGAGATTCTTGTCGGATTGGGAATGCGGAAAGCTTAACAACTCATTCCATTTCAGCAATCTACCTTGCGTGGCACGCTGTCGATTTCACAATGACCGGCGTATTTTGCGGTATCCTGTCTCTTCCTGAACTACGGGTTTTGCCCCCGATGCAAGACTATCCCCCCGGCGGTCGTCCCGCCGAGCAGAAACAACAACGATCACTGCTTGAGCGGCTCACCGCGCTCATTGCTCCCGAACCCGAGAACCGCGCTGAGTTACTCGCCTTGTTGCATGAGGCGTATACGCGCAATGTGATCGACGCCGATGCGCTGTCGATGATCGAGGGCGTGTTTCAAGTATCAGACCTTGCCGCGCGCGACATCATGATCCCGCGTTCGCAGATGGACGTGGTCGATCTTGCCAAGCCGATCGACGAATGGATTCCGATGGTGCTGGAGACGGCGCACTCTCGCTTCCCTGCGATTGACGGCGACCGTGACAAAGTGGTTGGCATTCTGCTTGCTAAAGATTTGCTGCGCTACTACGCCCAAGAATCTTTCGATGTTAGAGACATGCTGCGACCAGCGGTGTTTATTCCGGAATCAAAGCGGCTGAATGTATTGCTGCGCGATTTTCGTGCCAATCGCAATCACATGGCGATCGTAGTGGATGAATACGGCGGTGTCGGTGGATTGATTACGATCGAAGATGTACTTGAACAAATTGTCGGCGAGATCGAGGATGAGTACGATTTCGACGAAGAAGAAGACAATATCCTGAGTGTCAAGGCGGGTGACTTCGGTCCACGCTGGCGCGTGAAGGCGCTCACCGAAGTTGAGCAATTCAATGAACTACTCGAGACGAATCTACCCAATGGCGATGTAGATACTGTCGGTGGCGTAGTAGCCAAACACCTCGGACGCATGCCGCGTAAGGGTGAGCAGTTCAATATCGGACGATTACGCTTCGAGGTACTTCGCGCAGACGCACGGCAGGTGCATGTACTGATGGTCGAAAAACTACCCGAGCGTCTGTTCGGCGACGCTGGCTGATGCAGCTAGCAGTAGTTCAACTGAATCGCGTATCCCGCTACGCTCGACGATGCGGCTAATCTCATTCCCCTTTGTGCTATCGCTGCTCGCAGGTGCGGGGACATTATTTGCTTTCGCGCCTTTCGGCTATTGGCAGATTCAGATCGCTTCGCTTGCCTTGCTGTTCATACTCGCGCAGCGCGCCAAATCTAGTAAGGCATCTTTTCGACTCGGATGGGCGTTTGGTACCGCGTCAATCGCAGCGGGTACGCACTGGTTGTATGTCAGCCTGCATGATTTTGGGGGCATGCCTTCTTGGATGGCCTCGCTTGCGATTTTCCTTCTTGCAGCAAGCTTGGGCCTGCTCTACGGTTTTGCGCTGGGGCTCGCAAAACGGATCACGATTATTCTGCAGTGGCCGATGACGCTGATACTGCTGATGCCAATGTGCTGGATGCTGGCTGATTGGACGCGCGGTTGGATATTCACCGGATTTCCCTGGCTAGTGACCGGCTATGCGCACAACATCAGCCCACTTTCAGGCTTTGCCCCGCTGATCGGTGTTTTCGGTATCGGCCTGCTGGCCAACGTGCTTGCCGGCTGTGTCGCACTGATCATCATGCTGCGTCGGCCACAATGGGTGGCGGTGGCTCTACTGATCGTAATTCCGCTTGGCGGCAATGCGCTGAAAGATCAGCAATGGGCCGCGCCACTCGGTCAGCCTATTTCAGTTCGCCTGCTGCAAGGGAATGTGCCGCAGGAGATGAAGTTCGAGCCTGCCCAGATAGAAGCCTCGCTGGCGCTGTATCGGGAAATGATCACGGCAAAGCCCGCAGATCTGATCGCTACACCCGAGACCGCATTGCCGCTGCTATCAACGCAGTTACCGCCCGACTATCTCGATCAGTTGTCGGCTTTCGCTAAAGAGAAGGACAGTCGCTTGCTGATTGGCGCACCCTGGAGCACAGCGCCCGGCATTTATCTCAATAGTGTGATCGGCATCGGAAACGGTGTGAGCTATCGTTATGACAAGCACCACCTGGTACCGTTTGGTGAATTTATACCGATGGGTTTTCGATGGTTTGTCGACATGATGCGCATGCCGCTCGGCGACTTCGGGCGCGGCGATTTGCATCAGCCGGCTTTTCATGTGAAAGACCAGTGGGTACTGCCGAATATCTGCTACGAGGATTTGTTTGGCGAAGAAATCGCAGCGCAGCTGCTTGCGGCATCTGACCGTCACGCGCCCGTACCAAGCGTGCTGCTGAATGTTTCTAATATTGCATGGTTCGGCGACACCATCGCACTGCCACAACACCTGCAAATCTCGCAGATGCGATCGCTGGAAAGTGGCCGGCCGATGCTGCGTTCGACCAATACCGGTGCAACTGCGGTAATTAATCATCGAGGCGAAGTCGTCGCGCAACTGCCCCCATTCACGCAAGGATCGCTGGAAGCCAGCGTGCAAGGCACACAGGGCCTGACGCCCTATGTGCGGATCGGGAATAGCCTGCCGGTCGGATTAGCTGCGCTGGTCGTCGCACTGCTCTGGCTTAGATCACGCGGCCGCTCGGTCTACGACTAAGCTTATTCGCGGCTTGATGGGCCTGGCCCTTGTAAAACCCGATAAAATCGCGGGTTTTGGCGAACCTGTTTCATCCTCCATGCTGAGCTTCCAACAAGTCATTCTGACACTGCAGGAATACTGGGATACCCATGGCTGCGCCCTGCTGCTGCCCTATGACATGGAAGTGGGTGCCGGCACCTCGCACACCGCGACCTTTCTGCGCGCGATCGGCCCCGAGCCATGGCGCGCCGCCTATGTGCAGCCATCGCGCCGCCCGAAGGATGGCCGTTATGGTGAAAACCCGAACCGCATGCAGCACTACTACCAGTATCAGGTCGTGCTTAAGCCTGCTCCGGAAAATATTCTGGACCTCTACCTCGGCTCGCTCGAGGCGCTCGGGCTAAAGCTAACTGAAAACGATGTGCGCTTCGTCGAAGATGACTGGGAAAACCCCACGCTGGGCGCTTGGGGGCTAGGCTGGGAAGTGTGGCTGAATGGGATGGAAGTAACCCAGTTCACTTACTTCCAGCAAGTCGGCGGAATCGATTGCAAACCGGTGCTGGGTGAGATCACCTACGGCATTGAGCGACTCGCCATGTATCTGCAAGGTGTTGAAAACGTTTTTGATCTTGTTTGGACAGAATGGGAAGAAAACGGCGTGAAAAAATCGCTGTCGTATGGCGATGTATTTCATCAAAACGAGGTTGAGCAATCGACTTACAACTTCGAATACTCGAATGCCGAGTTCTTGTTCTCGCTGTTTTCAAACTATGAGTCGGAAGCCAAACGGCTGATGGAAGCCAAGCTGTCACTTCCTGCCTACGAAATGGTGCTGAAGGCGGCACACACTTTCAACTTGCTGGATGCCCGCGGCGCGATCTCCGTCACCGAGCGTGCTGCGTATATTGGCCGCATTCGTAATCTGGCCCGTGCCGTCGCCGCAGCGTATTACGCATCGCGCGAGGCAATGGGCTTCCCCATGCTGGGTGATACGCGCAAAGCCGCTTGAAGTCCTTCCACCTGAATATCTGCCGCCTGAATGCCCGCTGACTGCATGCCGAGAAGCTGCCAATGACACACACACTGCTGGTTGAATTACTCACGGAAGAATTACCGCCCAAAGCGCTGGCGCGCCTCGGCGATACCTTCGCTACATTGATCCATGACGGGCTCGCTGCGCGCGACTTTCTCGATACTGGCGCAGTCGCCACTGCGTACGCAAGCCCTCGCCGATTAGCAGTTCACATCACATCGGTGCGTAGTTCATCGCCGGATAAACCGATTCGCGAAAAAGTATTGCCAGTAAGCGTAGCGCTCGACAAAGACGGCAACGCCAGCGCACCGCTGCAAAAAAAGCTGGCATCGCTGGCGTCTCAAGCCGGTTGCGAAAGCATTAGCCTGGCTGACCTCGAGCGCGCTTCTGATGGTAAAGCGGAGAGCTTGTTTTTCAGTTACACCGCGCCAGGCCAAGCACTCGCTACGGGTCTTCAGGCCACGCTTGAAGAGAGCATAGGCAAGCTGCCGATTCCGAAAGTCATGAGCTACCAGCGCCCGGATGGCGCAACCGTACAATTCGTGCGGCCTGTGCATGGACTACTCGCGCTGCTGGATGATCAAGTAGTGCCCTTATCGATACTCGGCCTGCAGTCGGGTCGCACGACGCTGGGCCATCGCTTCCTCACGGAGAAATCACCGCTGACGATCCCGACTGCCAATCACTACGCAGACATACTGCGCGAACAAGGCAAGGTGATTGCCGCCTTCGAGACACGCAAACAGAAAATTCATGGCGACTTGCTCGCTGCTGCGGGTGATGATGACATCCTGATGCCGCCCGCCCTACTGGATGAAGTCACGGCACTGGTGGAGTGGCCGGTGGTGTATGCCTGCAAGTTCGATGATGAGTTTCTTGCGGTACCGCAGGAATGTCTGATTCTGACCATGCAAACCAATCAGAAGTATTTCGCGCTGACCGATAAAGCCGGCAAGCTGCGCTCACGTTTTCTGATTGTCTCCAATATTCAAACCCCAGACCCGACCAACATCATCCGCGGCAATGAGCGGGTGATTCGCCCGCGTCTATCTGATGCAAAATTCTTTTTTGAACAAGATAGAAAGCGGTCTTTGCACGATCGCATCAGCGGTTTAGGTGCGGTGGTTTATCACAACAAGCTAGGCTCTCAAGCTGAGCGTAACGGGCGCGTTGTGGCTCTGGCTGTGGCAATTGCAAAATCGCTCGGCGCTGATACGCAACTTGCGGAACGTGCTGCCCTGCTTTCGAAGGCAGATCTGCTGACCGACATGGTGGGTGAATTCCCCGAGTTACAAGGTGTAATGGGAACCTACTATGCACGTCATGATGGCGAACATGAAGAAGTAGCGACAGCAATCGGCGAGCACTACCAACCAAGATTTGCAGGTGATGCCTTGCCATCAACGCGCACAGGCACCATCGTCGCGCTGGCGGATAAATTAGAGACACTGGTCGGTATCTGGGGAATAGGCCTTGCACCTACCGGCGACAAAGATCCTTTCGCCTTGCGCCGGCATGCACTCGGCATTCTGCGCATGCTAATCGAGCAACAGTTGAATCTGTCGCTATCGCATCTACTCGCGCTCGCGGCCGAACCGTTCAAAGGTAATACGCATTTCTCGTCGCCCGTCGGCGAGGTGATGGTTTTCTTACATGATCGACTACGCGGCTTGCTACGTGACCGAGGCTACTCTCAAGATACGGTCGAAGCGGTTGTCTCGCAAGCGCCGGATCGCCTGGACGATATCGTCAAACGTCTGGATGCAGTGAAATCCTTCTCCGCACTGCCGGAAGCGCAGTCACTCGCTGCTGCTAATAAGCGCATCACAAATATCCTCAAGAAAAATGAGCACGCTTTCGGCGAGATCAATCCGGCGCTGCTGCAAGAAACTGCTGAGCAGCGGCTGTATGGCGCGCTGACCGACACACGCAACGAGGTCGATAAGGCATTCGCTGCTGGCGATTTCAGCGGCACCTTGAAGGCGTTGGCGGCGCTACGCGATGATGTCGATGCGTTTTTCAATGACGTGATGGTGATGGCTGAAGATGTATCGCTCCGCACTAACCGCCTGTCATTACTGAGCACCTTGCACGGCATGATGAACCGCGTTGCTGATATTTCCAAACTGGCCACCTGAGTTATCACGAATGCAGACACCAAAAAAGCTGGTTATTCTGGATCGCGATGGTGTGATCAATTTTGATTCCGATGAGTACATCAAGTCACCGGCTGAATGGCGAGCGATTCCGGGGTCATTGGAAGCCATCGCCCGGCTGAACCAGAATGGCTATCAAGTCGCGATTGCGACCAATCAGCAAGCCGTTGCGCGTGGCCTGATCGATGTACGGATGTTGAACGCTATCCATCAGAAGCTGCATTTATCAGCCCTGGCGGTCGGCGCACATATCAACGCGATCTTCTTCTGTCCTCATTCCGTTGATGAGCTATGCGACTGCCGCAAGCCACGCCCCGGCATGCTGACCGCCATCGGTAAGCGATTCGGGGTAAATCTTAAGGGTGTACCAATGGTCGGCGATGCGCTACGCGATATGCAAGCCGCTTTCGAAGTCGGCTGCTCGCCCTACTTGGTTCGCACGGGCAAAGGCGAGAAAACGCTTCAAACTGGCGGACTCCCTCCAGGCACCCAAGTGTTTAACAATCTTGCCTCGGTTGTCGAGCAATTACTGCAAACAGCGCATCTGGTCAGTGAAACAACAGAGGTTGCGCGCTCTGCACTCATACAAAAACGCTGACCCTTGGGTGCGCGTTTACAAGAACTCGTTTTCCCGGATTCATGATGGCTCGTCCGCTATTGTTCGCTCGCTCGCTGCTATTCGCCCTACTGATCGTGATCGCAACCGTGGTCTGGGCTATCGGGTGCTTCGGCTTCCTATTGCTGCCTTATCGGCAGCGTTACTGGATGATCATTCGCTGGAATGTCTTCATCAGCTACGCCGCTAAATATGTCTGCGGTATCCGCTGGCAGATCAAAGGCTTCGAGAATCTTCCGGATGCGCCGGTCATTTTGCTGTCTAAGCACCAATCGGCATGGGAAACCATTTTCTATTGCTGGCTGATGCCACGTCCGATGATCTTCGTGTTCAAAAAATCACTGCTGTACATCCCCTTTTTTGGCTGGGGATTGGCAATGCTGCGAATGATCGCCATCGACCGCAGCCGAGGGCGTGAGGCAATGGCGCAGGTGATCGAAACCGGCAAGCGAAGGCTGAATGATGGGCAGTGGGTCATCATGTTCCCCGAGGGGACGCGCACCCCCGTTGGGAGTCAGGGCAAGTACAAAAACGGCGGTGCGATTCTGGCGATTGGGACCGACACGCCGGTAGTCCCGATTGCCGTCAACTCTGGCGATTGCTGGCCGCGTAATGCCTTCATCAAAAAACCGGGTACCATCACTGTCTCGATTGGGGCGCCCATCTCACCTCAAGGCTTGACCGCCAGTCAGCTGATGGAAAAGGTCGAACATTGGATAGAATCCGAGATGCGTGTGATTACACCCGGTGCTTACGCGTAGTTGATCCGCTGCTTAAATTGCTGATGCCACTGACCAAACTACTCAGAAAGCGAATTCCTGATCCGAATCAGCTCTCGCTGGAGGATCTTTTCAGTGACACCAATCCGTCACCGGATGTCGCATCCACAGTACCCGATACGCCGATTCCGCCCGGCCATCGACGTCTGCGCCTTGATACGCTGAACCTTGATTATCGACTGCTACGCTCCAAGCGCAAGACCATCGGATTTCTAATTGACGATGATGGCTTGCGTGTCAGCGCGCCGCGCTGGATCACGGTCAATGAGATAGAAGCTGCGATCGCCAGCAAGCAGCAATGGATTTTCCGTAAGATGAATGAGCAGCGGGAGCGCTCAGTGCGACGCCTGCAACCCGCGATGGTGTGGTGCGATGGCGCCACCCTGCCTTATCTTGGTACCGACATCACCTTGCGTATCGCTGATTCAGGCAACCTCGGGGGCGCTTACTTTAATGCTGAGACACGCGAGCTGCATCTCAGCTTGCCGAGCCCTGCAAGCGAGCAGCAACTGAAAGATCGTGTGCAAGGTTGGCTACAGAGCGAAGCAAAGCGCGTATTTGCGGAACGGCTCGCGCTGTATGCCGAGAAGCTCGGCGTCAGCTACAAGAGCTTCGCGCTGTCATCCGCATCAACGCAATGGGGCTCTTGTACTGCAGACGGCAAGATTCGCCTGAACTGGCGCCTGATGCATTTTGCGCTGCCCAATATTGATTATGTGGTTACCCATGAGCTATCGCATTTGCGTGAGATGAATCATGGCCCACAGTTTTGGGCGACTGTGCAATCGATCTTGCCCGAGTTTGAACAAGCGCGCAAAGCACTGCGCGATCATGAGCCTTCGCTACTACCGAAGTTCTAACCAGCTGCGTTAGTACAGCGCCACCCTGTTCGTACTCGTTAACAACGCAGCCGTTGTACAGCGAGAATTGCCTATCCCTTAGGCTGCGAGTCGCTGAGCTAAACTCACATAAGCTTCGAGACCGATGGTTTCCGGTCTCGCTTGGGGATTGATCCCTGCTTCTATCAGCTGAGACTCGGTAAACAGACTACCCAGGCTATTACGAATTACCTTACGACGCTGCGAAAAAGCGGTGGTCACGACCTGCTCAAGAAAATGCTGCTCACACGCAAGTGGCTGAGCGATCGGGATCATGCGCACAATCGCTGATTCGACTTTGGGCGGCGGGTCGAAAGCCTGTGGTGGAACCACGAACAGTTGAGTCATTTGATAGCGCCACTGCAGCATGACTGAGAGCCGTCCGTAGTCGCGCCCACCCGGTGGTGCGACCATGCGCTCGACCACTTCTTTTTGAAGCATGAAATGCTGATCTTTTACCAAGGGCGCATACTGCGCCAAATGAAACAGTAAAGGAGTCGAGATGTTGTACGGAAGGTTGCCGACAATGCGAAGCTGTCGCTCATCCGTGCGTAATTGATCGAATTGAAATTGCAGGGCGTCAGCGGAGTGAATGATCAATCCGCGATTGGCAAATGCTTTTTGCAGCAGCGTGACAAGATCACGATCAAGTTCAACGACATGTAGCTCATTTAAGTGCGCAAGCAAGCGCGCCGTCATAGCGCCTTTGCCTGGACCTATCTCGATCATGCGATCTTCCGGCGCCGGCGCGATCGCTTCAATAATCTGCTGAAGTACACCAGCGTCGTGCAGGAAATTCTGTCCGAATCTTTTCTTCGGAAGATGTCTCATCGGCTAGCGCGCACCATCTGACAAGCCACTCGAATCGCCTCACGCATGCTCGTATGATCGGCATGACCCAATCCCGCTGCGGCCAGATCCAGCGCTGTGCCATGATCAACCGAGGTACGAATGATGGGCAAGCCGAGGGTGATATTGACGCCATGACCAAAGGTCGCATGCTTCAGCACTGGCAGACCTTGGTCGTGGTACATCGCCAGTACGCAATCCGCATCGCTCAGATATCTTGGCTGAAATAGTGTGTCTGCCGGGTAGGGTCCGCTGACCTGCCAGCCTAAATCTTGTGCACGTGTGATCGCAGGCGTGATCTGTTCAATTTCCTCACGACCCAGATAACCGCCCTCTCCAGCGTGCGGGTTAAGTCCGGTGACAAGAATTCGCGGATCAGGAATACCAAACCGACGCACAAGATCATCATGAATGATCGTCAGTGTCGTCATCAGACTGTCGCTGGCAATAGCGGCTGGCACATCTGCCAGCGCCAAGTGGGTGGTGGCCAAGGCCACGCGTAGCACGCCGTCGTCGGTATCACCAGCGAGCATCATCACCACCTGATCGGTGCCCGTTCGCTCGGCCAGATACTCGGTGTGGCCAGTAAATGCATGGCCAGCGTCATTGATGGTTCGCTTCTGAACCGGGGCAGTGACGATGGCATCGACCTCTTCCGCTACCGCGGCATCGATCGCCATATCGAGCATCTTCAGCACCGCGAGGCCATTGCGCGCATCTAATTGACCTGGCTTGGGCGCTGTTGCCAAGGGAGCGTCAAGGACGCAAAGCGTGTTTTGATGGGTTGCCAGTTCAGCGGCAGAATGAACCATTCGCAAAACTCTCGCCGGCGCGATCAGAGTTGCCAGTGCTTTGATTTGCGAAGCATCACCAATCAATACGCAATCAGCATCGCCGACTTCAAGCGCCGCACGCAAGGCGATCTCCGGGCCTATACCCGCGGGCTCTCCACAAGTGATCGCGATCCGTGGTCGGTTCATTGCCCGATGTCTTGACTAGCGCGCTGCATCATCCAGGCGATATTCGACATACGCACGATCGCGTAATTGTCGCAGCCAATCCTCATAGGCTTCTTCGAGTTTCTGCTCGCGTAATGCCTGACGCGCAGCTAAACGCTGACGCTCGCGGGATAATTCTTCCGTCTTACGCTCAAGCACCTCGATCAGGTGATAGCCGAACGGTGATTCGACAGGTTGGCTGACCTCGCCTGGCTTAAGTGCATTCATGGCCCGCTCGAACTCTGGCACTGTATCACCCGGGTAAATCCAACCAAGCTCACCGCCTTTACTGGCAGAGCCATCATTCGAATAAAGCCGTGCCAAGTCTTCGAACTTTGCAGCGCCGTTATCCAGCCGCGACTTCAACTCGACCATCTTACGGCGCGCCTCAGCTGCTGAGACAATTTGACTCACTTTAATCAGAATGTGTCGCGCTCTGGTTTGCTGCACAACATTAGCCGCGCCCGGCTTTGTGCCGCCGACGCTACGCCGACCGACCAGTTTCAAGACATGGAAACCATTGGCGCTGCGTACCAGCGGTGCAATCTCACCATCGGCAAGCTTGTCTACGGCCTCGACGAATAGCTGAGGCAGACGGGCCGAACTGCGCCAACCGAGCTCGCCGCCGGTTAGGGCATCACCCGCATCAGAAAAACTGGCGGCGACTTTTGCAAACTCTCCACCGGACTTCAGCTGTTCTATCGCTTGTTCCGCACGCTTCTTACGATCGGCAATCTGCTGCGCAGAGGCGTTCTCAGGTACTCGGACGAGGATCTGCGCAATATTGATCTCTTGTTGCGCATCAGCGCTGCGCGCCGTGGAAGAGACCAAGAAGCTGTCGATTTCGGATTCTGTAATCTGTAGTTTGTTATCGACCTCGCGCTCACGCAAGCGTTGTAGCGTAATCTCCTCGCGAATCTCGTCTCGGAAGCGCGCGAAAGAGATGCCATCACGCTCGAGTTGATCGCGCAATGCTTGAACAGTGATGCCGTTCTGTTCAGCAATCCGGGCCACAGCACGATCCAGCATCGTGTCGTCGACACGAACGCCAATATCACGCGCCATTTGCATCTGAGCACGGTTGACGATCAAGCGCTCCAACAACTGCTTCTGCAGTAAGTCGCGTGGCGGCACTTGCATGTTTTGCCGGCGCATACGCTGCTCAATGATCTGGATTCGATCATTCAGCTCTTTCATTGTGATCACGTCGGTGTTGACCACTGCAACAATAGCGTCGACTAGTACCGGCTGCCGCGCCGAACGCGTGGCTTTATCTTGGGCATAACCAGTGGATACGATCAAAAGCATCAATACAGCGATCAAGTGTCGATTCCACAGGCGATAGCGCTCGGTCGAATAAATCAAAGTAGTCATAGGTTTCTGTTGAAAGATCTTTGGGCTCGAAAAATGCGTCATCATCACGGATCAGACTCTATTGTGCGGGTGTAGTTGCCGGCCCAAGTGACTGGTAACCTGGAATATTCAAACGAAGTGCTCGCATCGGATTGGTGCCAAGCGACGACAGGCCGTTGAACTCCAGCTGCACAAAGGTCGTGTTGTTCACCACACCCGCAGCCGTCGGCACTCGCTGGCTCACCAAACGGAAAATCCAGCAATCTGCCTGATGCTCGACGCCATATAAGGATTGACCGATTCGCCCCTCGTCGATCAAGTAATTTATTCTGCCGACACCATACCAGCGATCCGCGATCGGCCACTGGCCGGAAACATCAATAAGCTCAAATCTGGTGTTAGGGAAAACTAGCGGGTCAAGATTACGCGAATCTTTTCGGTATTGAAGATTCAACAACTTGAGCGGCTCTGGCTGCCAGTACACACCCATATTCATGCGATTGATCTCACCACGCTCCTGGTTGTACTGAAAGTTTGCCTCCAACCGGGTTTCGCGATTCACCCGCCCGGTCGCAAGCAACAGCACATCTGATTTTTCGCCAGAGTTGGATGCCAGATCATTCCGAAGGCCGACACGTTGCTGGTCAAAATTGAAGCGCTGCGCAATCGCCATCCGCAAGCGCTCAGCGCCATCGGTTTCGAGGTAGCGCGAGGTCATCGCCAAGGTTAGCTGGTTAGCGTCGCCAATACGATCATTACCGATGAAGCGATTCTCCCGAAACATCATGCCATAGCCGATGTCGGCAATGGTGGTGTCGAAGTTCGGGTACAGCCCGCCGTTCTGCTCGACATAGGGGGTATACGTGTAATACGCGCGCGGCTCCAAGGTTTGGGTCGCCGATCGACCGAAAAAGCTCGAATCTCGCTCAAATATCAATCCCGAATCCAGTGACACGCTAGGCACCAATCGGTTAGGTGCGGTCATCGTGCTTGATTCAGAGGAACTCAACTGATTAAGGTTATACAGCGTGCCATGTGCTGATACGCTAGGAATCAAAAAATATCCCTGAGTTCGAAGATAGTTGTAGCTCAAGCGAGGATTGATGACGATTCGATCACCTTGAACTGCCGTGGGATGGGAAAAGTTTGTGTATTGCGAGCCGACCGTAAGGCTAAAGCCGGTATCGCTAAACTCAGAATAATTCAGATTAATTTGCGGCAAGCGCGCGTACGGCACACCAATGAGCGCGGCCGGATCCTGCAGCACTTGGAAGTCCGACAGTTGCAAGGTACCGCTCCATGGGCCACCCGGGCTATAGGACATGGTGGCCGTCTGCGGTAGCAGTCGACGGTTGACTCCCGGTCGGTCGAACACATGACTTAACGGAAAGTCCCGCGCGTAGTTATTGTCGGAGACGGTGTTGTAGTCCAGTGCGAGCCCAAGGCCTGGGGCGACAGTTTGGTTATGGCGCATGCTTAGCGCATACCGCAGCTGATTCGCACGTTCGGAATCGTTCATGAACTCGAAACGCGTCTCGACCGCATATTCCCTCTCAAGATACCGAGCGTCCGCGCCCAACATCAAACCACGTGTCGACATGTAACGCGGAAAGAGCGTCA
>JAPLQC010000061.1 GCA_026399895.1 Burkholderiales bacterium
GCAGGCCGAACTACAGTCGTTACAGGAAGCCCTTCGCAAGCTGGAAAAAACTCTCCCGATCACCACCCGCCGCGCCGAAGATTTTCAAGATCTCCAAGCCCGTGGCTATGTCTCTCGCCACGCTTGGATGGAGAAGGAACAGGCGCGCCTGGATCAGGAAGGGGAACTCGCTACGCAACAAAGCCGCTTAGCTGAAGTACGAGCAGCCTTACGTGAAACTCAAGGACAGCGCACTGCTCTGATCGCAGAGAGTCGCCGACAGTGGCTGGATGCCGCTGAAGAAGGTCAACAAAAAGCAGAGTCGCTGCGGCAGGAGTTGCTGAAAGCCTCCGCGCGAAACAAACTGATGCAGGTAGTTGCACCGATTGATGGGACAGTACAACAATTAGCTATCAATACAGTCGGCGGTGTCGTGACACCCGCACAGATGCTGATGCTACTGGTACCCAATGATCAAGCGATGGAGATAGACGCGCGACTAGAAAACAAAGATATCGGCTTCGTCAGTGCGGGGCAGACTGTCGAGGTAAAGATCGAGACCTTTCCTTATTCACGCTATGGTACGTTGCGCGGTCAAGTAGTCCATCTATCGCGCGATGCCATCAACGACGATAAAGTCGGACTCACCTACCTCGCCAAGATACAGCTGGAGAAATCAAGCGTCGAGGTGAATGGACGTGAGGTACCGCTACAAGCGGGTATGGCAGTGACGGCTGAAATCAATACCGGACGTCGGCGCGTTATCGAGTATTTGATGAGCCCATTGCTAGAGCATGTCCACGAGAGCATGCGCGAACGTTAACGCCAACGCTATCCCAGTATCTTCGCCGTTAGCATCGATCGCTATCGATTCGATGTCGATTCGGCCCCGATGCCGATAGCGATTACCACGGGTGGATTAACTTTCTATTGCAAAGTACTCTGACAGTAAGCTGCGATTGCCTCCAGTACCGCGGGACTCTCGCCAACCGCTGCAGCCACGCTTAACTGCAAGGAAGGGTGGGCGGCACGTAATTCTTCAACCATCTCCGGCAAATCACGTACAACATGACTACCCTGCCCGAAAAATACCGGTACTACGCTGATCTTGCTGCAGCCGTTTGCCACCAAAGTGTCTACCACTGCGGGTAGCCTTGGCTCCATCAACTCAAGAAACGCTAATTCAATCACCGTACCCGGTAGCTGGTCACGCAGTATCGCTTGCAGTCGCTGAAACGGCTGCGCCCAGCTTGCCGCACGCGCACCATGCGCAAAAAGGATGAGTGCTATTTGTTGATTCATTAATGTCTCTCCACCCAGCGTAGTGCAGCAATGGCTGCTAACAAAAATAGTAAGCTGGGTAATGCGGCCGTTGCAAATGGCGGCCATGTGTTCAGAAGCCCGATGTGAGAAAACAGGCTATTCGTCAGATGAAAGCCCATGCCGATCATGATACCGACAAATACCTTGAGCGACAGGCCACCACTACGTGCCTGCATATACGCAAAGGGTAAAGCAAGCACCATCATCACCAGTGGCGTGATCGGGTAAAGCAATTTCGTCCATAGCGCGATATCGTACTGCTCACTACGCTGCTGGTTTTTCTTGAGATGATGGCTGTACTGCGCAAGATCGAGTGCCGACATCAGCTTGGGATCGGCCAGCATCACAGACAAAATATCTGGCGTAATCTCAGAACGTATTTGCTTTGTGGGCAGATTGCGCCGGCTGATGACATCAGGCTGCTGCTGATCTTTACCAATGGGCTCGATAGAGAATCGCTGCTCATCAACATCGCTCAGAAGCCAGATTTCATCGCCCTGGAACACGGCTCGCTTGGCTGAAGCCCGATACACCAAATGCATCTTGCTATCAAATTCAAACAGGCTGATATCGCGGATGGAGCCGTCTGACTCAATCTTATTCGCATTCAGAAATCGGGATCCAATGACCTGACCAGACGCTGGATCGCGAATCAAATCCTTGGCCCATAAGCCTGAACGAAATTCAGCAGAAAATAATGCCCCCTGAATACGACGCTTGAACTGCTCACGAAACTCATTACATCGCGGGCTAACGACTTCTCCGAGAACAAACGTAATCACCACCAGTACCAGCGCAATCCGCATCAGCAATCGAAGCGCATCGAAAACTGAAAGTGAAGACGCTCGCATCACCGTGAATTCTGATCGGGCTGCCAATTGCGCCATCACGAATATTGTTCCGATCAACGCAACGATTGGCATCAACTCATAGGCGTAGGCAGGCAGTCCGAGGGTGACATAGATGAGCGCATGCTCAAGCTGGTAAGGGCCCCGGCCTACCGACCCCAACTCGCCCATCAGATCGAAGAAAGCGAACAGCGATAGAAACGCCAACAGGGTGAAGGCGATCGCTCGATAGATCTGGGACGAAAAGTAACGGGTAAGTACCTTCACGCCGGCGCACCCCGAAGGCTGAGAAACAGATTTCTAAGCGAGCCAAGTAGGCGCGCCGGATGCCAGCGGCTATTCGTGTTGTCGCGCCAATAAAGCAACAAAAGACTCAGCAGAAAAACGGATAGATGCAACAGCCAGAACGCCATGGAAAAAGAAACTCGGCCGCCAGCAACGCTGCCTTGCAGAATACCAACCACATTGCTGTACGTGATCGCCAATAACAAGGCAATCATGAGGTTCAAGCCCCGGCCGCGCCGCGGGTTAACAAAACCTAATGGAATCGCAATCAGCATCTGCAACAGACACATCACCGGGATCGACGCCCGCCACAGCAACTCTGACAAATTCGGTGGCGTTGGCTCCTCAATCAGCTGCAGTGTCGTCAACGAGCGTGCTGCCTTACTACTCGCCAAACCGCGCTCACTTTGTGAAAGCACCAATACGTAACGATCGAACTCAACTATACGAATATCCGGCGTACCAGGAGCGCCCTCGTAGCGTCGACCATGAAATAGTTGCAGCGTTTTCTGGCCGGTCTCATTCACGCTGATGGTGCCCTCTTCCGCGGAGACCACGCCATCACGTTGTCCGGCTTCACGTACGAAAACATTTTTTACCTTGCTCAGATCATCGGCAACACCTTCGACAAAAAACATCTTGTCGCCGCTGGCAGATTCCTGAAACTTGCCGGGCGAGACGCGCGCTACGTCTTCGCGCTGCTGAAAACGCTCTTTGTATTCGGTGGAATTACGGTTCGCCCAGGGTGTTAGCCAGATCGACAATACCGCTGTCATCACCACCATCGGCACGCCAATGCCGAGCACCGGACCGATCCATTGGCGCAGCGATAGGCCGGAAGCCAGCCACACCACCATCTCTGAATCTTGGTAGCTACGTGCAACCACTGTGAGCACCGCAATGAAAGCGGTCAGCGAGATGATGACGGGGAGATAACCCAGCGATGCAAAGCCCAACATGGCTGCAACGTCATTGGGGGCGATCTTGCCGACGGCTGCGTCGCCAAGAATCCGAATCAGCATCACGGTCATCACGATAGTGAACAAGGCCGTGAAAACCGCGCCGACCGTATTCAGCAACTCACGGCGGATGGCGCGCTGAAAAATCATTCGGGACTATAATTGGGGAGTTATGTCGAGGAGTGACAATGGACTTTAGCATAAAAGCTTTCAATACAAAAAACGCAATCGCTGAACATAAAACTGGCTGCGTTGTGGTCGGGGTATACGAGAACAGCAAGCTGAGTGCTCAGGCCAAACTGCTCGACAGTAAAGGCGTGCTCAGCGCAGCGCTAAAGAGCGGCGATATCAGCGGCAAGGCCGGCAGCACCCTGCTGCTGCACTCTGCCGCAGGACAAGCCAAGCGGATACTACTTGTCGGGCTGGGCCCGGAAGCGGGTATCAGCGACCGCAACTTCATCAGCGCTGCGCAAGCTGTCGCGCGCGTACTCGCGACGCTGGGCTCAGCAGATGCCCTGCTGGCTTTGCCACTCGACCAGACGTCGGGGCGTGATGCGCACTGGGGACTACGCAGCCTGGTGCTGGCGCTGCGTGAAAATGCCTATCGCTCGGATTCGCTGAAAAGCAAGAAAGACGACAACACCAATGGCGTGAAACGCTTTGCCATCGGGGTTGAAGCTGCACTGCTCACTGAGGCGCGCAAGGCACTTGCACAGAGCATTGCTATCGCCAATGGACTCGATTTGAGCAAAACCTTGGGCAACCTGCCGCCCAATATCTGTACACCCACCTATCTGGCAAACACCGCAAAACAGCTGGGCAAAGATTACAAAGTTGGCGTCGAGGTGCTGGATCGCAAGCAGCTTGAAGCACTCAAGATGGGTAGTTTTTTATCGGTTACCCAAGGTAGCGAACAGCCACCAAAGTTCATCGTGTTGAAGCACATGGGTGGCAAGGCCAAAGATGCGCCGGTGGTGTTGGTCGGCAAAGGCATCACCTTTGATACCGGTGGCATCTCACTCAAGCCGGGTGCCGGCATGGATGAGATGAAATATGACATGTGTGGTGCGGGCTCGGTATTAGGCACCTTCCGTGCGATCGCCGAGATGCAGCTCAAACTGAATGTGATCGGCGTCATCCCTACTTGCGAGAATATGCCGTCCGGACGTGCCACTCGTCCCGGTGACATCGTCACTTCAATGTCGGGTCAGACGATTGAGATTCTGAATACGGATGCTGAAGGCCGCCTGATTCTCTGCGATGCGCTCACGTATGTTGAACGCTTCAAACCCGCCGTCGTGGTGGATATCGCCACCCTCACCGGTGCCTGTGTCACAGCCCTTGGCCATCACAACACTGGTCTGTTTACACGGCACGACCAAGCGCATGATGCGCTCGCCAATGAGCTTCTAGCAGCGGGTAAAGCGTCCAACGATACTGCATGGCGCATGCCGATCGAGGACGCTTATCAAGAACAGTTGAAGTCGAATTTTGCGGATATCGCCAACATCGGCGGCCCACCCGGAGGCTCGATCACGGCTGCGTGCTTTCTAGAGCGCTTTACCCGCAAGTACACCTGGGCGCATCTGGATATCGCTGGCACTGCCTGGAAGAGCGGCGCAGCCAAGGGTGCTACTGGTCGTCCGGTACCCTTGCTGACAAGCTTTCTGCTTGAGCGCGCGAAGTAAGCTGCGCAACGACTGCGCATGAAACTCGCCACCTGGAATGTCAATTCGCTGAAGGTTCGGCTGCCACAGGTACTGCAGTGGCTGTCGACCTCGCCCGTCGATATCCTCTGCTTACAGGAAACCAAGCTCACTGATGACAAGTTTCCTGTTGCCGAGATTGAAGCGGCTGGTTATCAGGTAGCGTTCACTGGCCAGAAAACCTATAACGGTGTCGCCATTCTGTCGCGCTACCCGATACACGATGTGGTGAAAAACAATCCGCTGTTCGAAGACGAACAGCAGCGCATCATCAGCGCGACCATCGAGGGCATGCGTATTGTGTGCGCCTATATCCCAAACGGGCAGGCGGTCGACTCGGATAAATATCAGTACAAACTACGTTGGCTGGATGCACTGGCGCGCTGGCTGAGTGATGAATTGCAATCGAATCCCTCACTCGCCCTACTCGGCGACTACAACATTGCACCTGCCGATGCCGATGTATATGACCCGGTGGAGTGGGCGGGTCAAGTGCTGTGCTCCGACCCGGAACGCGCAGCGTTTGAGCGACTGGTAGCGCTGGGTTTGCAAGATGCATTCCGGATGTTCCCGCAGGCAGAGAAGCTCTACAGCTGGTGGGATTATAGGCAGATGGCCTTCCGACGCAATAGAGGCCTACGGATCGACCATATCTTGCTCTCACCTCCCTTGGCTAGTCGCTGTACCGCCTGCGAAATCGATAAGCTACCGCGCAAGTGGGAGCAGCCATCCGACCATACGCCGGTGATCGCGACGCTCACGCCTTAGAAGCCAGCGCCTCACGAATCTGCGTCAGTGATGACGGATCTTCAATCGTAGTCAGGTCACCGGGGTCGCGCCCCTCACAGATCGCCTGTATCGACCGACGTAACAACTTCCCAGAGCGCGTCTTGGGCAGCAAATTCACACAAAACACATGCGCCGGACGAGCCACCGCACCGAGCTGGTGATCCACGATAGCGAACACTTCTTTTTCAAATTGCTTTTTCGCTTCCGGCGTTTCTACTTTATCGGAATGCTTGGGTATCACGAAAGCAAACGCGACCTGCCCCTTCACCTTCTCCTCAACGCCAACCACCGCTACCTCAGAAACATTCTCATGACTGGAAACGCTCTCTTCAATTTCACGCGTACCCAGGCGATGACCTGCGACATTGATTACATCATCGGTACGGCCCAGAATGAAGTAATAGCCGTCCGCATCACGAATACCCCAATCGAAAGTAGAGTACACCTGCTCGGTGCTGAAGTTTGACCAATAGGAGCTGAGGAAACGCTGGTCATCACGCCACACGGTCTGCAGACAGCCCGGGGGTAACGGCCCTTCGATCACGACCACGCCTTTTTCATTGGCACCGCACAAAGCGCCATTAGCTTCATTCAATACCTTGACGCGATAGCCCGGCATTGGTACGCCAGGACTGCCAAGGCGAGTCGGTCTGTCATCGACACCTTTCGCAACCGACAAAATCGGCCAGCCAGTTTCAGTCTGCCAGTAGTTATCGATGATGGGTACGCCAAGTGCGTCAGCCACCCAGGCTGAGGTGTTTTCATCGAGTGGTTCGCCCGCAAGATAGAGCGCCTTCAGCGATGACAGATCATGCTTCTTCATCAGCTCTGGTGGCTGCTTCTTGAGAACGCGCACAGCAGTCGGCGCAGAGAACATGCGCGTGACCTTATGCTTCTCAACAATCTGCCACCAGATGGCGGCATCTGGTCGTAGCGGGGTACCCTCGTACATGATGGTCGCCATACCACCAATCAGCGGGCCATACACAATGTACGAGTGTCCTACCACCCAACCAATATCGGAGGTGGAGAAATACGTTTCACCCGGTTGTCCGCAAAAAATCGTTTGCATCGACATCGCCAGCACAACCGAGTAGCCACCGACATCGCGCTGCACACCTTTCGGCTTACCGGTGGTACCCGAGGTGTACAAGATGTACGAAATATCATCCGACTTCAGCCAAGTAACCGGTACCTGCGCATCGATATGCAGTTCACGCTGCGCGGCATAATCAAGATCGCGCCCGGCGACCAGATTCATTTCGGCTAGATGGCGGTTCACCAGCAAGACATGCTCTGGTTTATTTGTGGATAGTTCGATCGCCTCATCCAACAAGGGCTTGTACGGAATCGCTTTACCGCCACGCGAGCCGGCATCGGCCGAAACAATCAGCTTCGGCTGCGCGTCGTCAATCCGTGTCGCCAGACTGTGTGCAGCAAAGCCGCCGAACACCACCGAGTGAATCGCGCCGATACGCGCACAGGCCAGCATCGCAAACGTGGCCTCGGCAATCATCGGCATGTAAATCAGTACACGGTCGCCTTTGCCAACGCCCAGCGACTGCATGATGGCAGCAGTGCGCTCTACCTCACGCAATAGCTGCTGATAAGTCCAGATTTTTTCAACCGGCGAACCGTCGACAGTCTCGGTACTGATCGCGATGAGCGCGGGTTGATCCGGCTGGGTCTTGGCCCAGCGATCAACGGCGTTATGGCAGAGATTGGTTTCACTACCAACAAACCATTTGGCGAACGGTGGTCGCGAGTAGTCGCAGACTTGCTCGAAAGGTTTGTGCCATTCGATGCGCTTGGCCTGCTCAGACCAGAACCCATCAGGATCATTGATTGACTTTTGGTAGAACGCGTCACTCATCTTGTCTCCCCTTCGGACTCGCGACTATGCTCACCGGCATTTAGTTTCTTCAAGTCCGTCGCCTATCATACCGTAGCCGGCGCGCGCACCCAGCCTTCCATTAGCACGCGTGCGCTACGGCTCATGATGGCCTTCTTCACACACCACTCGCCAGCTTCCTGCACCGCCTCTGCACCCACGCGTAGCGTGCCGGATGGATGGCCGAAGCGCACCGCGGTACGTTCACCACCACCCGCTGCGAGGTTGACCAGCGTGCCAGGTATCGCTGCGGCAGTACCAATAGCGACTGCAGCGGTACCCATCATGGCATGGTGTAGCTTGCCCATCGACAGCGCTCGCACCAGCAAATCAACATCACCTGCTTTGACGACCTTGCCGCTGGACGACACATAGTCTTTAGGTGCGGCGACGAACGCCACCTTCGGTGTGTGCTGCCGCTTAGCCGCCTCGCTAATATCCTTGATCAGGCCCATGCGTAATGCACCATAAGCACGAATGGTTTCGAACATGGCGAGTGCCTTGGGGTCGCTATTGATCGCTTCTTGTAATTCGGTACCAGTGTAGCCAATCGCATCGGCATTCACGAAAATCGTCGGAATACCCGCGTTGATCATGGTCGCTTTTAAGGTACCAACACCGGGTACTTCAAGATCATCCACCAATTGGCCAGTGGGGAACATAGCACCGCCAGCGCCCTCTTCTTCGGCGGCCGGATCCATGAACTCAAGCTGGACTTCGGCCGCAGGAAATGTCACGCCATCGAGTTCAAAGTCGCCGGTCTCTTGCACAGCACCGTTCGTCATGGGCACATGCGCGATGATGGTCTTTTGAATATTCGCCTGCCAGATTCGAATGGTGGCGATACCGTCCTTTGGGAGGCGTGCAGGGTCGATCAAACCATTACTGATCGCAAACGGCCCTACCGCCGCTGATAGGTTGCCGCAGTTACCACTCCAATCGACAAACGCTTGATCAATCGACACCTGTCCGAACAGGTAATCAACATCGTGCTCAGGTCGAGTGCTTTTCGAGATGATGACGGTTTTGCTGGTGCTGGAAGTAGCACCACCCATGCCGTCGATTTGTTTGCCGTAGGGGTCGGGGCTGCCGATCACACGTAGCAGCAGCGCATCACGCGCTTTACCGGGCTCCTGTGCTGCTTCGGGGAGATCTTGTAAACGGAAGAACACACCCTTGCTGGTACCACCACGCATGTAAGTGGCCGGGACTTTGATTTGGGGTTTGAAGCTCATCATGCCGCCTTTTGCGATGACTCGAGGAAGTCTTGCGCAAAGCGCTGCAGCACGCCACCCGCCTCGTAAATCGACACTTCTTCATCACTATCGAGGCGACAGGTCACTGGCACTTCAACGCGCTCGCCGCTTTGGCGATGAATAATCAGCGTCAGATCATTACGCGGCTTGCGGGCACCGATCACGTCATAAGTTTCAGTGCCATCAAGCGCCAATGTCTTGCGATTGACACCTGCCTTGAACTCCAGCGGCAATACACCCATACCGATCAAGTTAGTGCGATGAATACGCTCGAAGCCTTCGGCAACAATCGCCTCCACGCCAGCCAAACGTACACCTTTTGCAGCCCAATCGCGTGATGAGCCCTGACCGTAGTCAGCGCCGGCAATGATGATGAGTGGTTGCTTGCGGTTCATGTAGGTTTCAATCGCTTCCCACATCCGCATCACTTTGCCTTCGGGCTCGACGCGTGCGAGTGAACCTTTCTTTTGCTGACCATCGACGATCACCATTTCATTGACCAGCGTCGGGTTTGCGAAAGTAGCCCGCTGCGCGGTCAGGTGATCACCACGATGCGTCGCATAGGAATTGAAATCTTCTTCCGGCAAACCCATTTTGTGTAGATACTCACCCGCAGCAGAATCCATCAGAATCGCATTCGATGGCGACAGGTGATCGGTCGTGATGTTATCCGGCAGCAGTGCCAACGGTCGCATACCTTTCAGCGTGCGCTCACCTGCGAGTGCGCCTTCCCAATACGGTGGGCGGCGAATATAGGTTGATTGCGGGCGCCAGTCATACAGCGGTGTGACCTGAGTACCGCTGTCGGTGCGAATCGCGAACATCGGCTCATACACTTTACGGAAGTGCTCGGGCTTGACCGAGGCTTTCATGATCGCATCGATCTCTTCATCGCTCGGCCAGATATCCTTCAATCGGATTTCCTTGCCGTTTGCAACTGTGAGGACATCTTTCTCGATATCGAACCGAATCGTGCCGGCGATCGCGTACGCCACCACCAACGGTGGCGAGGCGAGAAAGGCTTGCTTGGCATATGGGTGGATACGTCCGTCAAAGTTACGATTACCCGACAGCACAGCAGTCGCATACAAATCACGATCGATGATCTCTTGCTGAATCTTGGGATCAAGCGCACCCGACATGCCATTACACGAGGTGCAGGCATAAGCAACAACACCGAAGCCGAGCTTCTCAAGCTCAGGCAACAAGCCCGCATCTTCCAGATACATCGTGACTGCTTTCGAACCCGGCGCTAATGAGGTTTTGACCCAAGGCTTGCGCAACAAGCCGAACTTGTTGGCATTACGGGCTAACAGGCCAGCGGCGATCACGTTGCGTGGGTTAGAGGTGTTGGTGCAACTGGTAATCGCGGCGATGATCACTGCACCATCCGGCATCTGGCCCGGCACATCATCCCACTTACCGGCAATACCTTTAGCAGCAAGATCAGAGGTCGCAACCCGCGCATGCGGATTCGATGGGCCTGCCATATTGCGCACGACGCTCGACAAGTCGAACTTCAGCACACGCTCGTACTCTGCATGCGCCAGGCTATCGGACCACAAGCCAGCGACCTTGGCATAGGTCTCAACCAGTTTCACTTGCTCGTCGCTACGACCCGTCAGCTTCAAGTATTGAATGGTCTGCTCATCGATACTGAACATCGCCGCAGTCGCACCATACTCGGGCGCCATGTTGGAGATAGTGGCGCGATCACCTAGCGTCAGCGCACTTGCACCTTCACCATAGAATTCCAGATAGGCACCGACTACCTTTGATTTACGCAGGAACTCGGTAAGCGCGAGTACCACGTCGGTCGCAGTGATACCCGGCTGTGGCTTGCCGGTGAGTTCGACACCGATGATGTCGGGCAGGCGCATCCAGGATGCGCGACCGAGCATCACGTTCTCCGCTTCCAAGCCACCCACACCAATCGCGATTACACCGAGTGCATCCACATGCGGTGTATGGCTATCGGTACCCACACACGTATCTGGGTAAGCGACACCCTGGTCGTTGTGAATCACCGGCGACATACGTTCCAGATTAATCTGGTGCATGATGCCGTTACCCGGCGGGATCACATCGACGTTTTTAAACGCATGCTTGGTCCAGTCGATGAAATGAAAACGGTCTTCATTACGACGATCTTCAATCGCACGATTTTTCTCGAACGCCTGAGGATCGTAACCACCGCACTCCACCGCGAGCGAGTGATCAACGATCAGCTGCACCGGCACGACTGGGTTCACCTTGGCCGGGTCACCCCCCTGATCCGCAATCGCATCACGCAAACCTGCCAGATCCACCAACGCAGTCTGACCGAGAATGTCATGACACACCACGCGTGCCGGAAACCAGGGAAAGTCAAGATCACGCTTACGCTCGATCAACTGCTTGAGCGACGCCGTCAATGTCGATGGATCGCAGCGACGCACCAGATTTTCGGCGAGCACGCGCGAGGTGTACGGCAGTTTGCCCCAGGCACCAGGCTGGATTGAATCAACGGCTTCACGTGCGTCGAAATAGTCGAGGCTGGTACCAGGTAGGGATTTGCGGTGGGTGGCGTTCATCATCTGCAATCTATTATTTACGCTTAGCGATCGGAACAAACTTCAAATCTTCCGGCCCAACATAATTCGCGCTCGGCCGAATGATCTTGTTATCAATCCGCTGTTCGATGATGTGCGCTGCCCAACCCGAGGTGCGTGAAATCACGAACAGCGGTGTGAACATCGCGGTCGGCACACCCATCATGTGATACGACACTGCCGAGAACCAGTCGAGGTTGGGGAACATCTTCTTGATATCCCACATCACACTCTCAAGTCGCTCGGCAATATCAAACATTTTGGTCGAGCCCGCATTCTTAGACAGCGTGCGCGCCACTTCTTTGATCACTTTATTACGCGGATCAGAGATGGTGTACACCGGGTGACCAAAGCCAATAATCACTTCTTTATTCTCGACACGACGACGGATATCTGCCTCTGCTTCATCCGGGTTGTCATAGCGCTTCTGAATATCAAACGCGACTTCATTAGCACCGCCATGTTTGGGGCCGCGCAAAGCACCAATCGCGCCGGTGATTGCAGAGAACATATCCGAACCTGTACCGGCAATGACACGGCCCGCAAAGGTGGATGCATTGAACTCATGCTCGGCGTACAGAATCAGTGAGGTATGCATTGCACGCACCCACAATTCCGGCGGCGCTTCACCATGCAACAGGTGCAAGAAGTGACCGCCGATAGAGTCGTCGTCGGTCTCTGTTTCAATCCGTCTACCGTTGTGGCTGTAGTGATACCAATAAAGCAGGATCGAACCGAGCGAAGCCATCAGGCGATCTGCAATATCGCGCGCGCCCGGCGTGTTGTGATCATCTTTCTCTGGCAAGACGCAACCCAGTGCAGAAACACCGGTCCGCATGACATCCATGGGATGCGACGATGCAGGCAGCCACTCCAGGCTAGCTTTCACATTCGCTGGCAAGCCGCGCAGCGCTTTCAATTTCTGCTTGTAAGCCTTCAATTCTGCAGTCGTCGGCAATTTTCCGTGAACCAGCAGATGCGCGATCTCTTCGAACTCACTACTCTCCGCGAGATCAAGAATGTCATAACCACGGTAATGCAGGTCATTACCTGTGCGACCTACCGTACAAAGCGCTGTATTACCTGCGGTAACACCCGATAGCGCGACAGATTTTTTTGGCTTGAAGCCTGCTGCTTGTTGCTCGCTCATGTGATCTCTCCCTTTTTAACTGTGACTTCTACTTTTTACTTTGACTTCTGTTGCGCGAAAAGCGCATCCAGCTTTTGCTCGAAGGCGTGATAGTCGATCCTGTCGTACAACTCCATACGCGTCTGCATCAGGTCGACCACATTTTTTTGCGTACCGTCGCGGCGTACCGCTTGATAAACTGCTTCGGCCGCTTTATTCATGGCGCGGAAAGCTGACAGCGGGTACAGCACGATACCTGCGTCCGCATCACGCAATTCTTCGACGGTGAATAAAGGTGTCGCACCAAATTCCGTGATGTTCGCCAGGATAGGCACCTTCACCGCCGCTGCGAATTTTTTATACATAGCGAGTTCAGTAATCGCCTCGGGGAAAATCATGTCAGCCCCCGCTTCGACGCAGGCCACTGCACGCTCGATCGCAGCGTCCAGCCCCTCCACCGCCAGCGCATCGGTACGCGCCATGATCACAAACTGATCATCCGTACGTGCATCGACTGCTGCCTTTATGCGATCTACCATCTCTTGCTTGGTGACGATTTCCTTGTTCGGCCGATGGCCGCAACGCTTGGCCCCGACTTGGTCTTCGATATGCATTGCCGCGGCACCAAACTTGATCATCGACTTCACCGTCCGCGCAACATTGAAGGCAGACGAGCCGAAGCCGGTATCTACATCCACCAACAAGGGCAAATCGCAGACATCGGTAATTCTGCGCACATCGGTCAGCACATCATCGAGACTTGAAATACCCAAATCCGGCAAACCGAGTGAGCCTGCGGCAACACCGCCACCGGAGAGATAGATCGCGCGGAAACCAGCGCGCTTGGCGAGCAGCGCATGGTTGGCATTGATGGCGCCGATGACTTGCAGCGGCGACTCTTCTTTGAGTGCCTGTCGGAAGCGCGCGCCGGGGGATGAAATGCTCATGGGGTGTCCTGTGCGAAGGTTTCAGTTGAAATGTGCAGCACCACTTTTGCAATCGCTGTGCCACTCGCCCCTGTCGCAAGCCGCACATTGTCCCCGAAGAAATCCTTGCGCCAAATCAGCAGCTTGCGTGCACACCCACGCGTATTACTAAAAGCTTAAGCATAGTCAGATGTTTCATTTTATGTTTCAATGGCAAAATCTTCTGAAACATGAAACATCTCTGAAACATGGCACGCCCTAGCCCGCCCAGCCGAGATCGCGGCAACGCCCCGGTGTTCTGGGCAGTCGCCAGCTCGCAACTATTCGACATGTTTCGCGATCTGACGCCGGAGTTCGACGACCGCGCTGATATCGAATTGATCCAACTCGGCTTTGATGAAGCGGTCGCGCATATTCGAGCGCGGCTGCAGACTGAGCGTTGTGACGCGGTGATCTCCGCAGGGTCGAACGGCACATACCTCAAGAGCCGACTATCGATACCGGTGGTACTCGCCAAGGCAAGTGGCTTCGATGTGATGCAAGCCCTGGCACGGGCGCGCAAGATCACCACAGAAATCGGCATGATCAGCTACCAAGAGGCGCCACCGGAATTACTCGAGTTTCAGCGCACCTTCGGTTTGCCGGTAATGCAGCGCAGCTACGTCACTGTGGAAGATGCTCGCGCGCAGATAAGCGAGATGAAGTCAGCCGGCATCAAGGCCGTGGTCGGTGCCGGCTTGATCACCGATCTCGCGGAAGAAGCAGGGCTGACCGGTATCTTTGTGTACTCGGCGGGTTCGATGCGTCAGGCCTTCGAAGATGCCTTCGATATCGCACGCGCCACACGTTTTGATGCGCCACGCGGACGTGCCTATGCAGTATCCGACAACCCCAAAGCTAAGTATGCGCTGTCGGCGTTGCGGGGTGACTCAGCCAGCATGCAAGCACTACGAAGCACCATCACGGTCTATGCAAAATCGCCCGCGCCTGTACTGATCGAAGGCGAAACCGGCACTGGCAAAGAACTGGTCGCGCAAGCGATTCACCGCGAAAGTGTACGTGGCATTGGTGGTGATCGTCCTTTCGTCGCCGTCAACTGCGGCGCGATTGCTGAATCCTTATTAGAGTCCGAGCTATTCGGCTATGAAGAGGGCGCGTTCACCGGCTCGCGACGTGGTGGTCACGCCGGATTGTTCGAGGCTGCGCATCGTGGCACCTTGTTTCTGGATGAGATCGGCGAGATGCCTCTGCCGCTACAAACCCGTCTGCTGCGGGTGCTGGAAGAAAAAGAAGTGGTTCGTGTCGGCGGCACGCGTCCAATTGCGATTGATGTGCGCATCATCAGCGCCACCCACTGCCGTTTAGATAACTTGGTTGCAGAGAGCCGCTTTCGTGCCGACTTGTACTACCGCCTGAGCGTGCTGCGGATGACGCTACCCGCGCTGCGTGAACGCGTCGATGATCTTGTCACGCTCGCGGAATGGTTTCTTAAAAACGCGCTGGCAGAAATCGGCGCACAGGTGAGTGCCAATCTGCACGCCGAGTTGCTCGCCTGCGCCAATACGCTTCAAGCCTGGCACTGGCCAGGCAATGTGCGTGAGCTTAGAAACCTGATGCAACGTGTTGCGCTATTTCTGGCGGTCGAGCCCCTGCAGGCACTGACACCCGCGTTTCTGGTCAAGATTGCGCCTGAGTTATCGCACAAGCCGTCTACCCAAGCGACCACCGGAACAGCGGCCAGCACCACGACCGATCTTAATCTGGCGGCTCCGTCCGAAACTGTCGAGCAAGTACTCGCTCGCTTTGATGGCAACCGGGCGGCAGCGGCCGATCATCTTGGCATCAGCCGAACCACACTCTGGCGGCGACTGAAAACCTAAGTTTGCGGGCAGTCATGCGTATCAGCGACAGAGGCCTAAAGAAACGCATCATGCTGCCGATTCTTAGTACCTAAAATTTTGTATTCTTCTTCCAGCCAAGCATATGAATCACACTCAACTCAAAGACAGCAATACCACGACGGCGAAGGTCGGCAAACGACCCGGTGAGCATGTCTGGACCCATGGCGGGGACGTGCAATCTGTCTGGAAAAAATATGGCTGGACCCCGCCCAGCAAGCAGGGGGCGGATACCCCATCACGCCACCGGCTACGCGACCAACTCGCCGCGAACAATGCCTTACGGGTACTGCGTGGCTAAGTACGCTCAGTCCAGCCGTACGCTCTTGAGATCAAAACTGGCTGCGGGTGGCTTCAACTTCAACCCGTCTAGTGTCTCGACCAAGAGCGTCATCAAAAAATAGTCGCGGTATAACTTCGAATCAGCAGGGATCACGTGCCAGGGCGCATAATCGGTACTCGTCGCCGCGATCGTATCCTCGTAAGCCTCGATATAGTTCTTCCATAATCGCCGGTCTTCAAAATCGGAAGCTTTCAACTTCCAGTGCTTGTCGGGATCGTCCATGCGCGCTTGTAGCCGCTCCCTCTGCTCCTGCTTTGAGATGTGCAAGTAGCATTTGATGATGGTGATGCCCTCATCGCTCAGCATGCGCTCAAAATCTCGGATGTGTTCATACCGACGCTGGCAGACTGCCTTGCTGATCCATCCCCTCACCCGCGTCACCAGCACGTCTTCATAGTGACTACGGTTGAAGACCACCAGCTCACCACGACGCGGCGCTTTAGCATGTACTCGCCAGAGATAATCATGGCGCTGCTCATCCTCGCTCGGTGCGCTGAATGGTTCTGCACGTACTCCCAGCGGGCTAACATACGAGAACACATGACGAATGGCGCCGTCCTTGCCCGAGGTATCCATCCCTTGCAGCACGAGCAGCACACCATGCTCGATGGACGAATGTAACCTTAGCTGGAGCTTGTTCAACCGCCCACTCAGTTCGCTGATCTCGGATCTCACCGCATCGAGTTCGGATTTCTTGGGCTCAGTCAGGGGCGCAGTCGGCACATCCGCCAGCGAGAATGGCTTCTCCGCATCGATACGGCGTACTGTAAATGTCGTTTTCTTCATGCTTGTCTCCCCATCCGCCTCGATTGGCATTCTGCCGCGCAAGACACAGCGCTGCAAAACAGGGGGTTATTATATTTGCTGCAACAAGCTAGTTCTATCTGCTTTATTTGGCGGAAGCGTCGATTGCTCCGCTGGATCTCAACCGCGACTTGTATTCAGCGTGTCCGCGCTCACACGCAATAAACGCCAAGGATGAGACAGACAAGCCCGCAAAGTCGGATACATCGAAATCTCGAGCAAATTCAAAAGCCTCGTCAACCACGAAGTAGCCGAGGCTTCTCATTCGCGTCAATTCGTTGATAACAGCTGCTGGTGAGGTAAAAGTGTTAACTGTGTCCATGGCAATACCGGGGAAAGTGGGACCGAGCGAAAAATACCGCTCCTGAATTTCAACTTCGTGACACCGCTCCTATAGCCCCGCTCTGCCGCTCCTATGGCCCCGCTCTGCCGATCCCATGGCCCCACTCCGCCAGTCCTCCAGTCGATCGCGAGCACAACACCTTGCGACCAGCCTCCTGGCCGAATCTGGACAAGCCCGACTCGGCTGGTTCGGCTGCCTGGTGGCACGGATCATTACTGAAAAAGGAATCCGCAGTGTATGGACATCTTAATTGACATACTATATAAACCGTTTATACGGAAAAACAGGAGATCACGCGATGGACCTTATGACGCACTGGCTTGATGACTCTACCGCGGGTAGCGACAGTCGTGCTAGCTCGGCTTATCAAAGGGCTTCCAAATCTCAAAGCAAGAAAAAAGGTGGGTCTGCAGCTACGGCAAAGAAAAGTGCCAAGGCTGGCAAAAAGGCAGATGCGAAGGCGGGCTCGAAGGCTGGGACTGAGAAGAAGAAGCTCGATGTCAAGCACGCCGCGCTTGTCCGGGACAGCTTTACCATTCCCGGAGATGAGTTGCAGCTTTTGGCTGATGCCAAGAAAAAATGCTTGAAGGCGGGCATTGACATCAAAAAAAGTGAATTGATCAGAATCGGGATTTCGCTTGTCTACGGGCTCGGACTATCCCGTCTGAAAAAAGAGAAAAGAGCACTACAACCAATTAAAACTGGCCGACCCAAAAAAGCCAAGCTCGTATAGATGGGTCGAAATGTTCTGAAACTTCATTAAAACAATTCAAGGGGGGGAATCCTATGAATGGCGTACATTTGACCGCTGATCTGGCTGGATGCAAAACCAATCACAGCCTGATGACTGATGCTGAAAAACTTCGCGAGATTTGCATTGAACTGGTGGCAATCAGTGGATTGACCGCCGTTCATGATCTGTTTTACCAGTTCGAACCAGCAGCAAATGAAGACGCTGGCGGAGTCACCGGCACGGTGCTGCTGGCCGAGTCTCACCTGGCCATCCATACCTGGCCGGAGTTATCAGCGGTAACGCTGGATGTGTATGTCTGTAATTTTTCAACAGATAACCGAAGCAAGGCGCAGCAGCTTCTGGAGGGTGTGATTAGTCTATTTCAGCCAGCGTCCGCGCTAAGACAGCAAATCAAGCGCGGAAGCATGGGCGTAATAAATAAAGCAGCCTGAAGCCCTGTGGCCAGCATCACTGCCAGATAGTTGTTCCTCAATATGGTCGCAGCCCCGCACAAGCAGCGGGGCTGAACTGACCTAGTCAATACAGCACCTGCCGCCCTACCTCACATCCGACGCAAAGTAGCGACGCTCAGTCGCGATTCAGGGTGTACATCGAACCAACCCATCAGCTCTACCTTGGCAACTCGTCCCCATTGGCGAGCTAGCCGAGTGCTTCGTTACAGAAATATGACAGGAAAATGAATGTTTGATGATGCCTTCCCGGCATTCGATGCTTGTATTTATTGTCATTTTGCAGAAACTTTCTTGGTTCAGACTCGCACACATTCTGAGAGCGGTCGGCTACGCGCGAAAAAAGATCGCCGCTATTTGATTCATCCAAAAGGGAGAAAGCGCCATGATTGCTTCGTACCAGTTCATCATCAACGTGATCGCCGAATACATTGAGATCGTCATGCTGAGCATCGGTATGATTGTTTTCTTGGCATCGGAGTAACTGCCGGCAAATGCAGCTCGCACTCAATTGGATGCGGGCTAACTGCGCTAGAACAGCGCTCTCAAAAGCGGCCTGATCTATGCAAGCAACACCCGTCCGTCACTATCTCCCGGTGTTTGAACATGGACACTTGCGGCAGGTTTGCTTGACCGAGTTTTGTCCTCCGCGGCCACAAGAAACTATCCTGTGTCTTCCGGGCCTGCTGGAAACATCCATCGCCTGGAGTGAGTTCGTAAGCTTCTTTGCAAGGAAACACAGGGTCTATGTCATCGACTATGCAGGTCGAGCATTATCTGAGTACCTCCCTGATGACCTCGACTACAAGATGAGTTCTTGTTTAGCTGACATCTCCTCGGCCATATCATTCATCGTTGGCAGTAATCAGAAGGTCAAAAAGAATACCGTGTCGGTTGATCCAAGTACTCAAGAAACCTGCCTGCACCTTATCGGAAACAGCATGGGCGGGCTACTTGCCGTGACACTTGCTGCCGAGGAACCGCCTTTCATTACATCACTCGTTATAAATGATGTTGGGGCAGTTGTTCCTTGGTCCGGACTTATGGCAATCATGGGTGCTATCTATGTCGCAGGTAGCCGTGCTAGCGAACCCAATATCCACTACTCTATTACATCAGTTGCACGAGACCTTAATGTAGATCCCCGTTTATTAAGAGCGGTGATGCGGCCTTCATACGCCGATCTCGACTTTAGACAGGGCCTGCAAGGTATGAGTTACGAAAAGTATTTTTCGAAAACAAAGGCGCCGATGTTGCTAGTTCATTCCGGCGACTCTCATATGGTGACTCCTCAGGTACTTGAGTCCACAAAAGCTCATAAGGACATCCATTTGTTTTCAGTTCAAGGTAGCGTCCACCCAGTTGCTTATACAAACAAAGTCAATGATCAAATTGAAGATTTCATATCTCAAGATAATCAAAGTGATAAAAATGAAAATGATGATCCAGAAGGAGATATGAGTGATTGGTTTGAACGTTTTAAAGGGAAAAAGTTTTTGTAGGTACTAACTCAATTCAGCCGAATGAAATCTAACTTATTGATGATTCATACCGAACACCAAGCCAACATCTTCGCACTCGGTTTCGCAATACTTCTATTGCTTTTTTCGACCATCGCCAGAGCGGCGGTATTTGTAAGCAACTTTGATCCCGTAACTCCTCCAACGCTGTCGATCCCACCCTCCTGGCAAATCATCCGCCTGGAGACCCATGTTCCGGCCACAACGTATCGACAGCGCCATTGGGATGGGGTGAATGCTATCGAAGCAAATGCGGATGCAAGCATGGCCCTTTTAGGTCGTCTGGTGGACGTTGATCTGCATGAAACGCCAATGCTTTGCTGGCTTTGGCGGACCGACAGTGTCGTTAAATCAGCCAATATGACAAAACGACAGGGCGACGATTATGCAGCGCGGGTGTATTTGGCATTTTCGCTGCCGAAGGAAGCGTTGACACTGGCGGACAAAGCAGCGCTAACTATTGCACGCGGATTTTTTGGCAGCCACGTTCCTGATGGCGCAATCAACTATGTTTGGGACAACATGCATCCGATCGGCACAAGGATGCCAAATGCGTATACCTCTCGGGCACAGATGGTCGTACTCAGAACAGGGAATGTAGAGTCAGGCAAGTGGGTCGCCGAGCGGGTGAATGTCCTTGACGACCTGCATCGGACATTTGGATCAACGGGCGGCAAGCTGAAACTGCTCGCAATTGCCTCTGACTCGGATAACACCAAAGAGAAGGCGCGGGCTGGGTTTGCAGACATAGCGTTTGTCAGAGCGGATGAAGCCTGCCCCAACACAGGAACTCAAAACTAAGCTAACGCTGCCACCAGCTTTGGCGTTAGCTTAGTCTGGTGATCTTGGTCGTAGCATCTACCATTGTGATCGTCCGCCCCGGATTACATCAGGCGGTTTGCGCATCCTTCAAATAGTGCCTTGCGTAGCGACTATCTAAGCGGAACAAGGGCAGCATCATAAATAAGTCTGCTGTATGAAAATCCTGATCCCAAGCAGGCTCGCTACATACCCAAGCGCCACTCCGCAAATAACCTTTAATCAGTGGCGGCACTTGCAGGACCTCATGAGTTGGACCGTCGTGTAACTCATACTTCAATTTTGGTGACACGCGATATTCGTCTGGACAAAAATTTTCTTTGGCTAGCCTTCGATACAGCGCATTAACTGAGTTACCACCGTCAGCCAAGCTGATGCTTGCACAACCAATCAGGAATTGGGCTCGTTCTCGCTGCATGCACGAAGCCAGGCCAGACCATAGCATCATGATGACACCGCCATGTCGATAGTCTGGATGTATGCAGGCACGCCCTGCCTCGATAATCGAGTCCCGAATGGGGGATAGCTTCCCCAGATCAAATTCTTTTTCGGAATAGAAGGTTTTCGTCTTCTTCAGACCATGCCGTGTGAGCACTCGGTAAGTGCCAACGACTTCACCCGTTCGGGTGTCGCGTACGATGAGGTGGTCACAGAATTCATCGAATTCGTCACACTCCAGCCCATCGGAATTTCTTAGGGATTGTAGGCCGGTAGCCTCAACGAAGACTTTGTATCGCAATCGCTGTACTTCTCTGATTTGCTCTTGGGTATTGGCAATGCTCAAGCTCAACTTTGGAAAGTTTGCCTTGCCATCGGAACTGACTGTGATCAAGCGCATAAACACTCCTCCTCGTCATGGGGGTGGAATGTATCTGCAACAATTTTCAATTCAGTGACTTAGCAGTGACAATCGTGTGACCGACGCGATTCTTATTAGCCTCTGTTTCCGCTTAGCCCAGGTTCCTATCGTCTGCGGCCAACTGCCGAAGGGCATCGCCTTGTCATATTTGTGTCATTAAATAAAATGATTTACATTGTTTTCCCACCTAAATCTGATGGCTGACTGCCTTGAAGGAGATGCGAGATGATCAACACCGCCACCCCCACCGCCGCCGCAGAAGAACCCCCGGTCGCTGACAAGCCCGCGACAAAGAAATCACGTGCTACTAAGCCAATAGCCGCTAAAAAGTCACCCGCTGCAAAAAAGTCAGCCGCTGCAAAAAAGTCAGCCGCTGCTAAAAAGAAACCGACCGCTAAAAAAGCAGTAGCCAAGTCTATCCAAGCTAAGAAGCCGAAAACACCTGCATCTAAAGCCACTGCAAAAGCTAAACCAGCAAAAGAAACGAAGCAGCCGAAGCAAACTAAGCAGAAAGTCACCAAACCAAAAGCCAGCAAAGCGGGCAAACCCAAAAAGCCGAAACTGGTACGTGATAGCTTCACCATGCCAGTGCAAGAATACGCCGTGCTGGGTCAGGTTAAAAAAATCTGCCATGCTGGCGGCATGGATATCAAGAAGAGTGAGCTGCTCCGGATCGGAATTACACAATTAGCCGCAATGGGCATCAAGAAACTCAAGGCCGCGCAAGCTGCGCTTACCCCGCTTCGCGCCGGTCGCCCCAAGAAGCACAAATAACTTTATCTGATAGCGCCAAATGCCCAAGACTCAGCACTGCACGACCCCGACTAGTTTTGACGACATCCTTCAGCAGCGACTTTCACGCCGAGGTTTACTTAAGGGCTCACTGGCAGCAGCCAGTACCAGCTACCTCGGCGTCGGCAGCCTCGCAGCATCCGGCTCAAGTGATGTACACGCAGCGGCGCCTAAACTTCGTCTGAATTTCAAGGCAGTTACCAAGGGGCTGGACGACTTGGTGCGACTACCGGCGGGGTACTCGTACAAGATGTTGCTAGCCACGGGCGACCCGATTGCAGCGGGTATTCCTGCCTACACTAACACTGGCGCAGATGAGGCGAGTAGCTTCGCTCGCCGCGCCGGTGACCATAACGACGGCATGCATTTCTTTGGCATGAATGCCAAAGGCCGATGGGATGCAAAGGTTTCGGATCGCGGTCTACTCTGCGTAAACCATGAGGCCATTACCAGTACCTTTTTGCATCCGAATGGACAAACGATTGTCGAAGGCAAGCGCACGGTCGATAGCGAAGTGCTCAAGGAAATGTTGGCGCACGGCGTGAGCGTGGTTGAAGTTCGCCGCAAAGCGGGCACCTATGAGTTGCAAACGGATTCGCCGCGTAATCGCCGCATCACCACCATGACCGAGATAGAGATCAGTGGCCCGGCTGCCGGTAGCCCGCTGATGATCACGCGTTACTCGCCCACTGGCAAACGTACGCGCGGCACTCTGGGCAACTGTGCCAATGGGCATACCCCTTGGGGAACCTATCTCACCTGTGAAGAAAACTGGGCTGGCTATTTCCGGCGCCCTGCGGCGGATGACGCGAAGCGTAGCGCGCAGCAACTCACCGCATTGAAACGCTATAACCTTGCAGGTAACGGGCGTGAGCTATGGGCGACCGCCGGCCCTGATGGTAACGATCAACGCTTTAGTCGCTGGGATGCCTCGGTGACCGGTACTTCTGCCGATGGTAGTGATGATTTCCGGCATGCGCCGAACACCTTCGGTTGGGTAGTCGAGATTGATCCATTCAATCCAGACGTCGCGCCCAAAAAACGCACGGCACTTGGTCGCTTCGCGCATGAGGGTGCCTGGCCGGGCCCGGTGCGCCCTGGACAGCCCTTGGTTTGGTACATGGGCTGTGATGCGCGGGGTGAGTACATTTATAAATTTGTATCTGCCAAAGCTTGGGATCCCGCAGACGCTGGCAAAGGTATCTCGGCCGGTGACAAATACCTTGATGACGGCCGTCTGTATGCCGCACGCTTTAATGCCGACGGTAGTGGTGATTGGCTTGAGCTGAGTCTGGGGCAAAACAATATCGACAGCAAAAATGCTAGCTATCCCTTTGCGAATCAAGCAGACGTCTTGGTTCATGCCCGACTAGCCGCCGATTCGGCTGGTGCCACAAAAATGGATAGGCCCGAATGGGGCGCAGTGAACCCGCAGAATGGCGAGGTTTACATGACCCTCACCTACAACCCCTCGCGTGACTTCAACAAACTGGATGCCGCTAATCCTCGCTTCTACACTGACTCCAAAGCCGGCAAACAAGGGCGAGGTAACGTCAACGGCCATATCATCCGCTGGGCAGAGCACGATGGCCAGCAAGGTGCCACACGATTCAACTGGGACGTCTTCTTGTTCGCGGCACGCGAGAATGCTGATCGTAACAACGTCAACCTCTCCGGTCTGGATGCCAGCAATGATTTTTCTTCGCCAGATGGGCTCTGGTTCTCGCAAAGTGGCCTGCTGTGGATAGAAACCGATGACAACGCCTACACGGATACCAGTAACTGCATGCTGCTAGCCGCAATACCCGGCGCGGTAGGCGATGGTACTCAGCGCGAAGTAATCAGCCGCGAGGGTGATCAGCAAAAAAACATTCGTACCCCCGTCGGCGCCGAAGCCACGCCGGATACACTCCGCCGATTTTTGGTTGGCACGGTCGATTGCGAGATCACAGGCTTGGCCGAGTCACCGGATGGTAAGGCCTTGTTCGTCAATATCCAGCACCCTGGTGAGACCACCAATGGCAAGGGTTTTGATATCGCCAAGCCGAATACCTATCTCAGTCATTGGCCGGCCGGTGGTGATGCGCGACCACGCTCCGCCACCATCGTGATCACGCGTGACGATGGCGGGCCGATTGGAGCCGATCTGGTCTGATGCGATTCTTGTCAGTTGCAATGTCACACAACCGACATATAGCTGTCATGGTGATGAAGTAATTCTCCATTAGTGTGTGCTCACCGTGTATCGGAGAGCATGAATGAATCAGCGACAAGCTTTCACAGAATTAAAACAAAAAAAGAAACTACCGAAGCATCCGCTTTACAAACCGGTTCCACTCCGATTCCGAACCATCTTCATTTCTGATATTCACCTCGGCACGAGTGGCTGCCAAGCCAAGCGCTTACTGGAATTCCTCAAAGCCACTGAATCCGACAAGCTTTATTTGGTCGGCGATATCGTCGACGGCTGGCAACTTAAACGTCGCTGGTACTGGCACCAGACCCACAATGATGTCGTTCAAGTCGTTCTAAAGAAGGCGAGAAAAGGGACTAAAGTCATCTTCGTGCCGGGCAACCACGATGAGTCAGTTCGGCAGTTCATCGGGCTAGACTTTGGTGGCATCAAGATTCGTGATGAATTAGTCCATAAGACCGCCGATGGCCGCAGGCTGCTGGTGTTACATGGTGATCGCTTCGATGGCGTGATCGCCTGCGCCAAGTGGCTGGCCTACGTGGGCGATTCGCTGTACACCATGATTCTGAAATTCAACCAGTACTACAACAATTGGCGGGCACGTGTCGGTCTGCCCTACTGGTCCTTATCGCAATACCTCAAGCTGAAAGTTAAAAACGCGGTCAGCTATATCACTTCGTTTGAACAGGCATTAGCTGACGAGGCGCGCAAGCAAGGTTTGGATGGCGTGATCTGCGGCCATATTCACAAGCCCGAGATTCGAGACATTGACGGCATCTTGTACTGCAATGATGGTGATTGGGTCGAGAGCTTGTCGGCGCTGGTGGAAGAGCCCAGCGGCGAACTACGACTAGTTGATTGGCATGAAATCATGCTGCGCTGGGAGCAAGCACAACTCAAGGAAGAGGAAGTAAACGAGGATGAGCTATGCATGCAGCCCGCGTGACTAACTATCCCGAGCCCGTGAGTGGATTGAGTGGCGGGCTTGGTACTGAGTTGAATAGTGGACTGAACGGTGGGTTGAATGGTGGGCTGGATAGTGGCCTAAGCAGCGGTCTTGAGTTTGTATCGTCCTTTTCGCTCGATAGCCCCACCGCGGTAGATAGTCGCAAACGTATCCTCATGCTGTCGGTATCCGCAGGGAATGGTCACGTACGCGCCGCCGAAGCCTTGGTCGCGCATGCACGTGCCGACTTCCCTGCCATCTCGGTTCGCCATCAGGATGTGCTTCAGCTGGTACCAAGCTGGTTCAGCAAGATTTATCGCGATGTGTATATGGCGTTAGCGCATCGACTCCCCGAGGCCTGGGGTTGGCTGTACCGGGCAACGGATGCAGCAGCGCCGGGAAGTTTGACTGTACGCGCGCGCAAGGCTATACAAACACTGTGTGCATCACGCCTACTTGATGAAATCCGGCGCTACCAACCGGACATGATTATCTGCACCCACTTTCTGCCTGCAGAGATTTTGGCGGATGCGCGCTTCAAGCAGCAAGTCACTTGCCCGATCTGGGTACAAGTCACCGACTTCGACCTGCACCCGATTTGGGTTCAACCGGGCATCAGTGGCTACTTTGTCGCAAATGACGAACTGGCCTACCGACTGTATGCGCAAGGTGTGCCCAGCTCGCGCGTTGTCGTAACGGGTATCCCGTTGATGCCTGGCTTCGCCATGCCGCCCGATCGCAGCTCGGTATCCCGACAACTTGGTTTTGATCCACAAAAAACCACCCTGCTGATGATGAACGGCGGTGCAGGCGCGGGGCTGCAGCAATCGTTAGTTCAGTCCTTGCTGAAGCAGCATTCGGATTTACAGTTGATCGTGCTGACGGGTCGTAACAACGCACTGCGCGAATCACTGCAATCAATCGAAGCGCTTTTCCCCACCCGCCTGTGTGCCTTGGGGTTTGTTGATGATGTATATCGGCTAATGGCCTGTGCTGATCTGGCGATCACTAAGCCCGGCGGGCTATCGACCTCCGAGTGTCTCGCGATGAGTTTGCCGATGCTGCTGGTGAATCCCATCCCAGGTCAGGAAGAGCGCAATGCGGCATGGTTGATTCAAGAGGGTGCTGCGCTACGCGCCGATGATCCCGCTACCCTGCAATTTCGTTTGCAGCGATTACTCAACGATCGACACAAGCTTGAAGCCATGCGCACCCGTGCGCGCACACTCGCCAAGCCATTCGCGGCACGTGAAGTACTACAGCTAGCGCGCACAGTGACTCGGTGACGATGGCGAACTTCTCGATGGAGAACCTCTTGATTCCGGACTACATGGTCACGCTGGGCTTTGTGGTGTTACTTGGATTTTTTTTCGCAAAGCTCGAGATCGCGATTGAGGGCGATGCCGGCTGGGCCGCCAATCTTCCAACCTGGCGTATTGAGAAGCATTGGTTACTCGATCTATTCTGGGGTGGTCGCGAGATGACGGGCTACCACGCCTGGGCGTTTTCACTGATCGCGCTGTTCTTTCACTTCCCACTGATTTTCTCTGGCGAATTTAGCTGGGCTGCAGAGCAACGTGCACTGGCTTCCATCATGCTGTTCTGGGTCAGTGAGGATTTTCTCTGGTTTGTATTGAACCCGGCATTCGGCTTGCGCCGGTTCGAAAAAACTCACGCCGGCTGGCACCGTAACTGGTGGATGGGTGCACCGATTGAGTACTGGATTTTTACACCGCTGGGATTGTGGTGGATGTATTCGTCGTACCAATAAATGCGCTGTTAGCTAGAGCGAAGCGCAGGACGACAATTCACCGCACAGCCGGTAAAAGATAAAACGCGCGGAATATTACTCGCCTAGGGATTAAGAAACTCTTCAATCGCTGAAGAATTCTGGTGCCAATACCGCTTTTAAATAAATCGCATTGCCTTCATCGCGATCGCGTTGCGCGATCCACCAGGCATTGGACTTCTTGATCGTCCAGTCTTGCTCAACACCGGTCAAGACTAAAGACGCGACGCGACCGAGCCAAGGTTGATGCCCAACCACTAGCACTTGGCCGCGCGCATCCGGCCAGCCGGCCGCGTGCAATACTTCGTAGGCCGTAGCATCTGGGCCGATTTCAGAAACGATCTTGTACTTACGGCCCAGCGCCTCGACGGTTTGCAGCGTGCGCGCAGTGGGGCTGCTCAGTATTTTGCAGCCAGCGGGCAGTACCCTATCCAACCATGCACCCATACGCTGCGCCTGCTTGCGACCTTGGGCGGTGAGTTCGCGCGTGTGGTCAGGACTACCGTCTTCCGCTTGCGCATGACGCCAGAGAATCAGATCCATCACCCCCCCAGTGTCTCCATAAGATGATCTTGGGCACTAAATAGCGGCTGTCGGGCGCTTGGTTTACGGCGATGGTAATGGCCATCAGCGTCAAGCTCCCAGGCTTTATGGTTATCTTTCAGATAGGGTTTTAAACCCTCGTCGATTACGCGCTGCTTTAGCTCGGGATCAAGCACTGGGAAGGCCACCTCAACCCGTCGAAACAGATTACGGTTCATCCAGTCAGCGCTCGCGAGATAGACATCCGCTTTACCACCGTTGTGGAAGTAAAAAATGCGACTATGCTCGAGGAAACGACCAACGATGGAGCGGACTCGAATGTTTTCCGATAGCCCCGGAACACCGGGTCGCAATACGCACGCACCGCGAACGATTAAATCAATTTTCACACCGGCCTGCGAGGCTTCGTATAACGCCATGATGATTGATTCATCTTGTAGCGCATTCATCTTGGCAATGATACGGCCGTCACCGCCCTCGGCTGCAATCTGTGCCTCATGATGGATCGCCTTGAGCAACTCCTTGCTCAACTCGAAAGGGGCGACCCATAAATGACCCAGTTTTCTGGGCCGTGTCAGGCTGGTTAGGTTGATAAAGACCTCATTCACCTCTCGGGCCAACGACTGATTCGCCGTCAATAAACCAAAGTCCGTATAAAACTTGGTGGTCGTGGGGTGATAATTTCCCGTACCAAGGTGGGCGTACATTTTCAACTTACCGGATTCGCGGCGAATCACCAGCGCCATTTTGGCGTGCGTCTTCATACCCACCACACCGTAGACCACTTGGGCACCAACTCGCTCCAGCTTGTCGGCCCAGTTAATGTTGGCCTCTTCATCAAAGCGCGCCATCAGTTCCACCACTACGGTCACTTCCTTACCGTTTTGAGCAGCGGCGATCAGCGACTCCATTAGCTCGGAGTTCATCCCGGTTCGGTAAATTGTCTGCTTGATCGCGACTACCGAGGGATCGACTGCAGCCGCGCGCAGAAACTCGATGACAGGTTCGAATGATTGATAAGGATGATGCAATAACCAGTCTCGCTGGCTAATGAGTGCAAAGATATCCTCATGTGCCAACGGCATCGACAGATCTGCTGCAAAGGGCTTGAAACGAAATTCCGGCTCAGATGCGTAATCAATCAGCTCATTCAGCCTCACCATATTCACCGGGCCGTCGACTGGATATAAAAACTCCGGCGAAATATCGAATTGCTCGAGAAGAAAATTGGACAGATTTTCCGGGCAATTCTGAGCGACCTCGAGACGCACTGCAAATCCGAATTGGCGCGTTTGTAATTCGCCTTTCAACGCTTGGCGTAGGTTTTTTACCTCTACCTCATCGACCCATAGATCGCTGTCTCGGGTGACGCGAAACTGTGAATACCCAAGAACTTGGCGACCCGGGAAAAGATCAGCGATATGGGCATGGATTACTGACGACAACAAGCAGTAGGCAACCCCATTACCATTTAAACCATCAGGCAAGCGAATAATCCTCGGCAATACCCGAGGTGCCTTCATGACCGCGATCGAGGTACCTTTACCGAATGCATCCTTACCTGCCAGCTCGACGATAAAGTTCAGACTCTTATTAACGACTTGTGGAAACGGATGCGCGGGGTCGAGCACAATCGGCGTCAGTAAGGGGCGCACCTCACGCTCGAAATAGTCTTTTACCCACAGGCGCTGCGCATCGTTGCGGTCCAGATGTCGAAGCAAATGAATACCCTGTCCGGCGAGTGCCGGAAGTATGTGGTCGTTAAGTGCTTGGTACTGCTCTTCCACCAGCGCATGGGCAGCCACACTGACTTGGTCAAAGCCGCGCATCCACATGCCCTTCCCGGCAGCACCCTCTTCTCGGTCACGCGCCAGCAAACTGGCCACGCGCACTTCAAAAAATTCATCTAGGTTGCTGCTGACGATGCAAAGAAACTTAAGCCGCTCCAGCAACGGTATGTCAGCATCCTGAGCCTGCGCCAGTACGCGGCGGTTGAACGCAAGCATCGATAGCTCCCGGTTGAGGAAGCTGGCAGGCGGCGACACATTCGCAGGGGATTTTGTGCTCACAGGGGCTTTGGCAGTGATTTTCATGACTGAGCCTAATGTAGCTTCATGACAAACCCGTGACAGCGTTATAAAGGAAGTAATTATTCGCTTGAAGCTGTCATAAGTGTCATATGGATGAAATATTCATTCCGTAAAGTTCGGCCAGTCTTTTGTTGACTGTCTAACAATCCCCCAAGGAGTATCCATGCGAACCAAGCAATTGATCAAAGGCGTCGCCGTAGCTGCAGTAGGCGCTTTAATGACCCTCTCAGTCCAGGCAGCTGAATTTACCGGCGCTGGCGCGACCTTCCCTTTCCCAATTTACTCGAAGTGGGCCGAGGCCTACAAGGCATCTACCGGCATCGGCTTGAACTATCAGTCGATCGGTTCGGGTGGTGGCATGCGCCAGATCAAGGCCAAGACCGTTGACTTCGGTGCTTCCGACCAGCCAATGAAACTGGAAGAGCTTGAAAAAGAAGGCATCGTGCAATTTCCGGCCATTATCGGTGGCGTGGTGCCAGTGTTTAACCTGGATGGCATTCAGGCAGGCCAGTTGAAGTTCACGCCTGAACTCATCGCAGGTATCCACCTTGGCAAAATCAGCAAGTGGAACGACAAGGCCATCGCTGCAGTCAACCCAGATGTGAAACTGCCAGATGTAGCTATCACCGTGGTCCACCGCGCTGACGGCTCGGGCACAACCTTCCTCTGGACCGACTACCTGTCCAAGGCTAACGCCGAGTTCAAAGATAAAGTCGGTACCGGCAATGCGGTCAAGTGGCCAACCGGTGTGGGTGGCAAGGGCAATGAAGGCGTAGCTGCGAACGTACAGCGCGTCAAAGGTGCTTTCGGCTACGTTGAGTACGCCTACGCAAAGCGTAACAAAATCCCTTACGGCCAGATGAAGAACCGCGATGGTGAATTCGTTATGCCCGACGATGAGTCGTTCAAAGCTGCAGCTGCCAACGCTGACTGGGCGAACACCCCCGGCATGGGCGTTCTGTTGACTAACCAGCCTGGCAAGCAGAGCTGGCCAGCAACTGGTGCCTCGTTCATCCTGATGCACAAGGCACAGGCTGATGCATTGACTGGTCGTGCCGTGTTGAAGTTTTTCGACTGGGCTTACAAGAACGGTGGCCAAATGGCGACCGAGCTTGAGTACGTGCCTATCCCTGCGCCTGTCGTGAAGCAAATCCAAGATATTTGGAAAACGTCGTTCAAGGATAGCGCCGGCGCGCCGATCTGGAAGTAAGCAGTAATCTCCGAGATGTTTTATAGCCCGCCTCGGCGGGCTATTTTTTTGCGCCTGTATAGAATCGCAAGCTTATGTGGAAATCGATCCTTCCCCTTTTGCTTTGCTTGGCTGCCAATGGCGCATGGGCTGCGCGCCCATTCGTCACCGATGACGCCAGACTAACGACCCCAGGCAGCTGCCAGCTGGAGAGCTGGGTTCGGTCCTACCGCAGCAGCCAAGAGATCTGGGCGCTACCTGCATGCAACCTGACCGGCAACCTGGAGTTGACGGTCGGTGCCGGCGCCGCAAAATTCGATAATGCCGCGGGCTGGACCGGTGATTATGTGTTTCAGGCCAAGACGCTCTTCAAAACGCTGGAGCCGAATGGTTGGGGCATTGGCGCGGCGATCGGTACGGTGCAACACCCCGAAGTGAACCCCGGCCCGAACCTGCTTGGCAATCGCTATGCGTATATTCCACTGTCACTCTCATTCGCCGACGACTTACTGGTGGTGCATGTCAATACGGGCTGGTTACGCGACAAGGCAACCAGCAAAGATTTAATGACCTGGGGTGTGGGTACCGAGCTGAATCTCGACAAGCACTGGACACTGATCGCCGAGAGTTTTGGTAACAGTGCTGACTCTACCTACTGGCAAGCGGGAACGCGCTACAGCCTGATCCCGGGTTTACTGCAGTTCGACGCGACCGCTGGCCAGCAAGCTGGCGGCACCATGAATCAGCGATGGCTATCCTTCGGCGTGCGTTATACGCCGGCAAAGATGTTTTGATTCAATTCGCTGGCGTATCGGATCCCGCATTCGGCATCGGTAATGCATGCGTCATCGGTAGCGCGGTCGTAATTATCCAGCACGCCAGCAACATCGCGGCAGACCCATACAGCGCATAAGACACGCCACCCCACTGATACAGTAGACCTGAAAGCAAGGTTCCGAGAAAGCGACCGGTTGCATTGGCCGCATAGTAGAACCCAACATCCTCTGCTGCCTTTTCAGAGCCTGCATAAGCCAGAATGAGATAAGAGTGAACTGACGAGTTCACCGCAAAGGCGAAACCGAATAAGGTAAGCCCGCCAACGACAATCCATTCAATGGGCTCTTGGCCAGAAACCACCGCGCCTGCTAATACTAGGGGCACGAACGCCAGTAACAATGACCAATGGCGTGCGGCAGGTACCTCATTCGATAAGCCATCCGTGCTACGTCTGATCACTTTTGGTGCTAAGGCCTGTACGACACCATAGCCGATAGTCCAGAACGCCATGAACGTGCCTACCATCGTGAAATTCCAACCTTGGCTATACAAGAAGACAGGCACACCCACCACAAACCAGACATCGCGCGCACCGAATAAAAAGATTCGGGCGGCGGCCAATAAGTTGATCGCTCTTTGCTTACCGAATAATTCGCGGATACTGGCAGACGCTTTTGACTTGCCCATCATGGGAGGCAAGCTGAAAAAAACCAAGATCAATACGATGCTCAACAGGCCCGCCATCAACCAAAGGGCATGTGAGAAACCGAAACTGTCGAGTAGTAATCCACCGGCAAAGAAGCCAATACCTTTCATCGCATTCTTGCTACCGGTGAACCATGCCACCCAGCGGAATAACTGTCCGGATGCCTCGCCGGCCGTTAAGCTGACTTCGAAGCGGTTTTTGTCAGGTCCTTGGCGACACCACAAACTCCCTGAGCTGCGACGACCCACGCCACGGAGAGTGCGGCACTCCATTCTGGAGAGAGCGCGGCTAGTAATAAAAATCCCGCAATTTGGGTGCTTAATCCCACCATCAACATGCGCGCAATGCCGAATCGCGTTGCTAGCCAGCCACCGATCAAATTTGCGACTATCCCGGCCGCTTCGTACAGCAGAAAAAGAAAAGCCAGCGTAAATGGTGAATACCCTAGGCGGAAAAAGTGCATCAGCACCAACATCCGCAAAGCACCATCGGTGAGTGTGAAACTCCAGTAGGCTGAAGTAACAATCAGGTATTGGCGCAAACCAGCGCTCGGCGCACCCATCGACTACAACCCCTGCGCGTTGAGATAACAAGCCAAATCGACCATGCGACAGGAATATCCCATTTCATTGTCGTACCAGGCATAGACCTTCAACAGGGTGCCGTCGGTCACCATAGTAGAAGGCGCATCGATAATCGCACTGCGGGTATCGCGTGCATAGTCTGCGCTCACCAGTGGTTTGGTTTCGAAGCCCAGAATACCCGCCAGTGGTCCACTGGCAGCGGCAGCGAAAAGCGCATTGACCTCGTCGACAGTAGTCGTACGCGCAAGCTCAAATACACAATCCGTCAGCGAAGCATTCAGTACCGGCGCCCTCACCGCATGGCCATTCAGCTTGCCTTTCAGTTCTGGGTAGATAAGGGCAATCGCGGTAGCGCTACCGGTAGTCGTCGGCTGCAGGCTCAACATGGCGCTGCGCGCGCGACGTAAATCTCGGTGCGGGGCATCAACGACGACGTTGGTATTGGTCGGATCATGAATAGTAGTGATCTGCCCGTGCCGGATACCGATCGCCTCGTGTACTACCTTGACGGTAGGGGCGAGACAATTTGTCGTACACGACGCGGCGGTGACGATCGGGTACTTCGCAGGGTCGTACAAATGGTGATTGACGCCGAATACAAGGTTCAGCACAGATTCAAACTTGACCGGGGCTGCCACAATCACACGCTTGGCGCCTCGATCGAGGTGTCCCTGCAAGGTCTCGGGCGTGAGTAACTTGCCGGTGCACTCAAGCACTAGATCAACGCCAAGATCGCCCCAGGGGATTTCTTCTGCTTTTGGGTGGCTCGAGAAACCGAGCGTTTTGTCGCCGATCCGGATATGCGACTCGTCGAGCGCTTCAATGCCGGCGCGCCAGCGACCCTGAACCGAATCAAATTCCAAGAGATGCGCAGTTGCCGCTGCCCCGCCCTTTATCTCGTTGAGGTGGACCACTTCAAGCCGGTTTCCGGCGTACGGGTCGTCACCCTGTCGGTCTGCTGCGCCCATGGCAGCACGTAGGGCAAGCCGCCCGATTCGTCCCATTCCGTTGATACCGACTTTCACCGTTTTCCTCGCTTTCCGAACTTTTAGCCGCAAAAGACCCATTAATCACGACAAATAGAAACAATGAAAATGATATCATAAGATTTGAATAAATATTGAAATGATGAAATAATGGGACGTACGTCGACTAAAGACTAGGCCAGTACGACATACGCCATGGGTGCGTCCAAATTTAATAAAGGGGGGCGAGATGGACACGAAAGTCATGAATATCTTGTTTTTATGCACCGGAAACTCGGCGCGCAGCATCTTTGCCGAATCCATCATCAACAAACTCGGTGGTGGGCGTTTTCGCGGGTTCAGTGCCGGTAGCCACCCGCGAGGTGAGGTCCACCCGATCGCGGTTCAGCTACTGGAAAAATCGCGCTTCCCCACCGATGGCCTGCAAAGCAAAAGCTGGGATGTATTTGCACAAGCAGATGCACCGCACATGCACTTCGTGATTACCGTCTGCGATCAAGCTGCGGGCGAGGTCTGTCCGATGTGGCCAGGGCAGCCAATGACTGCGCACTGGGGATTTGAAGATCCAGTTGCCGTTGAAGGCTCCGAGGATGTCCGCATCCGTGCCTTTCAACGAGCCATGTATCAAATCTCCAACCGGATCGCGATTCTCCTCAGCTTGCCGATGGAAAAGCTCGACAAGATTGCTTTACAAGAGCGTGTACGTGAGATCGGTTCTGTCAGACCATCGGATGACGCCAGCCTCATTGAAAGCCAATCATGAGCATGGATAACAAAACTGCTGTTCGATCACTGTCAGCGCTAGCGCAAGAGTCGCGACTGGCAATCTTCCGTGCGCTGGTGCAGGCAGGGCCCACTGGTCGCACTGCAGGTCAACTCGCTCAGGAGTTGGGTATATCGCCATCCGCCCTGACCTTTCATATGAAAGAGTTGGTGCATGCTGATCTTGCAAGCTCACGGCATGAAGGTCGGTTCGTGATTCATTCTGCGAAGATACAAGCCATGAATACACTGCTCGAATTTCTGACTGAAAACTGCTGTGGCGGAAATCCCTGCTCACCCATACCTACCGTCACCTGTAGCACCGGGCAGACGGAAGGCCACGCGTCTTAAATTCCAGCATCCCGCTTCTATAAAGTACTAGCTGATGAGTTTCTTCGAACGCACCCTGAGTCTGTGGGTTTTTGCTTGTATCGTCGTCGGTATCGCGCTCGGACAATTTTTTCCCGTGCCATTTCAAGCGATCGGCGCGCTTGAGGTCGCACGCGTCAACCTACCAGTCGGTTTACTGATCTGGGTGATGATCATCCCGATGCTGGTGAAGGTGGACTTTGCCGCACTGCATGAGGTCCGGCAGCATGTGCGCGGCATTGGCGTCACGCTGTTCGTCAATTGGCTGGTCAAGCCATTCTCGATGGCGTTATTGGCTTGGATCTTCGTTCGGCACTTGTTCGCGCCAATGCTACCCACTGAGCAAATCGACAGCTATATCGCTGGTTTGATTTTATTGGCAGCTGCGCCCTGTACCGCAATGGTGTTTGTCTGGAGTCGCCTGACGAATGGCGATCCACTATTCACGCTGTCGCAGGTCGCGCTGAATGACAGCATTATGGTGTTTGCCTTCGCACCGATTGTGGCGCTGTTACTCGGTATGTCATCAATTG